>CAYSPU010000123.1:0-162 GCA_964432995.1 uncultured Verrucomicrobiota bacterium
GAATCACGATCCGGGGGGCGTTCGACTTCCGCGACTTCACCCAGCAATTCGTCCAGGGTGCGACGTGGTTGGCGGGGGAACTGATTAAAGACCCGTCCCTTTGTATTCTCAGCGGGGTGACCGGCTTCAACGCGCCACGGTCCTCTCGTCCTTTCTCGGTGG
>CAYSPU010000123.1:262-10072 GCA_964432995.1 uncultured Verrucomicrobiota bacterium
CTCCGCGGGGTAATCGATATCGGAACTGATTAAAGACCCGTCCCTTTGTATTCCCGCGTCCGCCAGTCGGGTTCGCACCCTCAGCGGGGTGACCGGCTTCAACGCGCCACGGTCCTCTCGTCCTTTCTCGGTGGTGGCGATTGCAACTGGGGCACTCGAGACAGGTGCCGCACGCGGGCAACAATCCGGTGTCGCAGTTCCTCCGCGGGGTAATCGATATCGGAACTGATTAAAGACCCGTCCCTTTGTATTCCCTGTTCTCGAGGGGGAGGAACAGCAAAGACGCCAAGGAACAAAGGAGGGTGATGGGTGCGGGGAGAAGATGCCCGGGTGTCGGGTTCGCCCCCCGACTCCCTTCGTGTCTTCGTTTCTTGGTTGTTTGTCCGCCCCCGGACTTGGAACAGAAGCACGCCAAGAGCCGCAGAGAGACTGGTTTCCCCGGCCGCACTCACTTTGCGGTCCTTCGCGGCTTCTGTTCAACATCGTGTCGGTAGAAACCCGATCCGTTGGTCGGGGCCGCGCGCGGCCTCGGATCCCCACCCGGTTCGCGGTTGCCCGCGCAACAAGCAGAAGTACGCAGATGGCGCGGCCTTTGCCGATTGTGCAACCGGGCGGGTGGTATCAGGTGGGCGCCACGGCGACGGTGTGACCCTAGTTCGCGACGTTCATGTCGAGGGCGGAGTGTCGGATTTGGGGCGCAGTCGCTCACCAATCCGGATAGACTCTGCGGGATTGGTTGTCCCGCCGGGCGTCCTGGCGCCGGCGGTTGGAATCACGATCCGGGGGGCGTTCGACTTCCGCGACTTCACCCAGCAATTCGTCCAAGGTGCGACGTGGTTGGCGGGAGTTTTGAGCCCGTTGTTGGGCCTGCTGGGCGGCTTGCTGCATTTGTTGTCGAAGCTGGGAGAGGCGATCCTGGACTTGGGTCAGGCCTGTTTGTGCCGGGGAGTGCTGCGGGCTCAGGTCCAGCGCGTCGCGGTAAGACGTCTCGGCCTCTTCGTAATGGGGCAGGGCGGCGGCCGGCGATCGGGATTCCGCCTGTTCCCCAGCGCGCTGCTGCTGCTGGCCGAGTCGGGTGAGGACCTCCGGAAGGCGGCGGCGCGCTTCCTCGCCGAGGGCGGTGGCTTCGGCGTTCAGGGGGTTGAGATCGAGGGCGGCCTCGGAGTGGCTGACCGCGGCCGTCAGTTCCTGAGCGGCCCTGGGGATGTCATTGGGGGTCGCCTGGATCCCGCGTTCGAGGCTGCGCTGTCCTTCTTGAACGTGCAGTTGTTCCATGGCGGCGCGCACCTGGGCCTCGCCGCGGCGGGCGTCGCGGTTGTCCGGCCTCAGCTCCCGCGCTTCCTGGTAACGCTGCAGGGCTTCATCGAATCGGCCCAGGGCTTCCTCGGCATTCTGAGCGGCAGCGGCCTCATCGCCGCTGCGCTGCTCGCGCTGGCCCATGCGGGTGAGAAGCTTGGAGAGCTTGTCCTCGACCCGTTCCTGCGCGATCCGCACGGCCTGTTCCGAGGGCGACGCGGGCGTGAGGGCATGCTGTTGGGAGCTGTCTTCCTCTGGGGACGGTTCCGGGGCCGACTGGCTGCGCGCGTCTGTCAGATCGCTCAGGGCATCGCGGTAGGCTTCTTCGGCCTGGAGGTCGGCCCAACGGTAGTTCTTGGCGGCCTCCGCGTCGCCGCGGTTCTCGAACGCTTGCGCCCGCTCGAGCAGTCGCCGGAGCAGTCGCTCGTGCGCTGCCGCAGCGTCGCGCGCGATCTCCTGATCCCGCGGGGCGAGTTCGACGGCTTCGCGGAGGTAGGCGTCGGCCGCGCGGAGGGTGTCGATCGCGTCGTCGAGCGGCTGGGATTCGGAGTTTTGGGACAGTTCGTTTCCGAGCCGGTGGGTGAGCCGGGCGAGACGGCGTTCGACGAGTTCGAGGTTATGGCGGGCGCCGGGGTGTCGGCGGTTGAGTTCCAGCACGGATCGGTAGGCGTCGCGGCTGCGGCGCCAGGAATCGACGGCCTGCTCGGGGGTGTTTTGTTCGAGGGGTTCGCCCAGGCGAAACTCGGCGTTGCCGATCTGGAGCCAGACGGGCTGACGCAGTCCACGGGGCAGCGGATGGTTCAGCAGATCGAGCCAGATCTCGTCGGCGCGCTGGAACTCGCCGGCGGCATAGGCGTCGACGCCGCGGTTGTAGTCAGACCAGGGATCAAGCAAGGGCCGCTCTCCGGAAGCAGTCGTGGTCCGGGTGACGGCGGCAGGGGCCGCGCCTGGAGTGGGGTGATCGTTGGCCGCCTGGGTGTTTGCCGCGAGCGCCGCCAGGAGGCAGAGGGTTGTCCGGGCGCGGGCCGGGTTGCGGCGGTCGGTGAGCAGCCATTCGACCAGGAGCAGCGCCAGGGCGCCGGCCAGGGGGATCATGAACCACTCCTGCGGATCGCCGAACTGACGCCGTTCGCTGACGCGCGGGAGTCCCGCCGCGGCCTGCCTGAACCACGTGACCAGTTGCCGGCTGTTCGGGCCTTTGAGGTGGACATGCAACCCGCGACCGGCCTGGGCGGTCTCGCGCAAGAGTCGTTCGTCAAGCCGCGAGATCACTTCACGGCCGAAGGGGTTCTTCTGGTATCCGGCCACGCCGGCGGCGGCGGGCACACGGCCGCCCCGGTGGGAACCGACTCCCGCAGTATGGACATGGACCCGCCGCTGAACGGCCGCGCGCGCGGCGCCCAGCGCCTCGCCCTGAAGCTGCTCGCCATCGCTGACCAGGAGGAGCGCCCGCGGGCCTTCGCTGGCCTGGTCAAAACTCTCGATCGCACAGCGGATCGCTTTTTCCAGGTTGCTCCCGGGTGCGGACACCAACTCGGTTTGCAGGGAGTCCAGAGCTCGATCGACGGCGGCCTGGTCGCGGGTCAGGGGGATGACCAGGAACGCGTCGCCGGCGAAGGCCATGAGGCCGACACGATCGCCTCCCATGGAGTTGAGGAGGTGACGGATGGCGGTGCGTGCGGCTTCGAGGCGGTTGGTACGTTCCACGTCGGCCACGCGCATCGATCGCGAGACATCGAGGCCGATGAGGAGGTCGACGCCGGTGCGTTCGAGTTCGAGGCTTTGGTGGCCGGCTTGAGGGCGGGCGAGGGCCAGGGCGAGCAAGGCCAGGCCGGCGAGCCCCAGCGCCTGTCGGAGCCGCCGGCGGCGCGGGTCCAGACGCGCGAGCAGTTGCGGGAGCAGCGGTGAGTTCACGGCGGCGGCCAGCGTTCGGCGGCGGCGGCGAGCGCCCCAGGCGAAGAGAGCCGCCGTGAGCAGGAGGAACACGGGTAGCAAGACCAGCCAGAGCGGGGCGCCGAATGTCATGGCAACCTCCTCCAGAACGTTTCCCCCAGGAACCACTCGGCGAGCAACGCCACCAACGCCGGGATCGCCAGCCACGGGAACAACTCGCGATAGCCGCGGACGCGCTGATCGCTGAGCTTCCGTTTTTCGAGGGTGTCGATCTGCTGGTAGACCGCGCGCAGGTGATGTCCGTTCCGCACCCGGAAATACTGGCCGCCGGTCCGGGCCACGGCGCGCGCCAGGTATTCGCTGAGGTCGTTCTGCGGTGTCGCTTCGTCGGGACTGAGAATCTGGATCGCGTGCACGCGGATCTGGAGCGGTGCGAGGACGGCGGCGACCTCATCGGGCGCCGGTCCGGAGGTGATGTTCTCGGCATCGGTCATCAGCACGATGACGCGGGTCTCATTGGTGTATCGCTGGAGGTGTCCGGCGGCGACGGCGAGGGCGGGACCGACGGCGGTGCCGACGCCGTTGGTTTCGCGACGGAGACGTTCGAGCAACCAGTCGTGGTCCAGGGTCAGCGGACCGGCCAGGTAGGCGTTGCGGTCGAAGCAGACCAGGCCGAGCCGGTCGTTCGGACGCGAGCGGATGAATTCGGCGCAAATCTGCTGCAGCCCCGCCGTCCGGGTCACCCGCCGGCCGTCGAGCAGGAAATCGCGTGTCCGCATCGTGCCGGAGAAGTCGAGCGTCAACATCAGGTTGATGCCGAGGGTATCTTCGCGCGAAGTGGCTTTCTCCACCTGCGGCCGGCTCAGGGCCAGGATGCCGAGGACGAAGAAGGCCAGGCGCAGAGCGAAGCGCCAGGCGCCGGGACGAAAGCGCGTCGCTCGAGCCGCCGGCCCGAGCAGCGAGCCGGCAGGAAAGAGCAGCGCGGCGGCCGGGCCCGAACGGCCGCGCCAACGCGCCAGCGGAATCAGCAGCAGGAGCAGCAGCAGCCAGCCCGGCGACGCGATGTGGAGACCGATCATGCCCCCCCCTCCCCCGCCGCGCTCTTCGGCACCGCGGCGGGACGCGTTGCCAGGACAAACGCCACCGCCGCCTCGTGCAGTTGCCGGAGTTCGTCCGCCTCCGCCACCGCCCGGCCGAACTTCATCAGGTCGCCGCCGCCCAGGAATTCGCCGAGGGCGGCGCGTTGTTCGGCCGGCAGAACCGGGGTCCGGCAGGCGGCGTCGAGGAACTCCTCGGTCGTGAGCCGCGGCGCATGCAGGCCATGGCGCCGTTCGAGATAGCGGCGCAACACCCCGGTTGAACCCACCGCGTAGGCGCGCGATTCCTCGGGAACGAGCAACACGCTCAGATGCTCGAGGGCGCGCATGGCTTCTTCCCAGGCGGCCAGGGCTGCGTCCGGCGACGGCGGCCGGACGGTCAACCGGTGGCGCTGGTGCGAACGCCACCACATCGCCAGGACCGCGGCCATCGCCACAAACGCGCCCAGCCAGAGCACCCAGCTCCAGTCGGGTGGCACGAGGTGACGCAGGTCTTCGATGAGGTTGGTGTCGCGCACGGTTTACACCAGGTCGGGCGTCGGGACGGCCGCGGGTTGCCGGCTCTCGAAGAAGCGCAGCAGGGCGGATTCGTAGGGCAAGCCCGGCTGGCAGCAGACATGGTCCACGCCGGCCCGCCGGAACATCTCGCGCAACCGCCCGGCGCGTTCGCTTCGGTGCACTTCGAATGCATGGCGGACCTCCGGAGCGGAGGTGTCCAGCTCCAGCACGTCACCGGTTTCGGCATCCTCGCAAACGAGCCAGCCCAGCGACGGCAGGGAGACTTCCAACGGATCCTGGATCTGCAGGCCGATCACATCGTGCCGTCGCGCCGCAATGCGCAGGGAGCGCTCGAAACCGTCGTCG
Organism: uncultured Verrucomicrobiota bacterium; assembly: GCA_964432995.1. Taxonomy (GTDB): domain Bacteria; phylum Verrucomicrobiota; class Verrucomicrobiia; order Limisphaerales; family JAHDYP01; genus CAYSPU01. The sequence goes on from CAYSPU010000123.1 coordinate 5,413, forward strand.
AGAAAGTCCGAGACGAGGAACACCGTGGCGCGTCGGCGGAAGGCATGCATCAGGGACTGCAGCGCGGACTGGAGGCGGGTGCGGCGCGACCGGGGGGTGTGGCCGAGAATGGCGGCGACGATGGCCAGGGCCTGTGAGCGACTGGCTCGCGGGGCCAGGAAACGCTCGACGCGGTCGGTGAACAACAGCAGCCCGGCGCGGTCGCCATTCTGCACGGCGCTCAAGGCGAGCACGGCAGCCAGTTCGGCGGCGAGTTCCCGTTTGCTCTGGGGAACCGATCCGAAGTCGCCGGAGGCGCTGACGTCGACGGCGAGCAGGAGAGTGAGGTGCCGTTCTTCGACGCGGCGTTTGACTTGGACCACGCCCGTGCGGGCGGTGGCATGCCAGTCGATCGAGCGCACGTCGTCGCCGGGCTGGTATTCGCGCACTTCGTCGAACTCGATGCCGCGCCCGCGGAAGACGGAACGGTAGGGGCCGGTGAACAGGTCTTCGACGAGGCGGCGCGCCCGGATCTCGATGCGCCGTGCGCGATGCAGGATGTCGGCCGGGGTCATGGGACCGGTACCTGCTCCAGCACCCGCCGCACAATCTGCTCCGACGTCACGTTGTCCGCGTCCGCCTCGAAGGTGGTGAGGACGCGGTGCCGAAGGACATCCGGGGCGATGGCCTTGACGTCCGCCGGGGTGACGTGCGGACGCCCGCGGAGGAGGGCGTGCGCTTTCGCGGCGATGGAGAGGTTGATGGACGCCCGGGGGGAGGCGCCGAAGCGGATGTAGGGTTTCAGGTCCGGCACCGCGCGCGCCGGGTCGCGGGTGGTGAACACCAGTCGCACGATGTAGTCCGCAATCTGCTCGTCCACGTAAACGCGGTCCACCAGGGCGCGCATGGCCAGAATGGCCTCCGGCGGGAGCACCGCCCGCAGCGCCGGCCGCGGCGCGGTGGTGGCCATCAGCGTCATGATCTGCTTCTCCTCGGCCTCGCTCGGGTAGGTCACCACCACCTTCAGCATGAAACGATCCACCTGCGCTTCGGGCAGTGCGTAGGTGCCTTCCTGCTCGATGGGGTTCATCGTCGCCAGCACCAGGAACGGCGATGGCAACGGGAAGCTCTCCTCGCCGATGGTCACCTGGCGTTCCTGCATCGCCTCCAGCAACGCGCTTTGCACCTTCGCCGGCGCCCGGTTGATTTCGTCCGCCAACACCAGGTTGGCGAAGATCGGCCCCTTGCGGGTGGGATAACTGTTCTCGCGCGGATTGAACACCAGGTTGCCGATGAGGTCGCCCGGCAGCAGGTCGGGCGTGAACTGCACGCGGGCCGACCGGAGGTGCAGGCATTGAGCGAGGGCGGTCACGGTGGCCGTCTTGGCCAGTCCCGGCACGCCTTCGAGCAGGACGTGGCCGTTCGCCAACAGACCAATCAGGAGACGATCGATCAGCGGGACCTGCCCGACGATGTTGCGCGCCATCTCGCGGCGCAACGCCTCGAGTTGCGGTTGGTGCGTGGCGATGGTTTCTTGCAGAGGTAGCAGGTCCGAATGCATGTGACGGGGCGCGATTATGAAGAGCGGCCACCCGGCGGAAAGGCTATTCTTCCGCGGCGCTGTGCGAGGTCGGCGCAAGAGACGGCTGCCCTCCCCTCTACGGCCGCCGGGTTTGTGGCGGCCGGCGCGCCGCGTGCCGTCGGATCGGCTCCACGGTCTTCGGTCGGGGGCGGGCGTGCAGCACGATCGGACATCCTTCATACCCGAAGGCGCGGCGCAACTCGTCCGCCAGGTACTTCTTGTAGGGATCGGAGAGCAGTTCGTCCCGATTGACGAACAGGAGGAAGGTGGGCGGGGCCTGCTGGGTTTGGGTGGCGTAAAAGAACTTCAGGCGGTGCCCCTGTCGGCTGACGGGCTGACGGCGTTCGACGGCCTCCTGCAGCGTGCGATTGAGCAAGGCTGTGGGGATCTTCTGCTGGAGCTGCGCGGCCACGTAGCGAATCGCCTCGAGCAGGCGCTCCAGGTGAAACCCGGACGTCGCCGAGGTGAAGATCACCGGGGCGTAGTCGAGGAAGAACAGATTCCGCTGGACCCATTCGGCGAATCCGGCCAGGGACGTGTTCGGCTCCGGCTCGCCGTAACGCCGGCCCTTGCGCTGGCGCCCGCGTTGCTGGTCCTCCTGCTTCTTCTCCACCGCCGCCGCGAACAGATCCCACTTGTTCACGACCAACACGCAGGCCTTGTGCGCCTCGAGGATCTTGTCCGCCACTTTCTTGTCCTGCTCCACAATCCCGGATTCCGCGTCCAGGACGAACACCACCAGGTCACTGCGCGCGATCGAGTCCTCGGCGCGCTTGACGCTGAAGAACTCGACCGAGGTGTCCACCCGGCGGTGCTTGCGAATCCCCGCCGTGTCGATCAGCAGATAACGCTGTCGGACGCCCTCCGTTTCGACCTCGAGCGGGACGTCGACCGCATCGCGCGTGGTGCCGGGAGTGGGGCTGACGATGACACGGGCGGAGCGGGTGAGAGCGTTGATGAGGGAGGACTTGCCGACGTTGGGGCGGCCGATGATGGCGATCTTGAGCGGGGGTGACTCGGCCGCCGCCTGCCCGGGCGTCGACGGGGCGGCCTCCGGGCGCTGCGGCAGCAGGCGCACGGCGGCGTCGATCAGCGCCGGCAGGCCGCGCTCGTGAATGGCGCTGACGGGGAACACGCGATCGAAGCCGAGCGCGCTGAACTCGGCGGTGTTGGCTTCCCAGCGCGCATGGTCCACCTTGTTGGCCACGACGAGCACCGGTTTTCCGCACGCGCGCAACCGCTGGGCGACCTCGTGGTCGAGCGGCACCAGCCCTTCCTGGGCGTCGGTCACCAGCAGGATCACGTGCGCGGTCTCGATCGCCACCTCCACCTGGGTCAGCGCCGCCCGGAGCAACGGGTCGTCCGCCTTCTCGCCGCGGAGCAGGCCAATGCCCCCGGTGTCCACGAGCGTGAACGGCCGGCCGTGCCACTCGGCCTCGGCGCTGATCCGATCGCGGGTGACCCCCGGCTGATCGTGAACAATCGCAATGCGCCGTCCGACAATCCGGTTGAAGAGCGCGGACTTGCCGACGTTCGGGCGGCCCACAATGGCAATCAGACCTGACACGCCGCGAGGATGCGGCAGGGCGCGGGGGGCGGAAAGCCAAAAGCGGAGGCGCGGTTCCAAAGCCCGGCCCGATTCGGAATTGAGCGGGGGCGGTGGTACTGCCATGATGCCTGCGAACAAGAACTCCGGAGCGATCCATGAACCCACCCGTCACGAGCGGGACCAACCCGCCAAAGAAGCACGGTTGTCTTTTCTACGGTTGTCTGACGGTGTTGATCCTGGCGGTCGTCCTGGGAGTGGCGACGTTTCTCGTCGCGCGCTACACCGTCCGCCAGATTGCCGCTGTCGCGGAGAAATACACGGAGACCACGCCCGCGAAGCTGCCAAAGGTCGAAGTGAGCGCGGAGGACCAGGAGGTGCTGCAGAAGCGGGTGGACACGTTCCGCGACGCCGTCGAGGCCGGCGAAAAGACGGAGCCGCTGGTGCTGACGGGGTCCGATCTGAACGCGCTGATCGCCTTGGCGCCCAGCCTCGCCCAGTGGAAAGAGAGGGTGTACGTGGATCTCGAGGGCAAGGAAGTCAAAGGCCGGGTGTCTCTCCCGCTGGATGAGTTCGCGAGACTCCCGGGCTTGTCCCGGCTCCGCGGGCGCTACCTCAACGGGGAGGGGACATTCCGGGTGGCGCTGGAGGCCGGGGTGCTGGTGGTGACGCCGCAGTCGTTGCGCGTGAAGGATCAGGCGGTACCCGAGCAGATCATGAGCCAGTTGCGCCGCCAGAACCTGGCCCAGGACGCCTACCGGCAACCGAAGAACGCCGAGTTCCTCTCGAAGTTCGACACCATCCGCGTCGAAGACGGCAAGCTGATCATCACCGGGCGTGAGCCGGCCGGCGGTCCGACGCGTTCGCCCGCCCCGTGAGCGGAGCGGACAGCATTCCCGCTCAGCCGCGGAGCAGGCCGAATCTCCGTTGGTGTTCGAGCATGACGTAGCGGTCGGTCATGCCGGCGATGTAATCGCAAACCGCGCGGTGGAGCCCGATGCGACGGATGCGGCGGCGGGCTTGTTGCCCCATGTGCTGAGGGTGGGCGACGTAGTCGCGAAAGAGCTTCTCCATCATTTCGACCGCCCGTTCGTTGGGCTCGTGGACGACGGGGTTGTCGTAGAGGTTGGCGTGGAGGTAGGCGCGCAGTTCCCGGTTCAGGGCATTCCGTCGGGAACTGTAGGCGATCAAGGGCGCCTCCTGCCGGCGCACATCGTCGGCGCTCTGCACGCCGGACGTCTGCAGGTTGCGTTCGCTGGTGCGAACGACGTCGCGGACGGCGCCGTCGATGATGCAGCGGATGGTGAAATACCAGCGGCATTCGTCGGGAAGCGCCCCGTGTTCGCGGCGGACGGACTGGGCGGCGCGACGCCAGATGCGGACTTCGCGAAAGAGCGCAGTCTCGGAGAGGAGGCCGGAGTCGAGCCCGTCGTCGAGGTCGTGGCTCGAGTAGGTGATCTCGTCGGCCAGATTGGCCACCTGGGCTTCAAGGGAAGCGGAGGATCCTCCCGCCGCGGATTCCGGGTGGTCGTAGCTGGTCTCGTGTTTGGCGA
>CAYSPU010000123.1:10082-16686 GCA_964432995.1 uncultured Verrucomicrobiota bacterium
CCTCGCGCACCTCCCAGGTCAGGTTGAGTCCGGGGAAGCCGGGGTATTTCTGCTCCAGTGCCTCGACGACGCGGAGGCTCTGGCGGTTGTGTTCGAACCCGCCGTGGTCCCTCATGAGCGAGTTCAGGGCGGCTTCGCCGGTGTGGCCGAAGGGGGAATGGCCGAGGTCATGAGCCAGGGCGATGGTCTCGGCCAGGTCCTCGTTCAGGCGGAGAGCCTGGGCGAGGTTGCGGGCGATGGCGGCGACTTCGATGCTGTGGGTGAGCCGCGTGCGGAGGTGATCGCCCGTGCCGTTGAGAAAGACCTGCGTCTTGTATTCGAGCCGGCGGAAGGCGCGCGAATGGATGACCCGATCCCGATCGCGCTGATAATGCGTCCGCCAATCCGGGGGCGGTTCGGGAAACTGGCGTCCCCGGGTGTCCGCGCTGAACTGGGCGTATGGCGCCAGGGTCTGGCGTTCTAATGCTTCCTGTTGTTCGCGGGTGCGGGGCATGCGGGCTGGGGTGAATGCGATGCGGCTGCCGAAGCGGAAGGCGGGTCAGGCGGTCAGGACTTCGCGGACCGACACCCCTTTCAAATCGAAGAGCCGGCGGATGGTATCTTCGATCAGGTTGTTCGGGCAGGAGGCACCCGCAGTGATGCCCGCGGTGACCTTGCCGGCAGGCAGCCAGTCCCGCGTCTCGACCTCGCGCTGGAGCTGCAAGCTGTAGTGGCGGATCAGACGGTCCGAAACCATCTCGCCGGCGTTCTTGATGAAATAGGTCGGCAGGCGGGACTCGCCCATTTCGGCGAGATGGGAAGTATTCGAGGAGTTGTAGCCGCCAATGACCAGGAGCAGGTCCAGCGGTTCCGCGAGCAGTTTCTCGAGGGCGTCCTGACGCTCCTGCGTGGCACCGCAGATGGTGTCGAAGAAGCGGAAATGGGCCGGGAGCCCGCTCAAGCCGTGTCTCCTTTCCATGGCGGCGCGAATGCGGCGCTGCACTTCCTCGGTCTCACCCCGCAGCATGGTAGTCTGGTTGGCCACGCCCACGGCCTGCAGGTGGCGGTCGGGGTCGAAACCGGGCGAGTAGGCGCCTTTGAACTTCTCGAGGAACTCCTCCCGGTCGCCGCCGCGGACGATGTAGTCGCAGACGTAGTCCGTTTCGTCGAGGGTGTAGACGACCAGGTAGTGCCCCGTGCCGGTGGCCGTGGCCTGGGAGGTGGTCGCCTTGGTCTCTTCGTGCCTGGCTTTGCCGTGGATGTTGCTGGTGAACGACTCCCTGGCGTACTGCCGCACTCGCTTCCAGACACTCATCACGTCGCCGCAGGTCGTGTCCACCAGCAGGCAGCCCCGTTCCTCGAGCTTCCGGCGCGTCATGACCTCCGTGCCAAAAGCCGGAATGATCACCACGTCGTCCGCATTCAACCGGGCGATGTCCGCGTCGGTCGGCCGCGGGGATATCGTGATGATCCCCATGGCCCGGATCTGGTCGTTGACCTCCGGGTTGTGGATGATCTCGCCCAGGAGGTAGATCGGCCGGGGGGGCGGGAAACACCTGCGCGCGGCGTAGGCGAGATCGATGGCGCGCTCGACGCCGTAGCAAAAGCCGAATTCCTTCGCCAATTTGACCGTCAGGCGCCCATCGGCGGCCAGAACCCCTCCGTTGGCCCGGATCCGGTCGACCAACTCGCTGCGGTAGTGCGACGTCACCTGAGCCTCCACCTCCGCCATCACATCGGGACGGCGCAGGTTGACCTTTCCCGCAGCAACAGTCGGTTGCATCGACATACGGGAGCCAATCTACCATCGAGCCGCCCCCCGTCGAGCCCGGACGCGAGCCCCGCGTCCTCGCGCAACTGGCGCTGGGGCTTCGCTCCTCCCCAGTCAGCGCGCGGATTTGGGCGCGTTCCCTCTGGTCGCGACTACTCCTGACGCCCGCTCAACCGGCGCAGCCAGACGGTGAGCAGGCCGATGTCGGCTGGTGTGATCCCAGAGATCCGGGAAGCTTGGCCGATCGTCCGAGGCCGCACTCGAGCCAGCTTCTGTCGCGACTCACTGCGCAGGCCGGGAATCGACGCGTAATCCATCGAGTCCGGTATCCGTTTCTCTTCGAGGGACCTGAGGCGGGCGACCTCGACCTGCTGGCGCTCGACATAACCTCGGTATTTGACCTGGGTTTCGACCTCATGGGCGACCTCGGTCGGGACGGCACTGTCATCTCCAACTAATTGATAATAAGTAACTTCCGGCCTTCGAAGCAACTCCTCCCAGGTTTGTGATCCACAGCGTCTGGCTCCAAGCCGCGCCAACTCGGACGCCACCAACTTGGCCTTATTCACAACTTTACGATATCTGCTTTCATCCAGCAGCCCCACTGAATGACCTATCTCGCTCAACCGCAGATCCGCATTGTCCTGTCTCAGCAGAAGCCTGAACTCCGCCCTCGACGTAAACATCCGATACGGCTCGGAAGTCCCCTTCGTGACAAGGTCGTCAATGAGCACCCCAATGTATGCCTGATCCCTCCGCAGTACGAGCGGCTCCATCCCCCGGATCCGACGCGCTGCGTTGATCCCGGCGATGAGCCCCTGCGCACCGGCCTCTTCGTAACCGGAGGTCCCGTTGATCTGACCTGCAAGATACAGGTTGCCGATGACCTTGTACTCCAGTGACGGATACAACTGGGTTGGTGGAACGTAGTCGTACTCAACCGCATATGCAGGTCGAGTTATCTCCGCTCGCTCACAACCAACGATCGTACGGACCATCTGGTATTGCACATCAACGGGAAGCGACGAAGCGAAGCCGTTCACGTAGATCTCCTCCGTCGTCACTCCTTCGGGTTCCAGGAAGATCTGGTGCTTCTCCTTATCCGAGAACCTGACGATCTTGTCCTCAATGGATGGGCAATAGCGCGGGCCAACCCCCTCGATGACGCCAGAAAACAGGGGCGACCGATCCAGGTTCTCGCGGATGACCCGGGCCGTCTCGGCGGTTGTGTAGGTAATATAGCAGTCACGCTGCCCGTCGATTCGGTCGAGAATGGACCCGACGGGGTACTTGGGGACGCTCCGAGGGCGAGCGGATTCCTGGATCCCGGCCGATTGTTCCACGTGGAACAACTCATCGACCCAGTAACTGAAATAGGGGACCGGATCGTCTCCCGACTGTGGTTCGGTCCGTGAGAAGTCAATCGAGTTCCGCAGAAGTCTTGGCGGCGTTCCTGTCTTGAGCCTTCCGATCTCCAACCCCAACTCGCGAAGTGACTCCGAGAGTCCGATTGCCGACGCTTCTCCGAGCCTGCCGCCAGGTCGCTGTGTCATTCCCAGGTGCAGCAGACCCCGCAGGAACGTCCCCGCCGTCAACACAACGGTCGAAGCCGAATACTGGATTCCAAGATCGGTCTCAACTCCAACTGCGCGGCGATCCTCCACAAGCAGGCGCGTGACCTGCCCCTGTTTGAGGTCGAGGCGCTCCTGTCGCTCGCATGCCCATTTGAGGAAGCCTTGGTAGGCCTTCTTGTCGCACTGCGCCCGGGGTGCCCACACCGCAGGACCCTTCTTCTTGTTCAACATCCGAAACTGCAGACCCGTCATATCCGCCGCTCGCCCCATCTCACCGCCCAAGGCGTCAATCTCGCGGACGATGTGTCCCTTTGCCAAGCCGCCGATCGCCGGGTTACAGGACATCTGGCCAACCGTATCCAGGTTCATCGATAGCAGGAGCGTCGGGCATCCCAAGCGCGCCGCAGCCAGCGCGGCTTCGACACCTGCGTGTCCTGCGCCTACGACAACCACATCGTATCTCTTCGGATAGCGGAACATGAACTCGGACTCCGGCTCAGGTCTCTGCGTTCCTGCTGGTTTCTCTCAGGCTGCGGGCAGCAGGTGTGGCCTCTTGTGGACGCCCGAGGCGGGGCGTCCCTACCTTCCATCGCTGCGCAACAGCATGGGGTAGGGACACGCGGCCCCGCGTGTCCTTCCGGTTGCGAGTGGAAGATGTGTGCGACTTCATGTGCGTAACATCTTGTTCATCAATATGTTACATTGCTATACACCCGGTTCACGTTGTCTTGCCCCAGCCCCGATGCGTTGCGAGTCTTCTTTCGACGGCACGTTGTTTCGGGTCGGGCGTCAAAGCCGGCTGACAGAGTCTTGCGGCCGGCATGCGCAGTGGACTCGACATACCTGAAGACAACCGATTTGGGGGCGGGACGCAAGTCGCCATCGCTTTGGCTTGCCCGCGGGTGGTCGGTGGACTACACAGGCCCCCAGTCGTTTCTCGCAGCGCGCGCATGGTTCACTACCTCGAACTGCTTCGTTTGGTGCTCGATCACGGCAAGGTCAAGCCGGATCGGACGGGCACGGGCACGCGTGCTCTGTTTGGCGCTCAGCTCCGGTTCCCGCTTTCGGACGGTTTCCCGTTGTTGACGACGAAGAAGGTGCATCTCAAGTCCGTGATTCACGAGCTGCTCTGGTTCCTTCGCGGGGATACCAATGTGCGTTACCTGCAGGAGCGCGGGGTGACGATTTGGGACGAGTGGGCGGACGCCGATGGGAACCTGGGGCGCGTTTATGGGGCGCAATGGTGCGATTGGCGGACGGCGGACGGGCGCTCGATTCACCAGATCGACCGCGTGATCGAGGAGATTCGGGGGAATCCGGACAGCCGCCGGCTGATTGTCAGCGCGTGGAACGTGGGTGAGCTCGACCAGATGGCGCTGCCGCCGTGTCACACGTTGTTCCAGTTCTTCGTGCTCGATGGCGAGCTGAGCTGCCAACTGTATCAGCGGAGTGCGGATCTGTTTCTCGGGGTGCCGTTCAACATCGCCTCCTACGCTTTGCTGACGCTGATGGTGGCCCAGGTGTGCGCGCTCCGGCCGGGCGTGTTCGTGCATACGTTTGGCGATGTCCATCTCTACTCGAATCACCTCGAACAAGCCCGGCTGCAGCTCGCCCGCCAACCGCGTTCGCTCCCCCGGATGAATCTGAATCCCGCCGTCCGGGACATCCACGCGTTTCGCTACGAGGACTTCACGCTGACCGGCTACGACCCGCATCCGGCGATCAAGGCGCCGATTGCGGTGTGACGCGAACCACCGGGCCTGGACTACGGATGAACACGGACAGACACGCATGGGGAGCGGTTGAGAACTTGGCGTTCATCCTGCCGACGCTGCCGACGGCTTTCCCTCATCCGTGTTCCTTCGTGTTCATCCGTGGTTTCCCGCCGCTCCCTTGGCGTTCGACTCCACTGTCAAATATCGACTGAACGCGGCTTCCCGCATGCAATCCATCGAACAAGAACGCGGGGCAGGGAGCGTCGCCGGCGGCGGTTGGTTTCAGGCGATCGCCGCGATGTCGCAGAACCGGGTGATCGGGCAAGGCGGTCGGATCCCGTGGCATCTGCCGGACGACTTTCGTTGGTTCAAGCAGTTGACCACGGGGCACATCCTGGTCATGGGGCGGCGGACGTTCGAGTCGATCGGAAGGGCGCTGCCGAACCGGACGACGGTGGTGCTGAGTCGGTCCGGCTTCCGGCATCCGGATGTGCGCACGATTGCTTCGCTGCGGGAGATCGACCCGGCGCAGGAGGAGCGGAAGGTGTTTCTCTGTGGCGGGGCGGAGGTGTATCGGCTGGGGTTGCCGGCCTGTTCCGATCTGTACCTGACGCTGGTGAAACGGGTAGTGGACGGCGACGTCTTCTTCCCGGCATTCGAGGAGCGCTTCGAGCGCGTGGAAACGATCCGCGACGAGACGGAGTATCAGATCATTCGCTATCGCAATCTCCGGCCGGAGCGGGTGTGAACACCTCCCGCACCTGGTCCAGCAGCTTCGCCTTGGGATTGGGCCGAAATCGGTCCCGACGCCGCCCCCACCTTGCCCGGCGTAGCCCCACAGATCCGTGCCTCAGCCCGACATCGCGGCTCGAGCGCGTGACCCTCGAGGCTCGCCTGCAGCATGGCGACCGGGGCGAAAACCGCTCGTGGACCGGGGACGACCGAGCCCCCAGCGCCACCTAGACGAGGATCCGGGAGCCCCCTTCCGCTTTGACTCTCGGGATTCTCCATCCTACCCTCCTCCTTGTTCCAGAAACCGGAATCGATTCCTGGTCTGTCGGTCCATCGCTACTTAACCACGAAGTCCTTCCAGGTAAACGAATGGTTCGGCAGCATGAAGATCGCTGAGGAACATACATCGCCGGACGGTCTGCTGAGGCTCCTGGTGTGCGTTGATGACGTTGGCGATGTCTCCATCGGGTTCGACGGCTATTCGTGGCATATCCACGCAGACTCGCTGGCCGCGCTCACGGGTGAATCGGAGCTCAAGGCCATGCGGAGCTTCGTGGACGATATCCTCAAGGGACGCACCATCTTGGCAGTGTCGCGCGTAGCTGGAGTAGTTCGCGATGTCTGGCTGACCGAGGATCCGGCGAAGGAGTTGCGTCATAGGCCGGAAGAGGAGCAGATCGAGTTTCGCTACTGGGACGGCTCACTTTGTAGTGCCGAATCGTCCGGCTCCAGGCAAGGCCGGGAGAACGCTCCGGTTGGCAGACCAACAACACCGACCCGGCCTGCCCGATCCGGGTCTGGCTGACCGAGTCTAATCACACCGGAAAGGAGCT
>CAYSPU010000124.1:0-16568 GCA_964432995.1 uncultured Verrucomicrobiota bacterium
CCTACCAAACCGCCTTCCTTAAGGCCAATTACCCCGTCGAATTCCTCTCCGCCATGATGACCAACGACATGGCGGACACCGCCAAACTCGGCCTCTACATCGCCGAAGCCCGCACCCTCGGCATCGACGTCCTCCCTCCCGATCTCAACGAGTCGGGCGTCTACTTCGAACCCGCACCCGCAACCCCGACGACCGCGCCGCAACCCGATTCCCCCCCGCCCGCCGCCTCCCGCCGCGGCGCCATCCGCTTCGGCCTCGCCGCCATCAAAGGCGTCGGCGAAATCGCGGTCCAAAGCGTCCTCGCAGCCCGCCGGCAGGATGGCCCCTTTCTCTCCCTCTACGAGTTCTGTGAACGTGTCGACACCCGCGCCGTCAACCGGAAGGCGATCGAAGCCTTCATCCGATCCGGAGCCTGCGACGCCTTCGGCCAAAACCGGGCGACGCTCTTCACCCAGATCGATCGCGCCCTCAGCCGCGCCGCCAGTCTCGCGGCCGACCGCCTCCGCGGTCAGGCCTCGCTCTTCGGCGGCTTCGGCGACGACGCCGTCCATCCCGTCGAGCCGGTGCTCGCGCTCGAAGAGTGGCCCGAGCATCAGCGACTGGCCCACGAGAAAGAGTTGCTGGGCTTTTACGTCACCGGCCATCCGCTCACCCCTCACCTGCCGCTCCTCGAGAAATACGCCCTCACCTCCCTCGGCGGCCTCGCCCAACTGCCCAACCGCAGCCTCACCCGCACCGGCGGCCTCGTCGCCGCTGTCCAAAGCGGCTTTTCCAAGAAGAGCGGCAAACCCTACGCGCTCGTCACCCTCGAAGACCTCGACGCCTCCGTCCAGGTGCTGTGCGTCAACGAGAACTACGAGAAACACCGCGCCTTGCTCGTGCCCGGCACCCCCTTGCTCGTCATCGGCGAAGTCAACCAGGGCGAGGACCGACCCAAGATCTTCCCCCAGGACATCCTCCCCCTCGAAGACGCCCCCCGCCGCTTCACCAAGCAGATCCTCCTCCTCCTCCACGAGGAACGCATCACCGTCGACCACATCAACCACGTCCGCGAAATCACGGAGACCTTCCCGGGCCGATGCCCGCTCTTCCTCTGCTTCCACCGTCTTTCCGGCGAGTGGGTCGTGATCGAAACCCACGAGCGCTTCGCCGTCCAACCCGGCCTCGACCTCCAGCGCGCCATCGACGCCGCCTTCGGCGAGGGCACCTACTTCGCCAAAGCCGACCCGACCCTCCCCGAACGCCCCCCGCGCACCTTCGGCCCCCGCGGGCGACCGGCCGAAGCCGCACCTTGACGACCCAGGGGGGGATGCGGCCTGCGGCCTATGTCTCGGTTTCGCACCTCGGGTCGAGTGCTTCCGGCGAAACCGAGAGCTGGGTGGGGCGCGACCTCCGGGCGCGCCGGAAACATGTGCTTCGTCGACTACTCCTTCGGCGCCCTCGGAGAGGTCGCCCTACCGCATGTTCAAGGTGCGTGCGTTGCGGCGCGACTCCGAGCAGAACCCGCGAGCAAACCCCGAGGCGCGCCGCAGGAGAGATAGAAGGAACCAGCTTCCCCGCTCCAGTCGCGCGACTTGGCTCGGACATGAGCGTCAACTCGGGACCTGCCACAGGTCTTGCGCTGTACAGAATAGCAGGTTATTCTGTTCATCATGTATGCCAGAAGAGAAGCCGAGAGATTGCTCAGCCGGATCTTGGCCGGTGACAAGGTCGGCGTAATCCTGGGCGCACGCCAAGTGGGCAAGACGACCTTGGCCGAGCACGTCCTGGCAAACCAAGGTGCCGTCTTCCTTAACTTCGATGTGGAGGTGGACAAGGCGCGCTTTCGAGCCGCCGCCGTGTTGGCGCCCGAGGAGGCCCTGCGTTCACTCGGCAATCCGCCGGTGCTGGTGATGGACGAGGCACAGCGGCTGCCGGAGGTGTCGCGGATTGTCAAAGGGTGGTACGACGCGCGGCTCTCCACGAAATTCCTCCTGCTCGGCTCCTCGTCGCTGGACCTGCTTGACCAAGCGGCTGAGAGCCTCACGGGTCGGAATCGGAAACTGGCGCTGCCGCCGTTGTTGTTCTCGGAGACCTTAGAAACCCAAGTGTGGGCCAGAACGGAGGCCGGCCCTGATCACTTGTGTCGACACTTCGCGCCCCAACTGCGCGCCTTCCTGATGCAGCGACTGAGCTACGGCAGCTACCCGGAAATCCTGCTGAGCGATCGTCCGGCGCAGTTGCTGCGCGAACTCAGTTCGGACTACCTATGGAAGGACGTGCTCCAGACTGGTCTGGTGAAGACTCCCGATTTGATCCGACGACTGCTCCTGCTTCTGGCCCATCAGGCTGGCTCGGAGGTCTCGGTCAACGAGCTTGCGACGCAGTTGCAGATGGCCCGGCCAACGGTGGATCGCTACCTGGATCTCCTGCAACAGACCTTCGTCATCTTCCGGCTCCCCTCGTTCAGCACCAATCCGCGCAAGGAGATCAACAAGAGTCAGAAAGTGTACTTCTGGGACACCGGCGTCCGCAACGCCCTGCTCAACGCCCATTCGACCGACGAGTTCCGACCCGATATCGGCGCGCTCTGGGAGAACTGGGTGATCGCCGAAGTCGCCAAACGCAACGCCCTGCTCGGCTCGCCAGCCGCACTGTTCTTCTGGCGCACGCGGGCACAGTCGGAGGTCGACTTGGTGGTGAAACAGGCCAGCGGGCTGCGCGCCTTCGAAATCAAATGGTCCTCCCGCCGGAGTCCGGGTCGTGCTTTCCGCGAGGCCTACGGCGTCGAGGTCGAACCGATTCATGCGGACAATCCTTTTGCGGCCAACCTCATCACAGAATGACACCGAACCTCCCACGCCCTCGGCCCAAGCCGCGCTCCCAAGGCAGCTCATAAGGGTCAGGTCTTGAGAAGTTGGATTTGGTTTGGTGCGCCTCGCGTGCGTCCCAACCTCCGGGGCAGGGCGCGTGTCGCACGATGCGCCCCCTGAACACGTGTTCACCTGGGCGGGAGTTCACCCGCCGGCTCAGCGCTCCAGCCCAAGTTCGTGTCGGAGGAAGGTGTACGACAAGGCCCACATGAAGGCCCGCTGGGCGTTGTTGGCGGCGCCGCCGTGACCGCCCTCGATGTTCTCGTAATACAACACGTCGTGCCCCTGGGCTTTCATCTTGGCCACCATCTTGCGGGCGTGACCCGGGTGCACGCGGTCATCGCGGGTGGACGTGGTGAACAAGATGCGCGGGTACTTCTGGTTCTTGCGCACCAGTTGATACGGCGAGTAACGCTGCAAGAAGTCCCATTCCTCCGGCAGATCCGGGTTTCCGTATTCGCCCATCCAACTGGCCCCTGCCAGGAGCTGGTTGTAGCGGCGCATGTCCAGCAGCGGCACGGCGCAGACAATCGCGCCAAACAGATCCGGGCGCTGCACCAGCATGTTGCCCATCAACAAGCCGCCGTTCGATCCCCCCACAATCCCCAGCCGCCGCGGCTCCGTCACCCCGCGCCGCACCAGGTCCTCCGCCACCGCAATGAAATCGTCGTAGGCCCGCTGCCGATTCGCCTTCAACGCCGCCTGATGCCACCGCGGACCGAACTCGCCACCGCCGCGGATGTTGGCCAGCGCGTAGACGCCCCCGGCCTCCATCCAGGCCGCGCCGGCGGTCGGGTCGTAGTCCGAGAGCATCGAGATCTCGAAACCGCCGTACCCCTCGAGCAACGTCGGATGCCGCCGGTTCGACGCCAAGCCCTGCCGGCTGACCTGGAAATAGGGAACCCGCGTGCCATCCCGCGACACCGCCTCGAACTGCTCGATCCGCAGGCCTTCCGTGCGAAAGAATGACGGCAAGCTCTTCAGCTTCTCCGGAGCGCCCTTCTCGATCTCCCCGTGGTACAGACTCGAGGGCGTCAGGAAGTCCGTCACTGTCAGCCAGTACTCCTCGCTGTGCTCGGGATCCATCCCCCAGGCCGAGACGGTGCCAAAGGCTGGCGCCTCGAAGGGTTGTCGATCCCAGCCGCCCTCTCGCGGCGTCAGCAGATACAGCCGGTTCCGCACGTTCTCCAGTTCATTGACGATCAGCCGCTGCCGCGTGCCGCTCACGCCCGCCAGCGACTTCCGGTCCGTCGGCGCGAAGAGAACCGACAGGTTGCGCTCCCCACGGAGATACGACGTCATAGGCGCCGCCAACAGCGCCCCCGCCGGGTAACTCTTCCCACCCACAGTCCAATCCGAGCGCAACGTCAGCAGGATCTGGTCGGCAAACGTCCCCACCTCGGCGTCGTCCGGCTTCTCGATCTTCTCCCACTGGTCGCCGCGGCGCAAAAACGCCTCATTCGAGAAGAACGTGATCTCCCGCCGCAGGAACTCATAGGTGAAGCCGCGGTCATGAACCACGAAAGCCCCGACACTCACGTCGCTCTCCCGACCCTCGCCAACCAGACGCGCTTGTTCGAGGGGCGTGCCGCGACGCCACTCCTTGACCACCCGCGGATATCCCGAGCTGGTCAACGATCCCGGCCCGAAATCCGTTCCCACATACAATGTGTCCCGATCCCGCCAACCGACGTTGCTCTTGGCTTCGGGCAAGGAGAAGCCGTTCGTCACAAACGCCCGCGTCGTGAGATCGAATTCCCGAACGACATTGGCGTCCGCCCCGCCGCGCGAGAGGGAGACCAGGCACCGATCGTAGTTCGGGTGCAAGGCGTCGTAGCCGTGCCAGACCCAGTTCTCGTTCTCCGCCTTGGCCAGAAGGTCCAGGTCGAGCACCGTCTCCCATTGGGGCTTGGTCTTCCGGTATTCTGCGAAGCTTGTGCGCCGCAAGATGCCGCGCACGTGCTGGTCGTCGCGCCAGAAATTGTACAGATACGGCCCGAGCCGCGTCGCATACGGGATTCGCTCCTTCGAGTCGTACTGGGCGAGCAACCGCTGGCGCAGGGGCTCGAAACTGGGGCGGTTCGTCAACTCCCTGGTGCTCTCGAGATTCTGTTCTCGCGCCCACGCCAGGGCCTTCTCGTCGGTAACCTCCTCGAGCCACAGATATGGATCCTCGGCGGAGCGGCTCGCGGCAGCGTCCGCCGGCGCGCTGGACCGCGACGCGCAGCCGACTGCCAGCACGCCGAGCGCCAGCACCGCGAGCAAGTTGCGCCAAGAGCGCCAGTGGGCCAAGCCGAGGGATACGCCTTGAGGCTCTGGACTCGCATGAGGTAGGAACGCCCGGCTCGGGCGTCCGGGCGGCCGGCTCCCGGCAACCAGATGTGACGGACGCGCGGGGCCGCGCGTCCCTGCCTCTGGTCCGTGGTTCGACAAACGTGCAGAGATCCAACGGGCTGAGTGAGACTGCGGGCCGCAAACCGAGCTTCGAGCTTCGAGCTCCGAGTTCCGAACGACAAAGGAGTGCCGAATCATCCGCCGGAGGCTACGCACCTGCCGCCGGGAAGCAAGTGAGGAGCGCGGCGACTGCATCAACCCGCCGAACTTGAAACCGCGCCCCCCCGCCGCATGCTGGACTGGTTACGGTTTCCGGTAGATAACCGCCCCCTGAATCGACACCTGCCGCCCCTTCGACCGCGTCACGAACCGCACCGTGTGTTCGCCCGGCTTCAGGCCATACACATTCCACAACACATTGTCGTGCGTGTTCTCGACGATGTAGGCGTCGGCCATCCCCACCTTCTTGCCGTCCAGGTAGACCTCGGCCCGGCCGCCTTGCTGGGTGAGGGCGCCGGTGACGGCCACAGCCACGCCGTTGAACTTCAGCGTCGCCTCGTTCCCCGCCGACTGGCTCACCTTCGCACCCTTGTCGTCCACCCAGTTCCCTTTCCAGCTCCACGAGGCGTCGGCGGTGTCGATGCGCCGGTCCGGGATCCCCGGGCTCCACTGCTCAAGTCTCGGCGCTTTCGGGGCGCGGTAGGGGATGACCACCTGGGTATCCGTGACCTTGCCGCCGGCCCCGCGGATCACCTCCAGCGCCCGCGTTTCCGTCGACTTCACGATGTCGTTGAACGAGTAATCCGTGTAAGAGAACTTCTTGTCCGCCAGCCCCGGGATCCCGGCCCTGAACTTCTCCGGAATGCGGTCGTAGCCGAGCACCACGCCCAACACCCCCGCCGCGCTCGACGGGTTGCAGTCCGAGTCCTGGCCGCAGCGGGTCGAGATCTCCATGGTCTTCTCAAAGTCGCCGTTGCCGAACAGGAGCCCGAAGGCGATGTAGGCGCCGTTGAGCTTGGCGTCGATGTTGAACGGCGCCAGCGCGCCGTCGGGGCAGGCGTCGTTCTTGTCCCATTTGTCCTGGACCAACTGCCAGACCCGGCGCCAGTCGTTCGGGTATTGTTGGTGCCAGGCCAGCAGATCCCGAATCAACCGGCCGTACTCGCTCTGGGCCGGGATGCAGGCCAGCCCCGCCTCGGTCACCTTCCGCGGGTCGGTCTCGAAATACGCGGCGGAGTACATCCCGCAGACGAACATGCCGCCATACAAACCGTCGCCGTAGTTCATGACGCGGCCGACGCGGTCGCAATACCGGATGACCTCGCGCGGCATTCCCGGGCACATGATGCCGATGAAATCGGCTTCGATTTGGAAGTCGATGTCGTTCGCGTGGAAATTGTATTTCGGGTGACCGGAGTCTGGGGCTTGGATGCCCTGGCCGAGGACGCGGCGGGCGCCGGCGTTCGCGTGCCAGAGGTGATACTTCGAGTTCTTGAACGCCTCGCCGTATTGTGCGCAGGTCGCGTCCAGCCCAAGGTCGTCCATCACCTTCGCGAACGTCATCTCCACATAGAGATCGTCCTGTTGGAGGGTGTTCTGGAGCATCTCATCGGACCACTTGAGGTCCCACTCGCCGATCTTGCCATTGGACTGGAACTCGGTCGGCGCGCCATAGGAGACGCCGATCATCTGTCCGGCCCAGCCGCCGCGGATCTTGTCCACCAACGCCGCGCGTGGGAGGACCTGGACTTTGGGGGCCCCCCAGGCTGTCGGCAAACCGGGTGTCCCAACAGCGCACAGGAGGATCGTCAGAGGGAGAACATTCGCATGCATAGCCGTCTTTCGGTAACCGGGCTGCATCCTACGTGGTCCGTCGGTCCCTCGCCACAAAAACCGCGCGCCACAAAGGCCGCGCACCGAAACCGCCCGCTCCAGGCCGGATCCGTCACCTCTGGCCCTGTTTCCTGCCTGCAAAACTTTGTTGCACCTGCAACAAAGTTTTGCAGGCGCCCGGCATCATCTCGCCAACCTCAGGTAGAACACCGACGGCCGATTCGAAGCGCAAAACAGGTATTCCTTCGCCTCATACGAGACCGACTTCACGACCTCCCGTGCTGCACGATCTTCGCCTGCGAACGTGAACGACATTTCATTCGTGCGCGGTTGGGACTCCCGCCGGTAGAGGGTGTAGGGCGTGTCCAAAGGCACTTCGAGGTGCGCAAAGTGGCGAAACAAGCGTTTCCAGTACTCCGGACCATGTTCATCCGCCGCAAGCTCGAAACCGCCGGAGCTGCGGCGTTGAAACGATACGCGCCGATCACCCACGCGCACATCAGAGCGGTCACGGGCAAGTTCAACGCGACTATCTCGGGCCAGGTTCGCAACCGAACGAATCTCCGGACCAGGACACGCACTAACCACTGTGCCCACCAGTGGACAATTGCGAGCGGGGTGGATGCGACTGGTCCCAGGACCAGACCGACGGTGAGTTGAATCTCGGGGATGGTCGAATAGGAAACCGCGAGGCTCCAACTCCCACCGACGTAGACGAGCAGCGCCCCAACCACGTAGAGCCCTTTCCCATGCCAGAACGCCCCCTCGGGGAGCGTGCCCTGCGTGCCGTGGGCAGGCTCACCGATTCCCGTTTCCCGGGAAGGTATCGGCCCCGGCTGGTGTTCATCTATACCCATTCGTTAAGGCGGCGAAGACGGGGTGTATGCACCCGGGAAGCCTACTTCTCCTTCAAGATGGCTTCCAGTTTCTTGATGATCTCCGGCGAGCGCACGTTCGGTTCCTGCAACACGAGCAGCTCGAAATTGTCGGCAAGGATCTCCTCCGGATGCAGGATGTAACCCGTGTTTTGCCCCACTTGCTCGTAGAATCCTTGCACTTCCCGCAGGGTCGCGAGTCTCGCCTTTGGCCCGTCGTAGATCGGCTTCACCGCCGACGAGCCCTCCGGACGTTCCACCAGCAGAAACCGGAACTCGAGGTATCGAAAGAACTCGCCCCCCCGCTGGAGGTCATACTTCTCGGTCCGTGAGAACAGGATGGGAACCGCCCACAGATCCGCGCCGCCCACCTGGAGACGGATGCAGTGATCGTTCCTCGGCGCGTCCGGATTCGTGATCTTCCGGGCCCGCAGTTCGGCGGGGAACGCGACCTCGTCGCACATCACGAAGCCGATGGCGGCATACAGCTTCTCGCGCAGTTGGGGGTTCGCCCGGGAAAGGACGTGAAACAGCTCGTGGCAGATGGACTTCCGCAGGTTCGCGATCGGGTTGGCCGCGTCGCCTTTCGGGAACACAATCGCGTTGGCGCGGGTGTAGGCGGCCCGCCCTTCTTCGTCCCCGGTGGTCTGGATGGCCAACACCCGCTTCGGCCACGGCAACGAGAACGCCGCAAGCTCGCGCTGGAGGCTCTGAACTACGGCGGCGATCTTCTCGCGATCCGCCTGCTCCCAGGCCAGGACATTGCGGCCGACAAACTCCAAGTACTCCGCTTCGGAGACCTGACGGTCCGTTTTCATCCTCGCTGCGCGGTCGAAAGGACTCATCCGTTCGACGAAGTCGTCGCGACGGGTCAAGATTTCCCGGGCTTCGTCCGGCGTGGCGAAGTCCAGGGTCGTGCCCTCGGCGAGCTTCAGTTGCGCGTGCACGGGGGCGGACAGGGCGACGGCGGCAGCGGTCAGTGTGACGAAGAGACGTTTCATGGTTGAGGCTTGGTTGCAGTGCGCAGTTACCTCTGCCGGACGCCCGGCTCACACACGGGCGGCGCGACACCGCGCTGCTCCGGCTCGGGATTACTCACGCTCCCTATCACCACAGCCAGCCGATGTCGAGACGTGGAGCAGCTCCCGGATCCTCGCGCAAGCGGCGCTGGAGTTCGGTCGCCCCCGGCCAACGCGCGATCCTCGCTCCTGCGGACGGGCGCTCTGTCGGCTCCGGCGAGATCCCACCTCGGCGGTGGGATCCTATGCCGCCGGTGGAGAAGGAGCCGGCAGAGCGGGATCTCGCGGGCAACGGTGTTGCCCGCCCACATGAGGGGGGCAGCGTCCAGCGTGCGCCTCCAACTTTCTTGGTGCGCAAAGCTGCGGAATCCCCTAACCATCTCGCCATGCAAGCGCGTTCCCGTATCTCGAATCTTCCCCTTCTCCTCTCCGCGGTGTTCCTGGGCCTCTTGATCGCGGGTTGCCGTCCGGCGGGGCCGGGCACAACCGCCACCTCCGCCCGACCTCGGGTTGCGCTCATCATGAAGTCCCTGGCGAACGAGTTCTTCCTCACGATGGAGAACGGAGCCAGGGCACATCAGAAGGCCCATGCGAGCGACTACGACCTATTGGCCAACGGTATCAAGGACGAGCTGGACGTGAGCAAGCAGATTGACCTGGTCGAGCAGATGACCGCGCAGAAGGTGGACGCCATCGTGATCGCGCCGGCGGATTCGAAGGCGCTGGTTCCGGTTTGCCGCAAGGCCCAGCAGGCCGGGGTTTGCGTGATCAACATCGACAACAAGTTCGACGACGCTGTGCTCGCCGCGAGTCAGGCGAAGTTCCCGTTTGTGGGGCCCGACAACCGGAAAGGGGCCAAGGCGGTGGGCGATTACCTGGCCAAGCGCCTCAAAGCGGGCGATCCGGTGGTGATCGTCGAAGGCGCGCCCAACGCCTTCAACGCCATCCAGCGCCGGCTCGGTTTCGAGGACGCCATGAAGGCCGTCGGGGCCCGAATCGTCAGCTCGCAGTCGGGCTATTGGGAGACGGACAAGGCCAACCAGGTGGTGGCGGCCTTGATCACGGAGCATCCGAATTTGCGGGCGGTGCTGTGTGCGAACGACAGCATGGCGTTGGGGGCGGTGGCGGCGTTGCGCGCCGCGGGCAAGCTCGACCAGGTACTGGTGGTGGGCTACGACAACATTGCGGCCATCCAGCAGTTGCTGAAGGAGGGCAAGGTGCTGGCGACCGCGGATCAACACGCCGACCAACTGGCCGTGTTCGGCATCGAGTATGCCCTGGAGATGCTCAAGACCAGGAGCGCGCCGGCGGACCGGGAGACCCCGGTGGACTTGATCACGCGCGATCAACCGGCGGGAGCGGCTCGTTGACTGACGACGATCGGCGGCGCCCGCCACGCGGGCGTTTGGACTGCTCATGCCCAATCCGGATATTCTCCTGCGCGTCACCGGCCTCGGGAAGTCGTACGCCGGGCCGGTGCTGGCGGACGTGAGCCTCGACCTTCGCGTCGGCGAGGTCCACGCCTTGGTCGGTGAGAACGGTGCCGGGAAGAGCACCTTCTCCCGCATCCTGGCCGGGCTGACCCAGCCGGATGGCGGCACGATGCTCTTGCGTGGGGCGGCGTATGCTCCCCAGACCAAGAGGGAAGCCGAGCGCCACGGCGTGCGCATGGTGTTGCAGGAGTTGAACCTGATCGGGAACCTCACCGTCGCCGAGAGCATCTTCGTCGAACGCCTCCCCCATCGTTGGGGATGGATCGACCAACATCGCCTTCACCAGGACGCCCGCGAGATTCTGGCCCGGGTCGGCCTTGCCGATCTCGACCCCGGTTGCCTGGTCCGGACCCTGGGCGTGGGCCAACAGCAGTTGGTCGAGATCGCCGCCGGCCTCTCCCAGCGCTGCGACCTGCTGATTCTGGATGAACCCACCGCCGCGCTGACCGATCCCGAGATCGAACGTCTCTTCCAGCAAATCACCCGGCTCAAGGCCGCCGGCACCTGCGTCCTCTACATCTCGCATCGCATGGAGGAAATCCTCCGCATCAGCGACCGCATCAGCGTGCTGCGCGACGGCCTACTCGTTGCCACCCATGCCGCCCGCGGAACCTCGCTCGGCGAGATCGTCCGCGAGATGGTGGGCCGCGACCTTGGCGAGGCCTTCCAGCGCGAACCGCAAACGCCCGGTCCGGTGGCGCTGCGGGTGCGGGGCCTCTGCTGTGGTCCGGCCGTTCGCGATGTCAGTTTCGAGGTGCGCCGGGGCGAGATCCTTGGCTTCGCCGGTCTCATGGGCTCCGGCCGAACGGAGACCATGCGCGCGTTGTTTGGGGCAGACCGCCCCGACGCCGGCGAGACCTTTCTGCGCGACGCCGATACGCCCGTCGCCATTCGTTCGCCGCGGGATGCCGTTCGGCACGGGCTCGCGCTGCTCACCGAGAACCGGAAAGAACAAGGGCTGTGGCTGCCGCTGCCGATCCGGTCGAACCTGACCATGATGTGCCTGAAGGGATTGAGCCGAGCGTGCGGCTGGGTTCAAGCCCGTCGCGAACGCCAGGAGGCGCACCGCTGGACCCGGAACTTGTCGGTGCGCTGCGCTTCCCTCGAGCAACCCGTGGTCGAACTCAGCGGTGGCAACCAGCAGAAGGTCGTCATCGCCAGGTGGCTGTTCCGCGATTGCGACATTCTGATCTTCGACGAACCGACGCGTGGGATCGACGTGGGCGCGAAGTTCGAGATTTACGAATGGCTGAGCCGTTTGGCGGCCCAAGGCAAGGCAATCGTGGTGGTGTCGTCGGATCTCAAGGAGTTGCTGGCGCTTTGTGATCGGATCGCGGTGATGTCGGCCGGCCGGATGGCCGGCACGTTCCGCCGCGGCGAATGGACCCAGGACGCCATCATGGCGGCGGCGCTGAGCGGCTACTTGAAACCGGAGGCGGATGCTGTTCCATGAGGCCGTCCATGAGCCATGAGGTAGGGCGCCCTCTCCGAGGGCGCCGGAGGAGTATGCGCCTGAACCGCTTGTTTCCGGCGCGCTGCGGAGAGCGCGCCCTACCTTCCACGGGTTCCTGGACCCAATGCGTGCGCTCGAGCGGATGGCGGCTTTCCATGAACCATCAGCAGCAGGTAGGGACGCACGGCCCCGCGCGTCCGTCAACGCGCGCGAGCGGCCCCCTGCCCCTGGACGCCCGAGGCCGGGCGTCCCTACCTCTTGCCCGCCTCACGTCATGACTGATTCCCCGATTCCATCGCCTCGGATACAGCGCTCGCTGTGGCACAGTTGGCTGGCCGATTACCTTGGGCTGGCGATCGCCCTGGGTGCGCTCGTGTTGATCTTCAGCCTCGCCACCGAGCACTTCTTCAGCGCCACGACATTTCGCACGATCGCCAACCAGATCCCCGCGGCGCTGCTCATTGCTGCGGGCATGACCTATGTCCTGGTCATTGCGGAGATCGATCTTTCCGTGGGATCGGTGTTGGGTTTGTGCAGCGCGATGCTGGGGGTGGCCTTGACTCAGTGGCACTGGCCACTGGTGGCGGCGGTCGGGGGGGCGCTGGCGACGGGGCTGTTGTGCGGTGCCTTCAACGGGCTGGTTTCGATTCGCTGGCGGCTCCCGTCGTTCATCGTGACGCTGGGCATGCTGGAAATGGCCCGGGGCGGCGCGCACGCCCTCACGAAGTCACAAACCCAATACATCGGATCGGCGGTCGAAGGAATCGCCGGCACACCGGTCTTTGGCTTGTCCCTCCCCTTCCTGCTGGCCCTTGTCCTGGTGATCGGGGCCCAGTTGGTCCTGTCGCGAACGGTGTTTGGCCGATACATGGTGGCCGTGGGCACGAATGAAGAGGCGGTTCGGCTGAGCGGCATCGATCCGCGCCCGATCAAGTTGGCGGTGTTTCTCATCGCGGGATTCCTCGTGGCGTTGGCGGCGATTATCGACACGTCGCGGTTCCAGTCGGCGAACCCGAACGCCGGTTCGGGCTTTGAGTTGCAGGCCATCGCCGCGGCGGTCATCGGCGGCACCAGCCTGATGGGCGGCCGCGGCTCGATCGCCTGCACGTTCTTCGGCGTGCTGATCATCGCCGTGCTCAATTCCGGGCTCGCCGCCGTTGGCGCCCGCGACGAAACCAAGCGTCTCATCACCGGTCTGGTCATCGTCACCGCCGTCATCGTCGATCACTACCGTCACCGCCTCGCCAGAGGCCGACGCCCATGAAACCCGACCTCGTCGTCATTGGCAGCTCGAACACCGACATGATCATCCGGCTCGATCGCATTCCGCGGCCCGGGGAAACGGTTCTCGGTGGTGAATTCGTCACCGCTGCCGGGGGCAAAGGTGCCAACCAAGCCGTCGCCGCTGCGCGCGCCGGTGGTCGCGTCACGTTCGTCGCCCGTGTCGGTCAGGACATGTTTGGCGACCAGGCGCTGGCCGGCTTTCGGCACGACGGAATCCGCGTGGACTTCGTGTTCCGGGACCCAGCCGCGCCCTCCGGCGTGGCGCTGATCTTTGTCGCGAAGGACGGCGAGAACAGCATTGCGGTTGCGGGCGGCGCGAACGCGCGGCTCTCGCCGACCGACGTGCGGCGGGCCAGAGGCGCGCTGAGCTCGGCGAGCACCCTGGTGATGCAACTCGAGACGCCGCTGAAGACCGTCATTGCCGCGGCCGAGCTGGCGGCGCGGGCGGGCGTTCGGGTGATTCTGAACCCGGCACCGGCGCAACCGCTGCCCGACCGGCTGTTGCGGCGGGTCTCGCTGCTGACACCGAACGAGACCGAGGCCGAGTTGCTGACCGGAGTGCGGGTGACCAGCGACGTCACGGCGGCGAAGGCCGCCGAGCACCTGCTGGCCCGCGGGGTGCATGCGGTGGTCCTCACCTTAGGCGCGCGCGGGGTGTTGCTCGCGACATCGGAAGGGCAACGGCGGATTCCGGGCTTTCGGGTCAAGGCGGTCGATACTACGGCCGCCGGGGACGTCTTCAACGGGGCGCTGGCGGTGGCGCTGGCGGAAGGCAGACCGCTCCCGGCCGCCGCGCGATTCGCTTGCGCCGCCGCGGCCATTTCCGTTACCCGTGTGGGGGCGCAACCGTCGGCGCCGACGCGTCGGGAGATCGACCGCTTCCTTGCGCGCGCGTGACCCTTCGGAGGGGTTGAACAACAAAGACGCAAAGACGCAAAGGGTCGGCGGTTGAGGCCCTGCCTGGTTCCCGGAACGGACAACAACAAACCCAGCTCCATCCAGTCTCTTCCCCTTCGCGTCTTCGTTTCTTTGTTGTTATCCCCCCGCCGTCGGGCACCGGGACACTTCAGAGGGGAGAGACAACGCTCAGAGCCTCGTGTCCTTGGTGAGTTCTTCGAGGAAGAGACGCGCTTTGCGGGCCTCGGCGGTGATGGCGGCGGCCTGCTCGCTGCGGGTCAGGCATTCGACGATGAGCGGGCCCTTGCGGAAGCCGCCCTGTTTCAAGCGCGCGAAGACCTTCCGGAAATCGACACGGCCAGTGCCGGGCGTGACGTCGACCTCCTTGGGCGGGAGGAAGTCCTTGACGCTCATCCCCATCACCAGACCGTCTACGGTGGCGCAGTCCTGAACCGGATCGAGAGCGCCGTCGGAGTAGTAGAAGATGTTGCCAGGGTCGTACCAGAGCCCGAAGTTCTTGCGGCCGACGCGTTCGATGGCCTTGCGGCACTGGGGGCCGGTGGCGTTGAGTCCGCCATGCGGCTTGATGGTCAGGCGAAGGCCCCGGCTCTCCGCGATGGGGCAGACCTCGGCGATGGCCTGGTAGTAGGCGGCGAACAGCTTCTCTTCTCCGGTCCCGCCCAGCAGCAGGTGCGGCGCCCCGCAGGCGGCGCAGTTCTCGACCAAACGGGTCAGTTGGCGCACCCCTTCGGCCGTGGACTCCGCCACCGAGAAATCGCCGTAAACGGAAAGCGGTCTGAGCCCGCGCCGGCGGACTTCGTCGCCAATGCGCTGGGCCTCTTCCGGCGTGGTGGTGGGCGTGATGACCACCCAGGATTTGCCCTTGGCCGTCATGATGCCCGCGTAGCGGTAGCCGGCCTCGGCAATCCCATCGAGGGCCACGCCCAGCTCGAACTTGTCCCACGGCCGCGTGTAACAGCCGATCTGCCAGCCGTCGCTCGAGGGAGCATCCGCGGCGGCGGCCATGCCGCCCGTCACGGCCAGCCAGGCTGCGCCCTGTTCCAGAAACACACGTCGGGAGGAGTAACCAGGTCTCGTTTTCATCGCTCGTTATCGGTTCCTATGAGAACGCATCGTCTCGCGGTTGGCGATCCCAAATCCGCGCCCGACCGGCGACGACCGAACCGCCACTGCCACTTGCGCGAGGATCCACGTTTTTCCTCGCTTCCTGGCCCAAGCCCGGCCATTTCACGGGGGCGGTCATGTCGGAAAGCCATCGTCATCCTCCGGAGGTCTCGGTGGTGCTGCCCGTGCGGAACGGGGCAGCCACCATCGGGACCGCCGTCTCGGGCATCCACGCCCAAACGCTCGCCCGCTGGGAACTGCTCGTGGTGGACGACGGTTCCACCGACGAGACCGCCGCCATCGTGCAGTCCTGGGTGCGGCGCGACTCTCGGATTCGACTGCTGCGACAGCCGGCGCTTGGGCTTGTGGCGGCGCTCGAGGCCGGATGCGCCGCCGCGCGCGCGCCATTCCTGGCGCGCATGGATGCCGACGACGAATCGATGCCCGAACGGCTGGAGTTGCAGGCAGCGTTCCTCGACGAGCACCCGGACATTGGCCTGGCGGGGTGCCTGGTGTCGTTCGGAGGGAAGCGAACGACCAGTGCGGGCTACGCCCTGCACGTGGACTGGTTGAACACGCTGCTGACGCCGGAGGCGATTGCGCTGAACCGGTTCGTCGAGTCGCCGCTCGCGCACCCTTCGGTGATGTTCCGTCGGGAACTCCGCGAACGTCACGGCGGCTACCGGGAAGGGCCGTTTCCCGAGGACTACGAGCTATGGCTGCGGTGGCTGGAAGCCGGGGTGCGCATGGCGAAGGTCCCGCGCCCCTTGCTGGTCTGGCATGATCCGCCCCGGCGCCTCTCCCGTACGGATGCACGCTATGACCCCGAGGCGTTCTTCGTGGTCAAGGCCGGCTACCTCGCGCACGCGGTCGAACTGATCCGACGCGGACGACAGGTCTGGGTGTGGGGGGCCGGACGACCGACGCGCCGCCGGGCGGAGCATCTCGTCGGTCACGGCATCCGGATCTCCGGATACATCGACATTGACCCGAAGAAAGCGGGACGCGTTCTGGCGGGGCGCACCGTGGTCTTGCCGGAGTCGATGCCGGGCCCGGAGCGGGCGGTGGTGCTGGGCTACGTGGGCAAACGCGGCGCCCGGGAACTCACTCGCCACCAACTCGAGTTTCGGGGTTACCGGGAGGGCATCGATTTCTGGATGGGGGCATAGGATGTGAGGTCCGAAGCCCCGATCCTGATCCGGTTGGGGCTGAGTTTCCGCTTCCCATGAATCCCCCTACCCATTCTGGGATACCACTTCGCATGAAAAGTAGCACGACCTCTCCGAGGGCGCCGCAGGATGCTGTCGCCCAACCAGTGCAGCGCGGCGCGATGCGGAGACCTGCTCGCGAGTCCTCCTCGGAGCCTGCTCGCGAGTCCTCCTCGGAGTCGCGCCCTACCAGTT
>CAYSPU010000125.1:0-16524 GCA_964432995.1 uncultured Verrucomicrobiota bacterium
CTGGCCGATCGGTGGGAGAAGACGGCCAAGGTCATCGAAGGAGTCACGCGGGAGACCCTCGAGCAATCGGCGGCGATGTATTTGGCGGAGAAGGCGGTGCTGAAGAAGCACGGCGCCAACGCGATCACCATCGATTGCCTGGGCGGCTTTTACGGCGGGCACATTCACGCCTACCCGTGCCTCGGTTTCCACGAGTTGTCCAACGAAGGCCTCATCGGCGCCTGCGAATGCGACGTGCGATCGACGGCGACGATGGTGGCGATGACCACGTTGACCCAGGGGCGGCCGGGGTACATCTCGGATCCGGTGATCGACACGGCCAAGCGGCAGATCATCTATGCCCATTGCGTCGCCTCGAACCGGGTGTTCGGTCCGGGCGGCCCGGCGAATCCCTTCGAGATCCTGACGCATTCCGAGGATCGCCAGGGGGCATCGGTCCGCTCGATCTTTCCGCTCGGTTATCTGACCAGTTCTCTCGAAGTCTCGCGGGATCGAAAAGAGATCCTGTTCCATCGCGCCAAGGCGGTGGCGAACGACCCCGACGATCGGGCTTGCCGGACGAAGCTGGGGGCGGAGCCGTTGGGCGACATCGAGAAGCTGTTTGGCGCCTGGGACCAGTGGGGCTGGCACCGGGTCACCTACTACGGCGATCTCAAGGAGCCGGTCTGCGCGCTGGCGGAGGCGATTGGCTGGAAGGTTGTGGAAGAAGCCTGAGTCGCCGCTGGCGGGATCCGTGCGGCCGGCCACCAGTTGCGCCCAGTCCGCACAGGGCCTATGCTCCGGCCAGGATGTTGATGACGCGCATCCGCCTCCTTGAGTTCAGCCTGCAAGTCTTCCTTCTGGGCCTGGCGTTGGCCGGCTTGCCGGAGTGGGGGGGCCGGGCCCGCGCCCAGAGCACCAACGACGTGCTGATCCATGAGCTCATGGTGCACCCGGGTGTGGGGGAATACGGGGACACCAACTACGTGGCCGAGGATACCCGGGCCGAGTTCATCGAGTTCTACAACCGTGGAACGGGGACCGTGCCGCTTGCCAACTGGCGGATCTCGAGCGGTGTCTCCTTTGTGTTTCCCGATGTGGCCTTGGCTCCGGGTGCCCATTTGGTGGTGGCGGCAACGGAGGACGTCGACTGGTTCCGGGCGCACTACCGTTCCGATTATCCGGCGGTGGACCAGGCGACGGTCGTTGGCGGTTGGACGGGCACGCTGGCCAACAACGGCGAGGCGGTCGAACTCCAGGACGCGGCCGGGCGCACTGTCGATCGCCTCGAGTATGCAACCGAGGGCGACTGGGCGGAGCGGGCGACCGGCGATCCGTATCCGGGCCAACCGGAATGGTGGCGCGGGTGGAAGTGGACGACCGGCGCCGACGCCGGCGGCCGGAGCTTCGAGTTGGTGAACTCTCGTCTTCCGGGTCGTTACGGGCAGAACTGGTCGTCAAGCCGCACCCCCGGCGGGACTCCCGGCGGTGCCAACTCGGTGGCGGCGTCGGATGTCGCCCCGCTGATCCTGGAAGTCCGGCACACACCCGCCATTCCGCGGTCGACCGACGAGGTGTGGGTTACCGCGCGTATCGTCGACGAGGAGGCCGCCAACCTCGTGGTGCACCTGCGTCATCGTCAGGACAGTTCCGCGAGTTTCGATTCCACTCTCATGCTGGATGACGGCCAGCAGGGCGACGGCGGCCCCGGCGATGGCCGGTATGGCGCCCGCTTGCCCGCCGCACCAGACCGCACCATCGTCGAGTTCTACGTCGAAGCCCAAGACGCGAGCGGGAAGACACGCACTTGGCCCGGCCCCGCCGCGGACCTGGAGGCGCAGGTGGTCAACGCCCTGTATCAAGTGGACGACGCCGTCTACGAGGGATCCCAGGCGGTCTACCGGCTGGTAATCCCCACGAACGACTGGGCGAACTGGACCTACCTCATGGACTCCGTCAGCCGGGGCCAGTTCAGCGACGCCGAGATGAACGGTACGCTGATCCTCTCCGCTGGGATGGATGCGGACATCCGCTATCGGGCGGCGGTGCGCAATCGGGGCGCCGGCACCCGGTCGGCCCGGCCCCACAACCTGCACGTGGCCATCCCCAATGACCATTCCTGGGACGGGCGCACCAAGTTCTCCCTCAACACGCGCACCGTGCACTCGCAGGTGGCGGGCAACGCGCTCTGGTCCCTGGCCGGCCTCCCCAACACCTACGGCGCGCCCGTGCAGGTTCGTGTCAACGGCACGAACCTGGCCCATGCCACGCCCACCGGCAGCACGGATTCCTTCCAGTTCGGTTCCTATTTCGCTTACGAACCCTACAACCGCGAATGGTCGGACCGCCACTTGCCGCTCGACCCCAACGGGAACCTCTACGGCGCCGTCTGGTACCTCGATGGCGTTCGCCTGCAATACCCCGCCGACCTGCGGTATCTCGGCGAAGACCCCGCTGTCTACCGGATGCGCTATGGCCCCGACGGTCCGACCTCCGAGACCGGCTCCTACTTCAAGCAAAGCAACGTGGCTGCGGACGACTGGACCGACCTCATCCGCCTCACCCGCACGTTGAACGAAACCACCGACGCCGAGTATCTCGCGGCGGTGGAGTCCGTGGTCCACGTGGACGAGTGGCTGCGGTACTTCGCGGTCAACAGCCTCGGCGGGAACATGGAGACGACTCTGGCAACCGGCGCCGGCGACGACTACTCGCTCCACGGTGGCATGGCCGACCCGCGCTTCCTGCTTTTGACCCACGACCTCGACACCACGCTGGGGCAGGGCGACACCAGCCCCGACTACTCCCGCTCGGTCTTCCGCGCCGCCAACATCCCGGCGATCCGCCGCCTGCTGGAACACCCGGCCATCGCCCCGCGTTACTATGCGACTCTGCTGGAGCTGACCGACGGGGTCTTTCGACCGGACGCAGCCGCGGCGGTGATCGATCAGTGGACTGGCGGTTGGGTGACCGAGGCCTACCGCTCGAGCATGAAGGACTTCGTCGCACGCCGCCGCGACGAGGTCCTGGCCCAGATCCCGCTGAGCCTCACCGTGTCGAATGCGCTCCCCATCAGCGGCGGCTACCCGGTGACCGCCGTCCCCGCGATCGGCTTGAGCGGCAGAGCCCACGCGGTGCGCACTCGCTCCGTTCGCGTCAACGCTGCTGCCGCCGAATGGACCGCCTGGTCCGCCACCTGGTCGGCGCCGGAGGTCTTCCTGAGTCCCGGCATCAACCGTCTCCTGATTCAGGCGCTCGATGACCAGGGAATCGAGATCGAGCGCACGACCCTCGACGTCTGGTACGACCGGGGGCAGGTCACGGTCGTTCCCGGCGGCGAACTGGAGGCCGACACCCACTGGTCTGCCGCGACCGGCCCCTATCTCCTGGAAACGAACCTCACCGTTCCCCCCGGGCGAACGTTGCAGATTGATCCCGGAACGACCGTCTACCTTCCCGCCAATGTTCAGCTTCTTGTCCGAGGGCGGCTGGACGCCCGTGGCACGCCGGGGCAGCGGATTCGGTTCACGCGTCCTCCGGGCAGCGGGGCGGATTGGGCCGGCATCCGCTTCGAGAACACGGCTGCTTCCAACCTGCTGACTTACGCCGACCTCGAGTTCGCGGCGGCGGGCACCGCAGTCGTGCAGGTCACCAATGCCCAGGTGGCGCTGGACCACATTACCATTGGCGGCAGCGCCACCACTGCGCTCGATTTCGCCCGGCCGCAGGCCACCGTTCGCCACTCGACGTTTGGCGATGTCGGGGCGCACCTTCTGATGCGCGTCGGGTCCCTGGCATCCGATGGCTGGCTTGAGGTCGAGGACAATGTGTTCGGAACCAGTGACGGCGGTCTCGACGTCGCGCGTTTTGAACGGTCCAGCGTGCGGGGGGGGCCGCTGCCGCGCTTGCGCCGGAACCTCTTTCTGGGCGGCTCGGGGAACCTGGTGAATGCCGCCGAGACGGATCTGCTGCTGGACGGGAATTACTTTCAGTTTGCGGGCGGCGGGGTGGAGAACGAGGATCCGTGTGGCGCGGTGGTGACCAGTCCGGCCTCGGGCGCCGGCCCGACCAACCGAACCACCCAACACCTCGTCCTCACCCGCAATACATTCTTCGGGAATGACCACGCCTGTGTGTTCCGCACCGGCGCCTATGCCGAGATCGCCCAGAGTGTTTTCGTCGGAAACCGCGGCGCCATCCGCTTTGACGTGCCGCAAGACCCGAGCGCGCTCCCGGCCCGCGGGGCGTTGATCGAGAACTGCCTGTTCTGGGAGAATCAGTCGGAGAACGCGGCTGTCGGGAGCGGCACTCTGCTGGCCGTCCAGAACCGGCGCGCCGACGGCGCCTCCCATGTCCACGTCCGCCACACGCTTCTCCCCGCGGACTTTCACG
The DNA here is from genome assembly GCA_964432995.1 of uncultured Verrucomicrobiota bacterium. Lineage (GTDB taxonomy): Bacteria > Verrucomicrobiota > Verrucomicrobiia > Limisphaerales > JAHDYP01 > CAYSPU01. Next base: position 4,372 of record CAYSPU010000125.1, read on the forward strand.
CGGGTGGCGAGGGCAACATCGAGGCCGATCCGCGGCTGGTCCGTCCCACGGTCGAGCGCGCGGTGGTTGCCTCGTTGGCGCAGTTCGGCGCCGGCTGGGAAGGGATCGCCGGCCTCGATACCATGGCGGAGGCGGGTTTCCTTCCCGACCTGCGGCTGGCGCCCGAGTCTCCAGCCCGGGGAGCCGGCGAGAACGGTGTCGACCTCGGAAGCCAGGTCGGCTCGGGGGTTTCGATCCAGGCGGTGGTGCCGGACCCGACCGCGCGCACCAGTCTCGAGTTGTCCGTGGGCGGGGTGGAGGTGGCCGGATTTCGGTACCGTCTCGTCAGCAGTGGATTCACCAATGCCTGGAGCGGCGAACAAGCACCGCGCCGGAGTGTCCAGTCCATCCAATGTGAGGCGTCCACGGCAACAGTCGTTGCGCCGGGCCACGGTCTTGCCGCCGGTGACCTGGTGGAGATTCGCGGCGCGGAGCAGGTTGCCTATGACGGCGTGTTTGCGGTGCAGCAGGTCCTTTCCCCGGATGCCTTTGCCGTCTCTGTGCCGGGCAGTCCCTCCGCCGAGAGTGGGGCGGTGGACATCTGGTGTCAGGGACGGCGGGTGATCCGGTTGTCGGCACTCACCGCCGGGGAGTATCGGCTGGAGGCGATCGGCCGGGACACGACGGGCGTTTGGCAGGATGACTCTTCGCCAACGGCGCGGGAGTGGGCGGTCGACCCACATGCCCGTCGCGGCGTGCGTCTGCACGAGGTGCTGGCGCAGAACACAACGGCGGTTCCCGCCTACGAGACCTACCCGGACCTTGTCGAGTTGCACCACGAGGGCACGGAGCCGGTGGATCTTGGCGGGATGGGGCTTACGGATGACGCGGCGGATCCGTACCGGTTCCAGTTCCCCGCCGGGACAATGGTATTGCCCGATGCTTACCTCGTGCTCTACGGAGACAGCGCCTTCACCCAGCCCGGGCTCCACCTCGGGTTTGGTTTGAATCGCACCGGCGACCGGCTGTTGCTGTTCGCCAGTCCGGCTGAGGGCGGCGGCCTGGTCGATAGCGTTTCATTCGGCTTGCAGGTTCGGGATCTGTCCCTGGGCCGGCGCGACGACGGTTCGTGGGTCCTGTGCCAACCCACGTTCGGGGCCGCCAATGTGCCGCAAGACCTCGGTTCCTTCTGGCAACTGCGCCTGAACGAGTGGCTCGCCCGTGGTTTGGCCGTCGCTGCGGATGACTTCCTCGAGCTCTACAATCCGGAGCCGCTGCCGGTGGCCTTGGAGGATCTCTACCTGACGGATCACCCGCCAACGTGGCCGCTCCGTCACCGCATCGCCCCGCTCAGCTTCATCCCCGCTCAGGGGCATGCCTTGTTCGTCGCCGACGGCCAAACGAACGCCGGGCCGGACCACGTGAGCTTCGCCCTCGCGGCCGACGGCGGGATGCTCGGCCTCTTCGCGCCCGACGGCCGGAGGATCGACGCCGTCATCTATGGTCCGCAGCGGACCGATGTTTCCGAGGGGCGAAGCCCCAGCGGTTCTCCGCGGATCGTCACCTTTGACTCGCCGTCACCCGGCGGAGCCAACGCCGTGACGATGGTCGACACCAACGTCGTCACGATCACCCACGATCTGGTTTCCATGACCAACGTGTGGCGGTATTACGAAGCGGGTGATCCGGGGCCGGGATGGGCGGACCCGGATTTTGCGGACGGCGCCTGGCCATCCGGCCGCGCCCTCCTCGGCGACGAGGACGAGGCACTGCCGGCTCCGATCCACACTCCGCTCACGCTCGGCCAATGGACCTACTACTTCCGAACGCCATTCGAGTTCCCGACGAACCCCGCCGGATTCCATCTGCTGGCCGAGACGGTGATCGACGACGGGGCGGTCATCCATCTGAACGGGCACCCCATCAACTGGCGGTCCGTGCCGACCAACTGGACGCACACGACCGCGGCGTCGGCGACGGTGGGCGACGCCGACCTCGAGGGGCCCTTTGAGCTTCCGGCAGACGGCTTGGTTGTGGGCACCAACCTGCTCGCGGTCGAAGTGCACCAGGTCAACCTGGGAAGCAGCGACGTGGTGTTCGGTTTGCGTCTGAGGGCAACCCGCACCGTCACCAACCAACCGCCGGGTGTGGCCGACATCGCCTTGAACGAGATCTGTGCCCACAACGTTTCTCCCCACGACTTCGCGCCGGCGCCGCCGGACTGGATCGAGCTCTACAACCGTGGCAGCAACCGCGTGGACCTGGCCGGGCTCAGTCTGAGCGACGACCTGGCCGAGCCCCGGCGTTTCGTCTTTCCCGAGGGAGCGGCGGTGGCGCCGCACGGTTATCTGGTCATCACCTGCGATGGTGAACGTCCGGCATCGGCGACGAACACCGGCTTCGGGTTGGCAGCCAAGGGGGGAAACGTGTTTCTCGCCGACCGAGTTGCGGCGGGCGGTCAGCCGTTGGACACTCTGGCCTACGGCTGGCAACTCGCCGGTTTCACCCTCGGTCGCAGCCTCGACGGCTCCGGCTCCTGGACCCTCACCCGACCCACCCCCGGGACCACCAACAGCCCCGCCACCACCGGCGATCCTTCCCTCGTCCGCATCAACGAATGGATGGCCGACCCCGACGGCGGCGACGACTGGCTCGAGCTCTTCAACCCGGGCGTGCTGCCCGTCGACCTCAGTGGCTTCTCCTTGTCCGACGACCCGGGCCGGCCGGCACTCTCGCCCCTCCGCATCCGGTCGTTCCTTGGGGTTGGGGCCGACGCTTTCGTCCAGCTCATCGCCGACGGTTCGCCCTCCGAGGGCTTCGATCACCTCAGTTTCAGACTCGCCGGTTCCGGAGAGAGCGTGTGGCTCAATGCCCCAAGCGGCATGGCCGTCGATTCGGTCAGCTTCGGTCTCCAGACCGAGGGCGTTTCCGAAGGCCGCCTCCCCGATGGCGCGAGCGGCGCCGTTCGGTTCCCGGGCAATGCCACGCCGGGGGAGAGCAACTACCTCCCGTTGCCGGGCATTGTCGTGAACGAGGTGCTCAGCCACACCGACCCGCCGTTCGAGGACGCCATCGAACTCGCCAACACCTCGGATCAGGACGCGCCGGTTGGCGGCTGGTACCTCAGCAATGCCCAAACCGAGCCGCGGAAGTATCGCGTTCCGGACGGCACGTCGATTCCGGCCCGCGGCTATGGCGTCTTCTATGAGGCCCAGTTCAACGGCGGCCCGGGTTCGCAAGTCCCCTTCACGCTGAACGCGGCCCACGGCGACCAGGTCTGGCTCTCGGCGACGGACGCGGCGGGCAACCTGACCGGCTATCGAGCCGTGGTCGCCTTCGGGGCTGCGGCCAACGGCGTCTCCTTCGGTCGCCACGCCACCAGCCTCGGCGTCGATTTCGTCCCTCTCGCCTCTCCCACTTTCGGCGCCGACGCGCCGGCCACCGTCGAGCAGTTTCGCCAAGGCACCGGTGCCGCCAACGCTTCCCCGGTCATCGGCCCGATTGTCCTCCACGAAATCCATTGCGAACCCCTCCGCCTCCTGGCGAACGAGGACAACACCATCGACGAGTTCATCGAGTTCTGCAACGCGTCGACGGCGCCCGTGCCGCTCTTTGATCCCGATTTCCCTGCGAACACCTGGCGCCTCGGCGGCGCCGTCAGCTACCAGTTCCCGGCCGGTTGGGTCCTGGCGGGCAACGCCTACGCGCTGGTCGTGCCATTCGATCCGGTGTCCGATGCCGCGGCGCTGGCGGCCTTCCGCAACCGATTCGGAGTCCCGGCCGGCGTGCCGGTCTTTGGCCCGCTCCGCGGCAAGCTTGGCAATGTCGGCGAGACCATCCGCCTGTATCGGCCGGACACCCCGCAGGCCCCGCCGCACCCGGACGCCGGCTTCGTTCCTTACATCCTGGTCGATCAAGTGCGGTATGGCACGTCGGTTCCCTGGCCCGCCAACGTCAGCGGCACGGGCAACTCCCTCCAACGCCTCGCCTCCACTCTTTACGGAAACGAACCCCTCCACTGGATGGGGGCCCCACCCACCCCCGGCCGCGCCAACGGATTCGACTCCGACGACGCCAACGGCGACGGCTTGCCGGACGCCTGGCAAATCCAGTTCTTCGGCCAGGAATTCGCCACCAAGCCGGAGGCGGTTCCCGGCGCCGACCCCGATCACGACGGCATGAGCAACCTCCAGGAACACCTCGGCAACACCAGCCCGATCGACCCGGCGAGTGTCCTGATGCTCGTCGCCCAGTCTGGGGACGCCGGCCAGACCATCCTCGCCTTCACGACCGCCGCCGCCCTGAGCTACACGATTCAACAGCGCGATTCCCTGAACGACGGCGCGTGGTCGAAGCTGGCCGATGTCCCCGTGCAGTCTGCCGCCACTCGCGTCGAAGTCACCGATACGCACCTCGGAGCGACTGCACGCTTCTACCGCGTCGTCACTCCCATCCAGCCGTGATCCCACTCCTCCTGAAAAGCGGGGCGACCTCTCCGCGGACGGCGCAAGGTGCTGTCTCCCGACCACCCGCCACCGGCCCGGTGCGGAGAGCCGCGGGGAAGTCGTTCCTCGAGTTCCACCATCGGCGTTGCCGTGATGACGGGTCGCGGGCTTTCCCGGCGACCGCCCTGCGGCTCCTCGCGGCGTCTTGGCTCGGTGCCTTCCTCGCCTATTCTCAACCCATCTCCCTCGTCCAGCGCGCCGACCTCTGGCACTACCACCTCGGCACCAACGCCCCGCCCGCCCTATGGCAAACTCTGCCGGAGGCGGAGCTCGACGTTCTCTGGCCCACTGCTCCCGGAGGGTTCGGCTATGCCAACAACGCCGCCGAAACCGCGGACTGCGCCACTCTGCTTCCCGGCATGTCCAACCAGTGGAGCACTCTCTACCTGCGGCGCTCCTTCTCCCTCGCGGAGGCCCCGGCCACCAACGTCCACCTCTTCCTGCGCGTCGACTGGGACGACGCCTTCCTGGCCTGGCTCGACGGGCGGTTCGTTGCCGGACGCAACCAGGACGGCAGCGAAGTGGAGCCGCCCTTCGATAGCCTCGCCGCCTCCGGCCACGAATCCTCGCGCGGCAACAGTTCGCCGCAACCCGCCGAGACCATCGACCTCGGTCTGGCCGCCGCGCTGCTCGCGCCGGGCACCCACACGCTCGCGCTGATGGGACTCAACCAACCGCTCAACAGCTCCGACTTCATCCTCGTCGCCGACCTCTACCTGGAGGCGGTGATTCCACCCGACCCCAACACGAACGTGGTGAGCGGCGCGATTCCGGTGGATGCGGTTTGGCGCGCCGCGCTCAGCCCGTATTTCGTCGCCGGCACCGTGACGGTCACCGCCGGCGCCACCCTCACCATCGAACCCGGGGTGACCGTCGGCATCGCCCCCGGCGCCAGCCTGCTCGTCGACCGTGGCCGCCTGCTCGCCGAAGGCACCGAAGCTCAGCCCATTCGCTTCGAACCCCACACCCACGGCAGTTCCTGGTCCCAAATCGCCATTCGCGACAGCCCGCTCGAATCCCGCATCGCCTGGGCGGTCATCGACGGTGCCGCCACCCGCGGCAACGTCCAGGGTGAAAACACCGCCCTCCACCTCGACCACGTCACGTTCACCAACACCAACGTGCAGCTTGTCACCGTTGACAACACGTCGGTGGTCCTCCAGCACTGCGTCTTCCCGAGCATCCAGAATGACGAGCTGGTCCATTTCCTCACCATGCCGGCCGACGGGCACGCGCTCATCGCCAGCAACTGGTTCGGCACCACCACCGGCTACAACGACATCATCGATTTCACCGGCGGCAACCGCCCCGGCCCCGTCGCCTGCTTCCTCGGCAATGTCTTCACCGCCGGCGTCGACGACTGCTTCGACATGGACGGCTGCGACGCCCACATCGAAGGCAACCTCTTCCTCAACGTCCGCGAGGACGCGGACCGCGCCTCCACCTCCAACCCCATCTCCACCGGCGCCGACGGCGGAAACACCTCCGAACTCGTCGTCGTCCGCAACCTCTTCTTCAACTGCGACCACGCCCTGCTGCTCAAAGACCGCGGCGCGGTTCTCTTCCAGAACAACACCGTCGTCCGGCTCCGTGACAATCCCAACGACCGCGCCCCGGCGTCCGTCATCAACTTCTACGAGGCGCGCTCGGGCACCACGCCGGGAGATACCGCCATCGTGCGCGGCAACATCCTGTGGGACGTCACCAGCAACCGCTTCGCCCTCCATTACACCAACGATTCCTCGAAAATCGTCTTCGAGCAAAACCTCTTTCCCACCTTGGACCTCCCGTTTCCCATCGGAGCCGGCAACCTCACCAACGATCCGCTGTTCGTCGGCTACGCCGCCGACACCGATCCCGAAGCCGTCACCCCGGACAACATCCGGTCGCGCCTCGCCCTGCAGCCCGGCTCGCCGGCCATCGGCAGCGGCCCGGACGGACTCGACCTGGGGGCGCTCGTGCCGGGCGGAATACGGATCCGGGGCGAACCGTCCGGCTCCACCACGAACACCTCGGCGACGTTGAGTGTGACCGGGCCGGGCATCTACGCCTACCGCTGGCGTCTCGACAATGGCCCCTGGAGCGAAGAGATCCCCCTCACCAACGGCCTGCGCATCACAACCAACCTCTTCGCCGATGCCCAGCCCGTTGTCCTCACCCGGCTCCCGCCCGGCTCACACACCCTCTACGCCGTGGGCATGAACTCCGCCGGCTATTGGCAGTCGATCAGCAACCCCACCGCCTCGCGCTCCTGGATGGTAATCGATCCCGCCGAGCCCGACACCGACGGCGACGGCATGCCCGATTCCTGGGAACAGGCAAACGACTTGCAGCCCGGCGACCCCGGCGACCGCGACCTCGACGCCGATGCGGACGGTCTCTCGAATCTCGGCGAATACCTGGCGGGAACGGACCCGCACGACCCGGGAAGTACCCTTCGTCTCGAGGCCCTGCGGCTTGCGGACGGTCTTCTCGTGCTGCAATTCCACGCCGTATCCAACCGCGCCTACGAGCTGCAGTGCCGCGAAGCGCTGGCCGAAGGGACCTGGCTGGTCCTGACCAATCGGCCGTCCAGCGCCGGCGCCGGCGACGTCGTGGTGACGGATCCCGAGGAGACGACCGCTTCCAGCCGCTACTACCGCCTGGTCATTCCCGCCCCCTGAGCGGGAGGTGGGACACTGACAGTGTCGCTTGCGCAGGGGCGATTGAACGGACCACGGGTCTCCTTCACCCGCAGCCGAACGCACACACCCTTGGCTGCGGCTCAAGACGAGCCGCGGTCCCAAACCTGAAGGGCCGTCGATCGCTCAACCACGCCCGCACGCCAACCAGCTCTTCCGGACCGCGGGTCTTCTTGACCCGCAGCCGAACGCACACACCCTTGGCTGCACGGAAGAGCCGCGGTCCGGGGCGGTGTCGACAAGCGGCCGATTCGACCCCGGAGTCTGGCGCCTCTTGACATCGGGGGCGGCGGATCGCATTTTGGCGTCCCGTCCTGGCGGGAGGCCCGGCGGAGCCAATCATATGAGCACATCACCTTCGGCATTTCGGTCCCTGCGCGAGCTGGATCTCGGCGATGGTCGCCGCGTTCGCTACTGCTCGTTGCCGGCGTTGGAGGAAGCGGGTTTGGGGACGATCCGCCGGCTGCCAGTCTCGTTGCGCGTGGTGCTTGAATCCGTGCTGCGCAACTGCGACGGCCGGCGCATCACCGAGGCCAACGTGCGCTCGCTCGCCGCCTGGAAACCGACCGCCGAGCGGAGCGAGGAGATCCCCTTCGTGGTTGCCCGCATCGTGCTCCAGGATTTCACAGGGGTGCCGTTGCTGGTGGACCTGGCGGCCATGCGTTCGGCGGTGGCGCGGCTGGGTCGCGACCCGCAGGTGATCGAGCCGCTGGACCTGGTGGTGGACCACTCGGTGCAAGTGGACTTTGCCGGATCGCCCGACGCCCTGCAGCGGAACCTCGAGATGGAGTTCCAGCGCAACCGCGAGCGCTACCAGTTCCTGAAATGGGGGATGCAGGCCTTTCGGACGTTTCAGGTGGTGCCCCCCGGGATCGGGATTGTGCACCAGGTGAACCTCGAGCACCTGGCCCGGGGCGTGGTGCTAGGCGCCGACGACCTCTGCTATCCGGACTCGCTGGTCGGGACCGATTCGCACACGACGATGATCAACGGTCTGGGCATCGTGGGCTGGGGCGTGGGCGGCATCGAGGCGGAGGCGGGGATGCTGGGGCAACCGGTTTCCTTCCTGACGCCGGATGTGGTGGGGGTTCACTTGACGGGTTCGCTGCGCGAGGGGGTGACGGCGACGGACCTGGCGCTCACGGTGACGCAGATGCTGCGGAAAGCGAAGGTGGTGGGGAAGTTCGTCGAGTTCCACGGCCCCGGGGCGGCGGCCCTGCCGGTAACGGATCGGGCGACCATTGCGAACATGGCCCCGGAATATGGCGCCACCCTCGGCTTCTTCCCGCCGGACGCCGAGTGCGTGACGTATCTGCAGGCGACCGGGCGGAGCGCGGAACAGTGTCGCCTCTTTGAAGCCTACTACCGGGCGCAGGGGTTGTTCGGCATGCCGCAGCGGGGCGACGTGGATTACTCCGAGGTGATCGAGTTGGACCTGGGCTCGGTGGTTCCGAGTGTGGCCGGCCCCAAGCGGCCGCAGGACCGGATCAAGCTGGGAGCGGTGAAGCACGAATTCCTGAAGTCGCTCACCCGGCCGCTGACCGCTGGGGGCTTTGGGGTGCAGGCGGACGACTTGTCGGTGGCGGTGCGCGTGCGGAGCGAGCATCACGGCCACGAGATCGATCATTCCTACGGGCACCGGAAACCGGTGGTGTCGCCGAGCGAATCGGAGATGCGGGATCAGCATCCGACCCCGGACTCGCCGCAGATGCTGCCGCTCTCGGCCTTTCCGCGTTTCGACGCGCAGCTTCGGCACGGGAGCATCCTGATCGCCTCGATCACGAGCTGCACGAACACGTCGAATCCGAGCGTCCTGCTGGCGGCGGGATTGCTGGCGAAGAAGGCGGTCGAGCGCGGGCTGCACGTGGATTCGGTGATCAAGTGTTCGCTGGCGCCCGGTTCCCGGGTGGTGACCGAATATCTGCGGTCGACCGGATTGCAGCCGGCGCTGGATCAGCTCGGGTTCCATCTGGTGGGCTACGGTTGCGCCACCTGCATTGGCAACTCCGGGCCCCTGCCGGCGCCGGTGGAGGAAGCCATCGCGGAAAACGACCTCGTGGTGGCGGCCGTGCTGTCCGGGAACCGGAATTTCGAGGCGCGCGTGCACCCGAGCATCAAGGCGAACTACCTCATGTCGCCCCCGCTGGTCGTGGCCTATGCCTTGGCCGGCCGGATGGACGTCGATCTCGCCTCGGAACCGATCGGCAAGGACAGCAAGGGGCAACCGGTATACCTGCGCGACCTCTGGCCGTCGCTCGAGGAGATCCGAGCGGCCCTCGAAGGGGCGGTCCGCCCGGAGTTGTATCGCGAGCTGTATCGGGATTTCGCGCGCCAGAATCCATACTGGGAGCAGGTGCCCCACAGCGCCGGGACTGTCTATTCCTGGAATTCGGAAAGCACGTACATCCAGGAGCCGCCGTTCTTCCTGGACTTCGCCCCGGAACCGGGGCGCGTGCAGGAAATCCGCCAGGCGCGGGCGCTGGGCATCTTCGGGGACTCGGTGACGACGGATCACATTTCGCCTGCCGGCAGCATCCCGAAGACGTCGCCCGCCGGCCAGTATCTGCTCGAGCTCGGGGTGGCGCCGGAGGACTTCAACAGCTACGGCGCGCGCCGGGGCAATGACCGGGTGATGACCCGCGGGACCTTTGGCAACGTGCGGATCAAGAATGGGATGGTGCCCGGCACGGAAGGCAGCGTGACCCGTTTCCAGCCGGGCGGAGAGACGCTGAGCATCTTCGAGGCGGCCCAGCGCTATGCCGCCCGGAACGTCCCGTTGGTGGTGTTTGCCGGCCAGGAATACGGCACGGGCAGCTCCCGTGATTGGGCGGCAAAGGGAACACGGTTGCTGGGCGTGCGGGCCGTGGTGGCCCGAAGCTTCGAGCGGATTCACCGCAGCAACCTGGTCGGAATGGGAGTCTTGCCGCTGCAGTTCCCGGAGGGGACTTCGGCGCAAACTCTCGGCCTGGACGGCACCGAGAGCTTCGACGTCCTCGGCTGGGACGCGGACCTGCGCCCGCAGCAGGATCTGACGCTGCGGGTGACTCGATCGGACGGGCGCACGACGGACATCGTGGTGCGCTGTCGGATCGACACGCCGATCGAGGTGGAATACTACCGGCATGGGGGGATCCTGCCCTACGTGCTCCGGCAACTCCTCCGGTAGTCTCGTGCGACCTTCCGGGGCAGGGCTGGGTGACGATGAGTGCCGCCGTCTGGCGTGGGAGATTGTCACACGAGCCAGTCGGGAGGAGCCGGCCGACCAGCTCCTGCGACGGGCCCTGGCGCGACCACCGGTTCCGGCGGCCGCGGCGCGCCGGACGGTGAGCGAGTTGGTGTTTGCCTTCTTCCGCTGGCGAGGCTGGCTGGCCGAGGCAGCGGACCCTTCGACGCTCGAGCGGGCCATGGAGCTCGACCAGCGGTTCCAGCGCACGCCCCACACCTTCACCGACGCCGAGTTGCGGCGGTGTGCCGTCCCACGCTGGATCGAGGACTGCCAGGGCAAACCACCCGTCGCGTGGCTGCGCGCTCTGCAGGATCATCCGCGGGTATGGTTGCGGGCGCGGATCGGGCAGGGGGCGAAGCTGGCCGCGCGCCTCGGTTTCTGTCGCGAGGGTGGGGGACGGCTGCGGGATGCGCTCTGTTACTGCGGCCGGGAGGATCTCTTTCGCACAGCGGCGTTCCACGAGGGGGCCTTCGAACTGCAGGACCTGAGTTCCCAGGCCGTCGGATGGGTGTGCGCTCCGCAGCCGGGCGCGCACTGGTGGGATGTCTGTGCCGGGGAAGGGGGAAAGACGCTGCACTTGGCGGAGCAGATGCAAAACCGCGGCGTGGTCTGGGCGACGGATCGCGCGGAGTGGCGGCTGCGGAGTCTGCGTCGGCGGGCGGCGCGCGCCGGGTTGTTCAACATTCGACCGGAGGCCTGGACCGGATCCGATCGCCCGCCCGGTTTTGGGGCCTTCGATGGGGTTTTGGTGGATGCGCCCTGCTCGGGGACGGGGACGTGGCAGCGGAACCCCCACGCGCGCTGGACGGCGGCGCCGGAAGACGTGACGGAATTGGCGGCGGTGCAATCGGGTTTGCTGCGGCGGGCGTCGGCGGCCGTGAAACCCGGAGGCCGGCTCGTGTATGCGGTCTGTTCGCTGACCATGGACGAGACCTGTCGAGTCGCCGACGATTTCGAGAGCGATCATCCGGCGTTCGAACCGGAGACGGTGGTGGACCCGACGGGCATCCAGGCGCGCGCGGCGCGGCTCTGGTTGCGCACGGAGCGGTGCGGCGGCAATGGGATGTTCGTGGCTGTCTGGCGCCGCGCCCGCGGATAGACCTCGGCGGCGCGGTCGCGCGTCAGACCGGCAGGGGACAACCGCGGATGGACGGGTATGGGCGCGGATATGCGCCGTGGAATGAGCCGGTCGACGCTCTCCGCGTTCTTCGGCGTGATCCGAGTTGTTCCTCCGAGCGGCAGGCGGAGTCGTGGGAACCGCCTACTTTGCGTCCGAGTAAAAGAGGTCGTCCGAACCGCTGACGGAATCGTCGTCGAATTGGCAGTTGGGGCCGGCGGAACGGACCAGGACGCTGTTGTGGGAGAAGAAGATTTGGAGGGGGGTGCCCCAGGGGTCGACGAGTTCGCCCTGGTTGTTCAGGCGGCGGGTGCTGCTGCCGTAGATGAGGACTTTCTTGTTGGTGTCGGACTTGCCGGTGAGGGCTTTGGCGATCTCGAGGCAGGGGCCTTTGGGGAATTCGCCGACGAACTTGCGGTATTCCTGGAGGCCGCTGATCAACTCGGTGGCGTCGGCCTGGCAATTCACGAGGCGCGGGTCGACGCGCCAGAGGAACCGGGGCAGGAGCAGCGCGACGAGGATGAGGACGATCAGACCGACCAGGACAAACGGCAGTGCGGGTTTCATGCGGGAGCTGAGGGGTTCGAGTTGGGGGGAAGGGGCGGGAGTCGGGAAGCGGCAGGGGGGGGCCCGGGGTGGGCGCGA
>CAYSPU010000126.1:0-4913 GCA_964432995.1 uncultured Verrucomicrobiota bacterium
GTCCGGCCCCGGCCGGACCGGCATCCTCCCCTCCGCGGCTCGGGCGACAGAGCCGCCCAATCGTGCGCGCCTCGAAACAGGCCTTTCACCGTAGCCTCCGTTGTCGCTTGCCGGTTCACGGGTCGTCGGCCGCGACGGAGCATGTCATCGGCCGGCGGAATTCGCAGGTCCATATATCCCACCATCGCGCAACATCAGCAAGCGAAAGACATCCGCCAGCCTTCGTTCCAAATCCTGCTTCCCTCAGCCCACGGTTTCTGATTCGCTCAAGCCCGACGAAGCCAATCCAGGAAAGGAGTGAATTCTGCCTATGACTGCGTTCCTGTTCCGCGATCAGCCGGCGACGGCGTGGGGCTCGACCCAGGCGCGACCCCGCCGGTCGCACCTGCCGCTGCGCGTGCTCGTCGCCGCCCTCGGCCCCCTTCTGGCCTGCGGCGCATTGCACGCGGCCGACGTCCCGAAAACCAACGCCCCGCCGGTCACTTTGCCCGCGGATGGCAAGAGCCTCTTTGACGGCAAGACACTTGCCGGCTGGAAGATCACTCCGTTCGGCGGCCACGGAGAGATCGAGGTCAAGGACGGCCAACTGATGCTCCCCATGGGCGCCATGTTGACTGGTGTCACCTACACCAATCCACTGCCCAAGATCGATTACGAGGTCTCCCTCGAAGCCCAGAGGGTCAACGGCAGCGATTTCTTCTGTGGCCTGACCGTGCCGGTCAACGACTCCCACTGCAGCCTGATCCTCGGTGGTTGGGGCGGAGGCGTCGTCGGAATCTCCAGCCTCGACGGCTACGACGCCTCGGAGAACGAGACTACGAAGTTCCTGAGCTTCGAAAAGGGACGCTGGTATGCCATCCGGTTGCGCGTGACCAAAGCCAAGCTCGAGGCGTGGGTCGATCAGGACCAGGTGGTGAATGTCGCCCTGGAAGGACGCCGGGTCTCGCTGCGTTCGGGCGAGATCGAGCAGTCTGTCCCCTTCGGGATCGCGACTTACCAGACCACCGGGGCGCTGCGGAACATCCGCATCCGGCCCGTGACCGGCCCCGTAAAGCCCTGAAGCCGCCCACGGCGCCCGATGACCTGAGTCTGGTGGAGATCATGCACCCCACCGCCCCGAGACGAGCCCTGCGCGAGCGCCTTTTCCTCGAGCCGATCCCGCTCCTTTGGTGCCCTCTCCTTGTCCACTACGACCGCGACGGCAACCTGGACCAGGCTCGCATCGGCGCCCACCTCGCCTCCCTCGCCAATTGGGTCGGCGGCCTCCTGGTCATGGGATCCACCGGTGATGGCTGGGAGCTGACGGCCGCCGAACGACAGTGTTACCTGGAAATCCTCCTCGAACAGACGGCGCCCCTCGCCATGCGCACAATGGTCGGCGTGCTTCTCGAAGACGCCGACGGCACCCGCCGCACCCTCGCGGCGACCGTCGATTGGCTGGCACAACAAGGCGGCGCCGGCGACCTCGTCGAACGCCTCGTCCGCCGGAAGATCTGCGGCTTTGCGGTCTGCCCGCCCACCGGCCGGCGCCTCACCCAGGCGCAGATCGGGGCCGGCCTCGAATCCGTGTTCGCCCTCGGCTATCCCACCGCTCTCTACCAACTCCCCCAAGTAACGGGCAACGAGATGGGCCCCGACCTCCTCGTCCAACTGGCCGAGCGCCACCCCCACTTCGTCGCCTACAAGGACACCAGTGGCGGCGACCGGTTCGCGCTGGCTCCCGATCGCCCGGCGGACGTCGTCCTCCTCCGTGGCGCAGACGGCGATTACGTGCGCTGGCTGAAGCAGACCGGCGGTCCGTATGACGGTCTGCTCATCGGAAGCGCCAATTGCTTTCCGGAGGAGATCCACCGGATCCTGCGCGACGCCCAGCGGGGCCGGCTCGAGGAAGCGCGCCGCCGCACCGACCGATTACTCTCCACGGTCGAGACGGTCATGAGGCTGACGTGCCCCCTCCCCGTCGGTAACCGCTTCTCCAATCCCAACAAGGCTATCGACCACTACCGGGCCTTTGGCGCGCGCGCCGCCGAGGTCAAGCCCCCCACCGTGCACGGAGGCGCGCGTCTGCCTCAGGACGCCATCGCCCGGACGGGCGAGATCCTGCGCCGGGCGGAACTGCTGCCCGCGAAAGGCTATTTGGAGTAGCCCGCACCAGTCGTGGAGAAGCTTCACCTATATCGCTCCAGGCGCCAGATCCCCCTTCCATGAATCCCCTTACCCATTCTGGGATGCTACTTCGCGTAAAAGGTAGGGCGACCTCTCCGAGGGCGCCGCGAGATGCTGTGTCCGTGCACGAACCGCTGGTTCCGGGCGCGATGCGGATGACCTGAATTCTCGTGAAGACTACCCCCCATCACGCCGTCATCTTCGACATGGACGGTGTCCTGACGGACTCCGAGCCGCTGATCAACGCCGCCGCGGTCGCCATGTTCCGCGAGCTGGGTCTTGAGGTCGCCCCCGAGGACTTCCACCCGTTCATCGGCACGGGCGAGAATCGGTACCTCGGGGGTGTGGCCGAGAAACACCGCTTTCCAGTCGACCTGCCCTCCGCCAAGCGGCGCACCTACGAGATCTACCTGGAATTCGTGCCGACGCGGCTGCGTGCGTTCCCGGGGGCGGTGGAACTGGTGCGTGCCTGTCGCCAAAACGGATGGCGCACCGCCCTCGCCTCGAGCGCGGACCGCATCAAAATCGACGCCAATCTACTTCGTATCGGCCTCCCTCCCGAGGGCTGGGACGCCGTCGTCACCGGCGAAGACGTGGAACGGAAGAAACCCGCCCCCGACATCTTCCTGGCCGCCGCCAGCCGTCTGGGTGTGCCCCCCGGGTTCTGTGTGGTTGTCGAGGACGCCGTGAATGGGATCGAGGCGGCCAAGGCGGCGGGCATGCGGTGCGTGGCGGTGGCCCAGAGTTTCCCCGTGGAACGTCTCGCCCAGGCTGACCGAGTCCGCTCGACGATAGCGGACGTGCGACTGGCCGACCTCGCCGCCTCAGGGTCAGGCGTTAAGAGTTAAGTTTGGCTCTGCCACCGGCACCTGGTGGGACGGCCAGCAGGATGCCTTCAAGTGCCCGCGAACCTGATGCACCAATCCATCGTGAGATTGTTCGGTTAGCGCCTGTCCCCGCGGCTTCAGAGCACCTGGGAAATCCCCGGCTGCGCCAGCGGATAACGGCCGGCAGCATCCGGGCGCACCGGCGGCGGCGAGTTGAGCGTGAGTTTCTCCAGTCCGGGAGCCAGCTCGACGTTCGACGCGAGCGCCTCGTCCCAGGTCAGGAGCCGGCCCGATTCCACCGCCATCCGTCCCATGATGCCGACCAGAATGCTCTTCGCCCCGCGCTCGGCTTCGTTGTAGGGCTTGTCCTCCCGGATCGCGTCGAAGAACAGATCCAGCTCGACCTGATAGGAATTGGGTTCGGGCCCGCGATAACTCCAGACTTCCTCGGCCTTGGTCATGGATTGGGTCCGGTAGATGCGGGGTCGGGCGGCGGAGAGGCTTTCCATGATCAACGCCGAGCCTTTCGTGCCGTGGGCGAAATCCGAGAAGATGTCGTAGCAATTGGCCACGTGACGACCCTGGGCGAACAACTTCGCCCCGTCGGCGAAGGTGTATTCGACCATATAGTGATCGAACAGTTGGTCCCCCTCCGTGCGCCCGCAGCGCCCGCCCATGCCCTGGGCGTCGACCGGCCAGGCGTCCTTGGCCCAGCAACAGACGTCCAGGTTGTGACAGAGCCAGTCGAGGAAGAAGCTGCCGTTGAGCCAGGTGAAGTTGTTGTAGTTGCGGATCTGATGGGCGAGGTCGGATTCTGCAGGCCGCTTGGGGTTGTAGCCGACTGGTCCGTGCATGCGGTAGGTGCGCAGCGTGATCAGGTCGCCGACGGCCCCCTCGTGGATCCT
The DNA here is from genome assembly GCA_964432995.1 of uncultured Verrucomicrobiota bacterium. Taxonomy (GTDB): domain Bacteria; phylum Verrucomicrobiota; class Verrucomicrobiia; order Limisphaerales; family JAHDYP01; genus CAYSPU01. Next base: position 3,899 of record CAYSPU010000126.1, read on the forward strand.
GCGGATGACCTCTTCGCGTGGCGGATCGTGTCGCCACATGAAGCCGACGGCCACCTTCAGGTTCTTTTCGCGCGCCAGTCGGGCAGTCTCGAACACGCGCCGCACGCCGGGCGCGTCCACGGCGAACGATTTCTCGAGAAACGCGTGCACCCCCTTCGCGACCGCATACTGGAAGTGGACCCAGCGGAACGCCGGCGGCGTGGCCAACAAGACCACTCCGCCCTTGCCCACCGCGTCGATCGCCTGCCGATATCCTTCCAAACCCAGGAAACAACGGTCGGGCGGCACGTCGATCTTGGGGGCCAACTTGGGGTCCTGCCGAAGCGAATTCAGACTGACCTGCAGCCGGTCGTCGAAGGCGTCCGCCATCGCCACCAGCCGGGTTGGGCCCTCGGTCGAAAGCGCCTGCGCCGCCGCCCCCGTGCCACGGCCGCCGCACCCCACCAGCGCGACGCGTATGGTGTTATCCTCGGCCGCATGCACGCCCGTCGACAATGCCGGCGCCAGCGCCGCCGTTGCCGCGGCACCCGCCGACACCTGGAGGAACCGGCGCCTCGTGGACGACGCACCGGAGAACGAAGTGTTCTGTTTCATAACTCATCGATCCGCGCGCGGACTTGTCCGCAGTCTCCGAAGGTAATCCCGCGCCTTGGCCAGGGCCGACGCCATCGCGTCCGGTTCCGGATGGCCGTGCATGAACGGGTTGACATAGCCCCGATACCGGACCTGGGCCAGCGCCTCGATCCAGGGGGCGAAATCCGTTGGCCCGTGCCCTGGCAACTGCCCGATGCCCGGTGCGTTTTGCCAGGCGTAGAAAAAGAACAACTGCGGACCCGCGATGCGGATGGCCTCCTCCACCGAAGCGCGGGCTGCCTGCAGATGATACGGCGCCAGCGCAATCCCAAGTCGCGGCGACCGATTCAAATCAACAAAGGCCCGAAAGGAATCCAGGGAGTCAAGAAGGGCGTTCCCGTGGTTCTCGATGGCCAAGTACGAGTTGTGACGCTCTGCCAAC
>CAYSPU010000126.1:5006-16504 GCA_964432995.1 uncultured Verrucomicrobiota bacterium
GAGGAACGTCCGCATCCGGCCATTCAGCTCCTGCGGGGCACAGGGTCCCGCGCTCCCCTGGATCGCCACCCCGCCGCCAACTTTCCCCAGCAACTCCGCATACTTCGCGTACCCGCCGACGTATGTGGAAAAGGCGAAGAGCTTCAGCTTGTGCCGCGTCAACAGGGCCGCCAAACCATCCGGCCCCAACCGCGTCGCCACGTCGTCGAGGTGCGGACAATTCTCGTAGGCGCACCAAATGTCCACCGCTTCGAAGCCGAGACCCGCGATCCGTTCGCAGGCCTTCTCGATCGACAGCGAAGAGAACTGGATGGTGGACGTGGACAACCGCAGGCGCCAATCCGCCTCCGGCCCTCCCGCCGCGGATGCGATCGAGGGAATGGCCACACCGCCGACGGCGCCAGCCGTTCGGCGCAGGAACGCTCTCCGGGACAGAGGCGCGGTGCGATCACAGGGTAGGTTACCCCGAAAACTGGTAGGGCGCGGCGTCCCCGCCGCGCCGCTCGGCGGGCTGGGACAGCCCGCCCTACCTTTCATGCGAAGTGGTATCCCAGAATGGGTAGAGGGATTCATGGCCAGAATGGTCTGGAAGCAGGTTGAAGCCACGGTGCCCTTGAGTCTTCATGGCAGCAAGTACAAAGGCGCGGACTTGCACTGCGTCGGCATTTGACGCATAAAGCTGCCGTTTCAACCGAAGCACATCAGCCACAAGACCACACCATGTCCAACTCTCCTCGCTGCCGCAGCCGCATGGACCGTCGCGAATTCCTAAAAGTTTCCGCCCTGGGCACTGGGGGGATGGTGGGCGCCGCCGCCCTGCCGGTCCAGGCGGCCGGCCGATCCGCCCCCGCGGCGCCTTCGTCCAAGCGCACCACCCGGGCTGCTTCCACGCGCCGGCGGTTCGCTGACGCGTATGAAGGCGACCACCTGAACCGCGTGGCGTTTCCCCTGGGCGGCATCGGCGCGGGCATGATTTGTCTCGAAGGCACCGGCGCGCTGTCGCACGTCTCCGTGCGTCACCGGCCGGAGGTCTTTCACGAGCCCTGCACCTTCGCCGCACTCGGCATTCAAGGTCAGCCCCGGGCGGCGCGCGTTCTCGAAGGCCCCGTTCCCGGGTGGAAGCTCTTTGGCGCCGCCGGCACCGGCAACGGCGCCAGCGGATCCTCCTTTGGCTTGCCGCGTTTCCGCACCGCCCGGTTCCAACCGCGGTTCCCCTTCGCCACCGTGACGCTCTCCGACCCCGACGTGCCGGTCGGCGTCGAACTCACCGCCTGGAGCCCGTTCGAACCCGGCGACCCCGATAGCTCGAGCCTCCCCCTGGCGGCGCTCGAATACCGGTTCACCAACCTCACCAAAACGCCCCTTGAAGCCGTGTTCTCCTTCAATGCGCGCAATTTCATGGGTGTCGGTGAAAACCCGAAGGCCGTCCGCGTGGTGCCCGGCGGATTCGTTCTCTGGGGTGGACCAGCCGACAATCGCCCGTGGGAAGAAGGCGCCTTTGCGGCGCTCATTGCTGAACCCGGCGCCAAGGTCAACGCCGCCTGGTTCCGCGGCGGCTGGTGGGACCCTCTCACCATGGCGTGGAAAGACGTGCAGGAAGCCGTCAGCCGGGAAGCGGGCCCCATCCAGGAAGGCGCGCACTCTCCCGGCGGCACCGTCTCCCTGGCCCTCCGCCTCGAGCCCAAGGCCTCCCGCACCGTCCGCCTGCAACTTGCCTGGTATGTTCCCAAGTCCAATCTGCGCATCGGGCGCGATCCGGCGGGCGCGCCGGCCCCGGGCACCTATCAGCCGCATTACGCCGCACGCTTCAATTCCATCGAAGACCTGGCCCGCTACTGGACCCAGAACTACGGCCTGCTGCGCGAGAAGGCGACGCGTTTCTCGAACTGTTTCCACGACACCACCCTCCCGCCGGAAGCGGTCGAGGCCGTCGCCGCCAATCTCACGATCCTCAAGTCCCCAACCGTGATGCGCCAGGCCGACGGCCGGCTCTGGTCCTGGGAAGGGTGCAGTGACAGCGCCGGCTGCTGCCACGGCTCCTGCACCCACGTCTGGAACTACGCCCAGGCCATCCCCCACCTCTTCCCCACCCTCGAACGGACCCTGCGCGAAACCGAGTTCGGCCCTTCCCAAAACGAGGCCGGCCACCAGCAGTTCCGCACCTCGCTCCCCATCCGTCCGGTCGAACACGATTTCCACGCCGCCGCCGACGGGCAGTTGGGCGGCATCATGAAGGTCCATCGCGAATGGCGCATCAGCGGCGACACCGAATGGCTGCGTGCTCTCTGGCCCAAGGTGCGGCGGAGCCTCGATTACTGCATCGAGACCTGGGACCCCAACCGCAAGGGCATACTCGAGGAACCCCACCATAACACCTACGACATCGAGTTCTGGGGACCGGACGGAATGTGCACCAGCTTCTACCTCGGCGCCCTCGCCGCCGCCGTCCGCATGGGCCGCGCCCTCGGCGATGACGTCAAAGCCTACGACGACCTTCTGGCCAAGGGCACCCAGCGGACCGAAACCGAGTTGTTCGACGGCGAGTACTTCATCCAAAAGATCGAGTGGAAGAACCTCCGCGCCGGCGATCCCACCAAAGCCCAGAGCTTCTCGGGGGACTACTCGCCGGAAGCCCGCGCCTTGCTCGAGAAAGAAGGCCCCAAATACCAATACGGCAAAGGCTGCCTCGCCGACGGCGTCCTGGGCTCCTGGATGGCGGCTGTCTGCGGCGTCGGCCAAGTCCTGCATCCCAACCGGGTTGTCAGCCATCTCCGCTCCGTCCACCGCTACAACCTCCGCACGGATCTCTCGGGACACTCCAACCCGCAGCGACCTGCCTTCGCCTGCGGCGCCGAGGGTGGCCTCTTGATCTGCACCTGGCCCAAGGGCGGACAACTCTCGCTTCCGTTCGTCTACTCGGACGAGGTCTGGACGGGGATCGAATACCAAGTCGCTTCCCACCTCATGCTCCTCGGCCGGGTCCAGGAAGGCCTCGACATCGTCCGTGTCTGCCGCCAGCGCTACGATGGACGCATTCGCAATCCCTTCAACGAATACGAGTGCGGACACTGGTATGCCCGCGCCTTGTCCTCCTACGCCATTCTCCAGGGGCTCAGCGGCGCCCGCTACGATGCCGTGGAGAAGGTCCTGTACCTCCAGCCCACGGTGAGCGGCGATTTCCGCGCCTTCCTCTCCACCGCCACCGGCTATGGCACGGTCGGCGTCCGCAAAGGCAAACCGTTCTTCCAACCCGCCGTCGGCCAGGTGGAAATCCGCGAGATCCGCTACACCCCCTGCTCCAAGAACGTCGGCAAGGCGTGACCGAGCGGAGGTGGACGGCCGCCGCCAGTTCATCACCACAGTATACAGGGCAACCACGCCGGGGCGCGGATTCTCCTTTGTTGCCGGGCCGAACCCGGCATAATCGCCGCGTGAAGACGAACCTCTCTCGACCCGTGATTCTCCTCCTTTCCGCCCTGGCTCTCGTCGCCAATGCGTTGGCCGGAGATTTCCTCATCCGCAATGGCGACCGGGTGGTGTTCCTGGGCGACAGCATCACCGAGCAACGCCTCTACACCACCTACCTCGAGGCCTACACCCTCACCCGCTATCCGCGATGGGAGCTGACCTTCCGCAACGTGGGCTGGGGCGGCGACACCGCCTGGCTGCGGCAGCGGGCGCACCCGAAGGAAGCGGACCTGTTCGCCGCCGACGCCGCCAAACAACAGGCCATGGTCGAGGATGCCGTCCAGCGTGGTCTCGAGCGCGATGTCCTCCCGCTGCGGCCCACAGTGGTGACCATCAAGTTCGGCATGAACGACCACTCGTACCAGGCGTTCCGCGAGGACATCTTCCGCGCCTACGTCCGCAGTCAGGATCGCCTGGCCCAAGTGCTGAGTAGCGCCGGCGCCCGCGTCGCCCTCCTCACCCCCCAGCCGATCGAGGAGAAGCGAGCCGATCCGGACAAGGACGTGCGCAACGTCTCGCTGCGCAAGTTCTCCGACGGACTGGAGGAAGTGGCCGCCAAAGAGAAGACGGTGTTCGTCGATCAATTCGACCCGTACATGGCGCTCATGATGCGGGAGCGAGCCTCGAACCCCGGGGCGTTCATCGGGGGCGGCGACGCCGTACACCCGGGCCCGGCGGGTCACACGATCATGGCCTGGGCTATTCTGAAGGGTCTCGGCGCGCCGACGCTGGTCTCCAGGGTGGCAATCGATGCGGCCGCCAAAAAGGTCACCGCCGCCGACCAGTGCACCGTGGAGAAGCTCGACGTCGCCGGCGGCGTGGTGAGCTTCGACCGCCGGGACGAAGCGCTGCCCATGCCCATCGACGCGCGCGCGGGAGCGGCCTTGAAGTTGGCCCCGATTCTCGAGGACCTGAGCGGCTACGTGCTGCAGATCACCGGACTGCCCGCAGGCGAATACGAGCTGAAGATCGACGGCGAAGTCGTCGGCAAAGTCGATAGTGCGGCGCTGGCCGGCGGCTGGAACCTGTCCGCCCAGGCCGGCCCCATCACCCGGCAGTGCCGCAAGGTTCTGGAGTTGGTGACGCAGAAAAACGACGTCTTCTTCAACCGGTGGCGCAACGTCCAACTCTTCGGCCTTCCCGCCTGGGCGCAGAATCCCGCCTCGGACGCTGGACGCAACGCGGAGCTGGCCAAACTCGATCGGCAGATTGCGGATCTTGAGTCCCAGATCAACGCCGCCCGCCAACCGGTCGTCCACCGCTTCGAGATTTCGCCCGCGACCAGATGAGCCGTCCGCAGAGGCGAAAACCGCGCGTCGACCGGGGACGAACGAATCCCCAGCGCCACTTAGGCGAGGATCCGGTTGCAGATTCGTCTCTGGCCTCGCCGGGTAGAACTGGTTTAGAGTCCCGGAAAGTCCTGGCTGCTCCTGCCCGATCAATCGGGTGACCCGCCACTCAAGCGTTCGGCCGGCAACAGCCGGACTCGGATATCGGCACAAGCATGGGATCTGAAGGCTCCCAGATCGGAGCGGCCGCACGGACCACCGCCCAGTGGATGGACCAGGACGCCGATGTCACGCGGAGCCTGGTCGCGATCGGTACGCCCGGATATGCCGCTCCCGAACAACTCGGCGAGAGTGACCGACGCCTGACCACCGCGGCGGATGTGAACGGCCTCGGCGCCATCCTCTACGAACTGCTGACCGGCCAGGTCCCGTGTTGCCAATCCTCCACCCTGGCCACGATTAAAGCGGTCCTCGAGCAACCGCCCAAGCCGCCGCACCAGATTGTGCGCGGGGTGGATCCCGATCTCGAGACGATCTGTCTAGAGTGCCTCGAGAAGAACCCGCGACAGCGCTACCAGACGGCGGTCGAGTTGGCAGACGACCTCGGGCGCTTTATCGAGGGCCGACCCGTTTCAGCCAGACCGGTCTCGACGGCCGGGCGTGTGGCTCGCTGGTGCAAGCGAAAGCCGGCGTTGGCGGGCGCGCTGGGCGCGGTCGCCCTGACTCTGGTCACGGGCTTCATTGGGGTGCTTTCGCAGTGGTGGCGGGCGGAAACCCGGACCCAGGCCCTGCGACAGGAAAGCTATTACTCGAGCATCAGGCTGGCTGACTTCTACATCGAGCAGGGCGACATTGGCCCTGCGCTCGAAGAGCTGCTGGGCGGTCCGCCGGAACACCGGAATTGGGAATGGGGCTAGCTGATGTTCTTGTGTCATCAGGATGCGCTCTCGATCCCTGCCCACACGAACCTCCTCTCGCCAAACCGCGAGTCCCTTTTGGACAGCGCGGGCCTTGTGAGGGCGGTCGGATTCGATGCCTCGGGGACGCTGCTGGCCACGCTCGGTCGCGACGGATCTTTACGGATTTGGAATGCTCACACCGGCGTCGAGGTGGCCGCTCTGAGTGGGGATAGCCACCCGATTACCGTGTTCGCCTCTGCTCCGAGCGAAGGGATGCTGGCGGTGGGATATCGCGACGGCCAACTGCGGCTGTTGGACCGGGCAAACTGGCAACCGAGGTTCTCGATTGCGGTCTCCACCAACGCGCTGTGCTGCCTGGCCTACCATCCCGGTGGGCATAAGCTGGCCGTTGCGGCAGCCGACGGACGGGTGTCCATCTGTGAAGCCCGAGCCGACCAGGTCCTCACCAACCTGGTCGCTGATGTTGGCGCGATCGCCCGGATGACCTTCACGCCGGACGGGCGGGGTTTGGTGGTGCATGGATCGACCCAAACCACGGTTTACGACCTCGCCTCGGGCCGCAAGTTGAGCGACCCGGGGGGCACCGCCGCTCCAAGAGGGCGAGTGGTGGTCGATCCTCAGGGCGAGCGATTTGTCAGCATCGATTCGGCGGGAGGCGTGGAGCTGCACGGCGTTGGGGTTGCCCCGGTCGTACTCGAAGCGATCCGGGGCAGCCAGCCGGACTTCGTGCGGCGGGTCTTCTTCAGCCGAGACGGCCAGTGGTTCTGCACCGGGGGTGAAGAAGGAACGGCGATCGCCTATCAGGCCAGCGACGGTCAGCGATGGTACCGCATTCCGAATCGGATCAGCCAGGCAGAGTTCAGTCCCGATGCCAGGTTGCTGGCCACGCTGGGCGCCGAACACCTGGTCCGGATCTGGGACCTGCGGTCGCGTCGGGAGCTCAGGATCTGGGACGCGTCCAGTGGCCGGGAACGACTGCGCATCGAAGCCCCCTTTCACTACGTCTGCCGCGCGGTCTTCAGCCCTGATGGCAACCGGATTGCCACCTCGTCGGGATCGGATCGCACGGCGCGAATCTGGGATGCCCGCACGGGCGTGCCGCTGCTCACCTTGCGGAAGCATTCCCGCATTGTCTTGGGGCTCAACTACAGTCCCGACGGGCGACGGCTGGCCACCGCGAGCTATGACGGGACCGTGAAGTTGTGGGACGCCGTAACCGGGCGCGAGCTTGGTTCACTCGATCATGGGACCAACCACGTCTCGGGGGCCAGTTTCAGCCCGGACGGGAACAGGCTCGTCAGCGCGAGCGAGGTTGGGATCCGCATCTGGGATATCGGGACCGCCCGCGTCTTGGCTTCGATCGATTGTCCGCGACCTGGCGGGGAAGGACACGCTCAATGGGATCGGTCGGGGGAGCGGATCTTCGCGTGGGGTTGGGATAATGCGGTTCGCGTTCTCGATGGGCGAACGGCCCGGGAACAGCGCCGGTTCCCAACCCGAGGAATCTTCACGTTCGGAGGGGCGCTCCATCCTGACGGCGACCAGCTCATCGTGGACACTGGCAATGCATTCTTCGGCGGGTACGGCTCTGAGCAACCGCGCGCCGAGCTCCTTGACGTGAGGACCGGACGAAGATGGCTCCGGCTCCAGGGGCATCGCGAGATCTTCAATCAGTTCGCGTTTGCCAAGGACGGTAGACGCTTGATGTCGGCCTCGTTCGACTTCACCGTCAGGCAGTGGGAGACGTTCCCCTGGAACGCCGCCGATTATCCGGGTAGCGAAGGCGAACCGCTGCGGACCCGAATCCGACGTTATGCGGACGGTTATTGGCGCGAACGGCTGGCTGCTGAACAAGCTCGCCAACTGGGCGCTGTCAGCACGCAGGAAAGAGCGGTCTCGGTTCCGGATCGGTCGCTCTGGCCCGGGCGCTCCTCCGCCGCCACGTCAAACCAACTCGATCTGACCGACCACTATACGAGCATCCTGTCGGCGTGGTTCTACCCGCATTTTAGCTGGGAGTGGGCGGACGATGACCTTGCGGGATTGCCTGTGGGTCTGATCGTGCTGGGCGGGGTGACGTTTGACGTGCGCGGCGTGATCCAGTTGCGCCGAGCCGAGCCGTCTGGCGGCGTCTGGCAGAAGAGATGGGAGAGGCCTCCCGGGCGCGTCGAGGGAATCCCGGTCGGCCGCGCCTTCCATCGCCTTCATGCCTTGCTGGCGACGGACGAGAAAGAGGCCGAGGGCCGAACCGTGGGACGCCTGGCGTGGCGCCATGTCGACGGTGAGCGAGTCGAGTTCCCCATCGTCTACGGTGAGCACGTGCGCTGCTGGTGGGAATGGCCGAACGACCCGTCCGGGATCAAGCGGGGAAGGGTGGCCTGGCGCGGGTCAAACCCGGCTGCAGCGCGAGAAAATGCCACCCTGCGGCTCTATGTCAGCACTTGGGAGAACCCTCGCCCAGATGTCGAGGTGCAGACGCTCGATCTGGTGTCGGAACTGGCTGAGGCAGCGCCGTTTGTGATCGCGATTACCGTCGAATGACCGCATGAAGTGACCCTGATCACGTGATGACGAGACTTTACCTGCTGGCCCGAATCTGCAATAAACGCCGCATGAGCACTCGAGAGATGATCGCAGAGGAAGTGGCGAATCTCCCCGAGCCGCTGCAGCGCGAGGTGTACGATTTCGCTCGGTTTTTGCGGTGGCGGGACGCAGATGAGCGTTTTCCGGGTCTGCTCCTCAGCGAATCGGCGCTGGCCAAGGATTGGGACACCCCCGAGGAGGACGCCGCGTGGGCCAGCCTGTAGTGGGCGAGATCGTCGTCTTGCCTTTCCCACAGACAAATCTGCAGGCTGGCAAACGCCGGCCCGCACTCGTGGTAGCCAGGCTGCAAGGCGGCGACGTGATCCTGTGCCAGGTTACCAGCCAGGCACGTTCGGACGGTTACTCGATTTCGTTGTCGGCGGCCGACTTCGAACGGGGTCGCCTGGCGGTGGACAGCTTCATTCGCCCCAACCGGCTTTTCACCGTTGAGCCATCAGTCATCCTCTATGCCGCGGCCAAAGTCACGGCGGCCAAACTGGCTGAGGTGAAGGCAGCGATTCGGCAGCTCTTCTCGTGACTGAAGTAGCGGCGAACTGGCGTTCGCAACTATCGCCTCGGTAAGCGGCTCAGGGCGTGAAGCCGCAAGGGCCGGACGGATCATCGTCGACAACTCGCGGACCCGCCCTGGGCAAGTCAGAGAGGAGGCTTCGGCATTTGACAGGCCGCCCAACAGAATTCGCGCAACCTTCCCCCAGGTTTTCACAAGTACTGCATGACAGGCGGCTGGTGCCTCGGCTCGCGTTTGGCCAGGCAGTTCCAGCCGAGGCGATGCCGAAGGTCCAGTCCATGAATCAGATAGAGGCAACCATGAGAACACGACAGTCCACGCATGAATCCCCGGAACTGCAGGCGCAACCGTCGCCACCGCGAGCACGACTCAGAAACGACTGCCGTACGACAAACCGGCGAGCCAAGCCTTTTACCGCGTGATCCTGGCACAATGAAATTGCTGGAGGAGACAAACCAATGAAGACAGCATGTCGCTCCGCCGTTGCCGCCCTCGTGCTGGCGGCCTTCAACCTCACCGCACAGACGCCCGCCGAACTGGGCATCCAAACCTACGCCGGTCTGACCATCACGGGCACGGCCGGCACCGTGTACTCCGTGGAGTACGTGACCGACCTTGCCCAGACCAATGACCCGAGTGCGTGGCGTTGCCTGGAGTATCTGCAACTGCCCGCCAGCCCGTATCTGTGGCACGACAAGTCCGCGCCTGCGACGGGGAAGCGGTTTTACCGGGCGGTGGCGATGGAAGCCCCGACGAACATGGTGTTCATCCCGCCGGGGACGTTTCGGATGGGCAGCCCGCCGGACGAAGTTGACCGCTGGTACGAGGTTGAGGGCCCGCAGACGGCGGTGACGATCAGCCGAGGGTTTTGGATGGGGAAGTATGAGGTGACGCAAGGAGAGTATCTTGCGGTGATGGGGAACAACCCGAGCTACTTCCAGCCGCCCAACGCGACAGCGGACACCAACCGGCCGGTGGAGATGGTGAGTTGGGACGACGCGACGAACTACTGCTGGGAGCTGACAGACCGGGAGCGGTTGGCTGGGCGGATAGCGGCCAACAGCGTGTATCGGTTGCCAACGGAGGCGGAGTGGGAGTATGCGTGTCGGGCGTGGACCTCGACGCGGTTCAGTTACGGCGATGACCCTGGGTACACGAACCTGAAGAACTACGCTTGGTACGACGCCAACAGCGAGGGGACGACACATCCGGTGGGGCAGAAGCTACCGAACCCATGGGGTTTGTATGACATGCATGGGAACGTGAACGAGTGGTGTCAGGACTGGTATGGCGACTATGTGGGCGGGATTGTCGTTGACCCCCAAGGCCCCGTCGCTCCGAGCTTCCGCATGTTTCGCGGCGGCCAGTGGGGCTACTACGCAAGGTTCTGCCGGTCCGCGTCCCGCAACGGCGACGACCCGTGGAATAGGGAAAACTTCGAAGGGTTCCGGGCTGTGCTGGCCCCAAGTCAGCCCTGAGCCGGAGCAGCATGGCGGAGCGGTCCGGAGCAGGCTGGTGTCCGGGTTCACCAGGGCGAGGACGCGACTGGGAGCGAGAGACGAGCAGAACCATGAAGATTCAACAACGCCGATAGCAAAGACTTGACGCGATAGAAACCTTGACACAATTCATCGCTTTCCTGGGCATGCCCTTCTCACCCCGGCTCTGGCCCAGGCACCCTTCACCCGGATAACCGTTGGCGACATCGTCACGGATCCAGAGGCATCGGTAGCCGGCGCATGGACCGATTATGATAACGACGGCTGCCTCGACTTATTTGTGGCCAACGGTGGTCATAGCCAGCAGCAGGCCAACTCGCTGTATTACAACGACGGCAACACGAATGGGTGGATTGTCCTGAGACTCGTAGGCACGGTCTCGAACCGTTCGGCCATCGGTGCAAGGATCCGGGTCAGGGCCACGGTCTGGGCCAAGGAAATGTGGCAATTGCGCGAGATTTCGGGCGGCAGCGGACAGTGTAGTCAGAACGACCTCCGCGCGCACTTCGGTCTCGGCGACGCCACGAACGTGACGACACTCCGCATCGAGTGGCCTTCGGGAATCGTGCAGGGACTCTCGAATATCGCCGCCAACCAGAACCTGGCGATCACGGAACCCGCGCAGTTGGTGCCACTCGGGCCGCGCGAGTTCCAGATCCGATGCTGGAAGGGGATGCGGTTCGTGGTCGAGAAGTCGCCCGACCTGCGGACGTGGGATTCGCTGGGCGCAGTGACCAACGAGACCGGCACCTTGATTTTCCAGGACACGCAGACCGAGCCGGAAGCAGCTTGTTGTTACTATCGGGTGGTGTTGACGACGGAGAACGGCAAGTGACAAGGGAGGCAGGGCCTCAGACCGCGGGGCAGACCCCTGCCTGCGCCGCGCCCGCGGGGTTAGCGCTCCGCCGGGAGTTACCGCGCGGGACCTGAGGACTCTGCGCCAGCGAGGAGAACAACGTGCGTGTCGCTGCGGTCGGCAATCACGAGTTGCGCCCCCGGGAGCGCAACGGTAAAGTGACCGCAGGGCAGCGACTGTGGAAACAAGCGCCTTTGACCGGGGGGTTCGGCCGGTGGCGGAGATTGTGTTCCCGGACAAAGCCCGGGCCATTCTGGAGTTCCAGGCGGCGCCAGAGCTCAAAGCGCGGATCGAGGAACTTGAAATGGCCCCCGAAATTAAGACCAGCGGCTAAGCTAGACTTTGCGAGGTCTG
>CAYSPU010000127.1:0-16413 GCA_964432995.1 uncultured Verrucomicrobiota bacterium
CAACGTGGTCTCCGAAGGGCCTCATGCCCGTCGCACCTGGGCCACGTACCGGAAGGTGTTCGGGGCGGGCACGCCTGTCGGGGTGATTGCGGTGGAGCCGATCGAGTATGATCCGCGGCGTTGGTGGGCGTATAGCGACGGGGTGAAGGGGACGCTGACCGAAGGTTTGGGCTGGCTCTACGAGTGGCTGTTCGACTCCGGACGGGGAGGGGATTGAGAGGGTCACGGCCCGTCGAGGCAGGCGCGGATTCTCTGGGCCAGGGCCTGAGGTTCGAGCGGTTTGGCCATGAAGGAGGTTTCATGGGTTTGGGCGATCCCGCTCTCGGCGAGGTCGCGGCTGTAGCCGCTGACGAGGAGGCATTTCAGCGAGGGTTTGTCGCTTCGAAGTTGGTGGAGGAGTTCCTGTCCGCTGACATCTCCGGGCATCACCATATCGGTGAGGAGGAGGCTCACGCTGGCCCGTTCGTTGGGCCAGAGAGCCAGGGCCTCCTGGCTGTTGCCGGCCTCGACGACGCGATAGCCCAACTGCCGGAGGATGGAGGCGGTGACCCGGCGGACGCTTTCGGCGTCCTCGACGAGCAGGATGGTTTCCGTGCCGCCCGGCATGGTTTTGTGTTCGGCGGGGAGGACTTCGCTGGGCGGGGGGCCGCGGCGGGCGGGGAGGAAGACGCGGAAGGTGGTGCCCTGGCCGGGGGTGCTATCCACCTCGACCCAGCCTTTGTGCTGTTTGACAATGCCGTAGACGGTGGCCAGTCCGAGGCCGGTTCCTTTGCCCGCTCCCTTGGTGGTGAAGAACGGTTCGAAGGCGCGCTGCCGGGTGACGTCGTCCATGCCGTGTCCGGTATCGGTGACGGCGAGACAGGCGAAGCGACCGGGGCGCGCCTCGGGGTTGTGGGCGCAGCGGGTTTCGTCGAGTTCGAGGCACTGCATGGTGAGGGTGACGCGGCCGCCCTTGGGCATGGCGTCGCGGGCGTTGACCACCAGGTTCAGGACCACCTGTTCGATCATGCCGGGATCGGCATCGAGCCAGAGGTCGCTGGGCGCCCCGCTGAACTCGAGGGCGATCTGCTCGCCGATGAGGCGGCGCAGCATCTTGAGGCGGTTGCCGAGCAGGGAATTGAACTCGAAGGTCCGGGTTTGGAGAACCTGGCGGCGGCTGAACATGAGGAGTTGGCGGGTGAGGTTGGCGGCTCGTTTGGCCTCAGCCTCGATGTCGGCCAGGCCGTCGCGCACTTCCTGGGTGAGGCCGCCTTGTCCGATGGCCTCCAGTTTTTGGGCCTGGATGAGCTGTGCCTGGAGCCGCTGCCGCTCCTGTTCGGCGCGGTTTCGTTCGGAGACGTCGCGGACGGTGGCATGGAGAATGGGCCGGCCCTCGATACGAATGGCGGTGAGGAGCACTTCGGCTTCCAGCCGGGTGGCGTCGGGGCATTGGTGCATCCACTCGAACCGGCGGTGTCCGTCACGGAATGCGCCCGCGATGTGGGCGGCAGCCTGCTCCGCGGATCGCCGGCCGTCCGGCTGGAGTTCGGGGGAGAGGTCGCCGGGGGTGCGGCCAACGATGTGCTCGCGTGCGGTGCGAAAGAGCTGGAGGGCCGCGTTGTTGCAGTCGACGAACGCGCCGCCTTCGAGCAGGAAATTGGCGTCGGACGATTGTTCGAACAGGGCGCGGAACTTCTCTTCGCTTTCGGCGACAGCCTCTTCGGCGCGGCGGCGTTCGGTGATGTCCGAGGTGATGTGGACGGCGCCGACGAGCTGGCCGGTTTCATCCAGGAGAGGGTCGACGACGACCTCGAGCCAGCGGCTGCCGCGTTGGAAGACGGTGGACTCCCGGTGGCGGCTGTGTTTCATGCGGACGAGGGGGCATTCCGGCAGGGGTTCGGTCAGCCCATGGACCGGGCTGCAGCAGCGGACGCCGACGAGCGCGGGGTGTTCCCCGGCGGCCTGAGCGGCCATGGCGCGGTTGGCCCGGACGATCCTGCCGTCCAGGTCGACCAGGCACACGGCGTCGCCGATGGCATCGAAAGTGGTGCGCCACTGGTGTTCGGCGGCGCGCACCGATTCATCCGCCCGGCGTCGCTGGGCGTCTTTCTCGAGGTTGTCGAGGGCGAAGGAGATGTCCAGGGCCACTTCCTCGAGGGAGTTGACCGCGGTGGCCTGGAAGTAATCCCGCTCATCGGCGCCGACTCCCAAAGTGCCTCGGATTCGGTCCTGGTGGCGGACGAGAGCGACGGCGACGGATCGGACTTCGGCATCGAGGGCTGCCTGACGCCAGGGAACATCGCAGTATTCGTCGGTCAGATCGTTCCAGACGCAGGTGCCGTTCTCCGTGGGAGGCGGGGTGTGGGGAGTCCAGCCATCGGCGGCGTCACCGGCCGCGCAGTGGATCGAGCTGGCGAAAGCGGTCTCTCCGCATTGGGCGACCGTCGGCATCGTGCTTGTGGCATCGTCCCACCAGTTGATCCACGCTCCTTTCAATCCGCCGTGTTCGACGGCGATGCGGCAGATGGCGTCGAACAGTTCTTGGCGGGAACCGGTTCGGGCGATGGCGCCATTGACCTGGCTGAGGACGGCGTAGAGGCGGTTGAGGTGGCGGATTTCCTCTTCGGTCCGGTGTTTGTAGAGGGCCATTTCGATGACGGTTTTGAGTTCCCGATCTTCGAAGGGCTTGAGGATGTAGCCGAAGGGTTCGGCGAGTTTGGCGCGCTGCAGGGTGGCGTCTTCGGCGTACGCAGTCAGGAAGACGACGGGGAGATGGCAGCGGCGGCGGATTTCGACGGCGGCGGCGATGCCATCCATGGCTCCTTGGAGCCGGACGTCCATGAGGACCAGGTTGGGGAGCTGGGATTCGGCGAGGGCGATGGCCGCTTCGCCGGTGGTGGCCACGCCCGCCACCTCGTAGCCGAGGAGGCCGAGTCGGCTGCGGATGTCCATGGCCACGATAGCTTCATCTTCGACGACGAGGATCCGGGGCGTTTTCAGGGGGGGGGGGGGGGGGAGGGGGGCGGGGGCGGTCGGCCGGCGGCCTGCGAAGTGAACTCGACGCGGCAGGTGGTGCCCGGGCCGGAGGTGAAGCTGGCGGTGCCCCCCAGTTGTTGGGCGAGGGCGTGGACCAATTGCAGGCCCAAGGTCTTCGATTGCTGGAGGTCCAGGCCGGCGGGGAGGCCGGTTCCGTCATCGGCGACAGTGAGGGTGACGCGCCGATGGGCATCGGCGGTGAGGGCCACGGTGATCTGACCGGCTTGCTCGTTCGGAAAGCCATGCTTCAGGGCGTTGGAGACCAATTCGTTGATGATCAAGCCGCACGGGACCGCCTGGTCGAGGTTCAAGTCGACTCCCTCCGCCTCCGTCCGCAGGCGGATGCGGGCGGCGGCGGTGCCATAGGAGCGGAAGAGGTGCGCGCACATTCCCTCCACATAGCTGGCGAGGTCGACGCGCGCGAGGTTGCCGGAGCGATAGAGGGTTTCATGGAGCAGGGCCATCGAGCGGACGCGGTCCTGGGTGTCCGTGAGGGTGTTGAGCGTGGCCCGGTCCGTGGTCTGAACCGCCTGCAGGTTAAGGAGGCTGACGACGATCTGGAGGTTGTTCTTCACGCGGTGGTGCACTTCCTTGAGCAACGCGGTCTTCTCTTCGAGCGAGAGGCGGATCGCCTCCTCGACGCGTTTGCGTTCGCTGATGTCGCGGGTGATCGAGATGATGCAGGGTTCGCCGGCGATATCGATGACCTTGGCGGACATGAGGCCGGTGTCCACACGCCCGTCCTTCTTGCGGAACAACGCCTCCAGGTTGCTGACCTCACCCCGCTCCCGCAAGGCGGCCGTCAACCGGTTGCGGTCTTCGGGATTGGCCCACAAGCCGAGATCGGTCGAGGTTTTGCCGCGTACGTTCTCCGGGGTGTATCCCGTGAGGGCAGTGAAACCGTCGTTGATCTCAAGGAATGCTCCATCGGCCAGGCGATTGATGTTGATGGCATCGGGTGAGGTATGGAACGCCTTGGAGAACTTGTCTTCCGAGACGCGCAAGGCTTCCTCGACACGTTTGCGTTCGGTGATGTCGTGGTCTGCCCCCTGGAATCCGACCAGGCCGCCCTGGGGATCGAGCACGGCGATGGAGCTGCTCTCCAGGAACCGATAGGTGCCGTCGCGATGCCGCCAGCGCATGACCCAGCCGGTCCAACCTTCCTTGAGGCGGACCTTCTCCGGAAATTCCGCCTCGACGTGTCGACGGTCGTCGGGGTGCAGAAGATCCAGATTGAGCCGGGCGATCTCGGCGGGTGTGTAGCCGAGGATCTGTTCGACGGCGGGATTGGAGTAGGTATGCCGACCGTGCGCGTCGATGGCCCAGATCCACTCGCGGGTGGTTTCGACGATGCGTCGGAACCGGGCTTCGCTTTCGGCCAGGGCCTGCTGTTGCCGCAAGCGGTCCTCGGTTCGCCTGAGCCGACTCCGGTGCAGTTGGCCCACGGTGGCGACGATTCCGCCTCCGAAGAGCAGCAGGGCCAACGCCCGGAACCAGAGCGTCTGCCAGAAGAACCGTTGCACCACAAAAGCCACGACCGCGCCTTCCTGGTTCCACACGCCGTCGTTGTTGGCGGCGGTGACGCGGAGCCGGTAGTCCCCCGGCGGCAGCCATTGGGCTGTGACAAAGCGCTCGCTGCCTTCACTCACCAGGAGCGGCGTTTGATTCCGTTCGAGCTGGTACTGGAGCCTCACTTTCTCCGGGGCGACAAACGACAGCACCTCGAAGCGCGCCTGCAACTGGCTGCTCCCCGGGGGGAACGTCAGTGTTGCCGGCGCCCTGGCGGCAGTCGTGGGCTGTGGGTCCGTGAGGTCCCCAGCGTGGATGGTGATCGTCTTGCCCCGGCGATTGACGTAGCTGACGTTGTGCAGGCGGACCGGCGGCGGGTTGGTGTTGAGCCGGAGATGGCGGGGATCGACCATGGCCACGCCTTTGAGGGTGGCGAACCAGAGCCGGCCCTGTTGGTCCTTGAGGCTGCTCGGTTGCATGCCCATGGTGCATTCAATGCTGGCCATCCCGTCGCTCAAGTTGAAGACCTGGCAGGGCAACCTGGCCAGGGTGCCGGCGGCGACCCGCCGGACGTCCTCCCGGGCGGTCCGGACCACGCCGCGATTCGAACCCAGCCACCAGTAGCCGAGGTCGTCTTCGAGAATGCAGGTGATGTTCGGCGTCGGGAGACCGTGTGCTTCGGTTACGGAGGACCATCGGCCCCGAAAGAGCCGTTGCAGACCGACCCCCGCGCCCCCGATCCAGAGCGACCCGTCAGGATCGATTCGCAGGCAGAGAATCCCGTTCAGTGGTTTACCCGCCGCGTCCCGGATCTCCAGCCATTGGCCCTCTTTGAATTGGAAGAGACCCTCGCTGCCGCCAGCCCAGATGATGCCGGTTTGCGGGTCTTCCGCGAAGCAGCTTGCCTCGCTGAGGAGAACCCCAGGGGGTGGCGGCGGGATGATGATTCTCCCCTCGGCGAAGACGGAGACGGTCTTGTTCCCGCCAATCCAGATGCGTCCTCGCGAGTCCTGGAACAGGGCCCGCACGCTGGCGTTGCCGGTTTCGGCTGCCGTCATGATCCGCCGTCCGGTCGCCGTGAAGGCGGTCAGCCCCCGGTCGACTTCCGGGGCGGAGTAGCCTCCGGCCCAGAGGTTGTGTTCGCGGTCAAGAAGGAGACATTGGATCCAGGCGGAGGCTGGTTGCCGGTCCGCCGGAAGCGGAGTCATGCGGCCTTCTTCCCAGGCGAAGAGGCCGCCGCCGTAGGTGCCCGCCAGGATCCTCCCCCCGGCATCCTCGATCACGGTCTTGACGTTGCGCTCGGTCAGACCGCTCTCGGGGCCGAAGGCCCGGAACGTGCGCGGCTTGAAGCGCATCAGTCCCCCGCCGCTGGTTCCGACCCAGAGGTTGCGCTCCCGGTCCTCGAAGGTGAACCGCAGGTTGTCATAGGTGAGTCCGTTGGTCGCGCAGAAGTAGCGGACCTCACCCGAAGGCCGGACCCGGTAGAGGCCACGCGCGCTGATCCAGATCGTGCCGGTGTGGTCTTCGTAAACGCTCCAGACCTCGGGAAGGTTCCGGGGCAACGGCAGGCGGGAAACCACCCGGTCGTCCTCGAGGCGCAGCAATTCGTTGGTGGTGACCACCAGCAGTCCTCCGTTACGGAGGCCGGCCAGGTTCGCCAGGGCCGGGGCGAGCACGGAGGCCAGTTCGGTGCTCTGCCACTGCCGGCCGTCCCAGTAGCCGAGGAAGTGCCCCGCCTGTGCGACCCAGACGCGGCCGCTCGGGTCCACGTGACAGAGACGGCCGGAGCCCGGCCGGCCGGGCGGCTCCGGCAACTCCTCGAAGCGCCCCGCCTGCTCGCGGAAGACCTTCCCGTCAAAACTCGTGGCGCAGAGAACCCCCGCGTTTTCGCTGAAGGCCCGGACGTAATCGCCGGTCCAAGCCGGCACGGGCTGAAACGTCGTCCAGCGATGGGGTTTGCTGACCACCAGGCCGCGGGTGGTGCTCACGTAGAGCCGGCCCGAAGCATCCTGGTGCAGATGAACGATGCCCGCGCTGGGCAGCCCCGGCGTATTCGCGGGGTCGTGCACGGCAAACCGCGCGCCGTCGAAACGAACCAAGCCGTTGAAGGTGCCAAACCAGAGACTGCCGTCGCGGGCCTGCACCATCGCGGTGGCGGAGTTCTCCGGAAGCCCCTGGTCAGTTTCCCAGGATTCGATCAGATACTCGCTGTCGGCAAACGTGGCGCCGCGGGACGGGAACGCATCCGCCAGGACCAAGATGAGGGCTGTCGCCACCACGGCGGGGAAGCGGCGACGGAGGGGGCGGCTGGCGGTGGCGGGGTGGTGTCCTTGCGGCCTTTGGCCCGCACCTTGGTGGGCGCAAACCTCCGCGTTGAACGGCGGCCGCCTCATCACCCGCAATTCTGACTGTCAGGCGAGGCCGCGTCAATCACCGGGACGAGGCTCAGAACCCCGCGAACGCCGGTTGGACTCGGGGGTTGCGCTTTGGCGGCACCTGCGCGCCCGTGGCGCGGCGGCCGGGCTTCGCCGTCGCGGGCGAGGTCGGGAGCACGGTCATGAAGTCAAACTGCGCCTGCAGCAGGTCGTCAAAACAGCGCTTGCAGATGCCGTGGCTCAGGTCGGATCCCCGGCCGCCGATCACACGATTGCACCAGGCGCAGATGATCTTCATGGGACGCGAAGCGGGAGCAGGCTAGACCCAGGCCGCGCTCCCGCGCAAGCGCGGAGTGCGGTCCCCGCGCAACTCCGGGCTGTTCAAGCGGGCGGACCTCGACTACGGTGATGTCATGCCCGGACAGCCCAAGCACTCCTCGGCGGGCGCGCCCCACGCAAAGGCGGCTCGACACTCCGCATCATCGGCCCGGCCAGGCCGGATTCACCCGGTGGTGATTTATCCGTTTCGTCCCCCGGCGGACTACGCCGACCTGACTGTGCTCTACGAGTTGGTGGCGCGGCTGGATGCCGATCGGGCGCGCTATGCGCGGCCGATCACCGTGATTGACCGGAAGACCGGGCACGGGCTCGAAAGCGACCGTTCCTTCGACACCTTTCGCAAGGAGACCGTGGGCCGCCACTCGGATATTGTGGACGCGTGGTGTGTGGACACCTGCCAGATGTGGTACACGGGTTTGGGAACGGCGTTCGACCGCGGATCGGCCGACGACGTGTATTGGCTCATCCCCGGCGACTTCAACTACGGCACGGCCGTCGGGCGCGAAGTGCTGGGCCGCCTGCACGATCTTCCGGAGATCATCCTCGAACTCGATCAGGATCTTTGCGTCGGCGAGATCGCCACCGACCACAGCAACTCGAAGCAGTTGATCGACACCTACGGCACCTTCGCGCTGCTGTATGTCTGGTTCCCCGCCGAAGCCCAGGAGATCCGGCAATACACGGAGCGCCCGCGGTCGGAGTTCTTCGCGATCCGGCACGGTTTTCTGCGCGAGGTGCTGCGGCAACGCTGGTATGCCTACGAGCAAACAGTGGTGACTCTTCTCCAGGCCGTCTTCACGAACCAGCGGATCAGTCGCTTCTTCGTCGGCAACATCACCGATCTGCCCGAGGGCCGCGAGTCCTTCGCTTCGGCCATGCAGCAGGTGGAGCGCACCGAGCGGGTGCTGAAGGCCGTGTGGCGGGAGCGAAACCAGTCCCGCGCCGGGTGGGTGGAGGAATACCGGCTCCTCGAAAGCCAATCCGAAACGGTCCGTCGGACCGCCCTGATCGTCCTACACAAGCTGCTGGCATGAACACTCTGCATCGCTACAGCGCGCACCGCACCCAGCGGGCCGTCCGGTTCGTCTGCCAGGCGCCCCAGGCCAGCACCGTCAGCCTCGTCGGCGACTTCAACGACTGGAACCCGGCCGCGCACCCCATGCAACAGATGCCCGACCAAGCCTGGTTCCTCGCCTTGGACCTCCGCCACGGACACCACCGCTACGCCTTCCTGGTGGATGGAGTTATGGCACTCGACCCCCGGGCCCAGGGAATCACCCGCAACGAAAAGGGGGAACGGGTCTCGCTGGTGCCGGTCAGTTGAACCCGTCGCGATGGGCGGCGGGTGCAGTGGTTGGCCCGGAGCCCTCCTTCATGACCGTCGGCTCTTCCTCCGGAAGGCCCGGCGTGACCGCGAATCCCAGTGCGGCGTCCCCCCAGGCGTTCCCTCGCCCCGGCGGAGTCACCGGTTCCCGAGGCAGCCTGACGCCCCAGCCTGCAAAGCAAGGTCGCGGATCACTTGCCGACGCGGCCGAGGCACGATTGAATGCCGTCGTGCATGTTCCCCGGAGATCGGTGGGGCGTCGGGAGTGGTGTCCGCTTCGGACCATCCCCGGGCGGGTGGCGGGCGGTGCCCGCACACTGGCCGTCATCGCGGCGTTGAGTTGGACGGCGCACGCCGGCACCCTGGCCTCGTTCGAGTTCACCACCCCTGAGGGCGCCGCTGGCTGGACGCCGATGCACGACGTCTCCGCGCTCGAAGCGAGCCGCGACGGCTTGAAGATCCACATTGCCGGGGCGGATCCCTACATCGGGGGGCCGGCGAGGGATTATCCGACGGAGACACCGCTGTGGCTCGAGGCGCGGCTGCGGGCGGAGGCCGGAGGCACGGCGCAGGTCTTCTACTTCCGCGATGCGCCCACGGAAGAAGGGTCGGTTCGGTTCACCGTGCCCCCGGGGCAATGGGTTGACATCCGGCAGCCCCTCCCGGCGCTGGGGCCGGGTGTCCGTTTCCGATTCGACCCGCCGGGTGCGAGCGGCGAATGCGTGGTCGCGCGCCTTCGCCTCGCTGAACGCGCCGTCATCCGCAGTCCGGTCTGGCCCCAACCATCCGTCCCGGAATGGGAGGGGGCGCCGCTGCGACTCGATGCGGGGGCGCTGCGGCTCCTCCATGCGGCGAACGCCTTGGGGGCTTTCGCCCTCGACATCGCCGGCGAGCGGTTCGCCGTGGGCCATGCGGAGGCGCTGATCGGCTATGAGCGGGCGGGTGTTGTCCGCTGGATGCCGTGGGGCGGCCACGATGGGGCCACGGTGGTGCGGAGGGGGCAGCAGTTGGAAGCGCGGCGACGGCTGGTGGATGCGGACGGCGGCACGTGGCAGATCCGGCAGTGCTTCCAGGCCGCGGAGAATGAGCGACTGGAGCTGGAAGTCGAGGTGTCGGTCAACACCGATCGACGGGTCGTGTGGTTTCCGGCGTTCCTGTTGTTCCCGGGTGTGGGCAGTTACGGCACCAACAAGGCGCAGGCACTGCTCGCCGGGGTCGAATACCTCGAGAATGAGCCCAGCAGCTCGGAAGCGGACTTGCGCGGTCCTGCCGCCCGCCGCTTGATGCCGGCGAAGGAGAAGCTGACGATGCCGCTGGCCGCGCTGGCCGCCGCCGACCGCTACCTGGGACTGATCTGGGAACCGCGAGCCGACCTCGGCGTGGTCTTCGATTCGCCCGATCGTCAGTTCGGATCCGGCGGCCATCTGTTGGGATTGGTCTTCCCGGGTTCCGATGAATCCAACCGGGACCCGGGCAGGCTGCTGCCGTACGGAGGTGAATGGCTGCGCGCCGGCAGCCCATTGCGTGTCCGGCTCACATTGGTTGGCGGACGCGGCGCCAGCGTCCTGCCGGCCGTTCGGGACTTCGTGCGCCTCCGCGGCCTGCCGCCGTTGCCGGATCCCGGTGTGTCGGCCACGGACTACTACCGACTCGCCGCCCGAGGATGGCTGGACTCCGGGATCCGCGAGGGGAGTCTCTATCGCCACGCCTATCGGCCCGGTTTCGGACCGACGCCGGCCGCGGACGCCGCCCTGTGGATGGACTGGCTCACGCTTCACGTTTCGGACGAAGAACTGGCAGGTCGATTGCGAATTGCCGCGCGGGGCGCTCGCGAACGTGTGCCACCCCAGAGCTACAATTCCGCCGCCGTTGGCCATGTCCGCTATCCCGCGCCCGCTCTGGTCTACGGTGCGCTCGCGGAGAACCTCGAAGTGACCCTGAACCGCGGACGCGCGTTGCTGACGCGGTTTCGCAGCGACGGCGCCGTGATCTATGAGCCGTCGCCCGGAGGTGTGGACTACGGCTCGACTCACTTCTCCAAGGAAGCGAACGGGCTGGCCGCCCAGGTCGTCGCCCAGCTTCTGGAGTGCGCGGCTTTCACCGGCGATCGCGAGTTGATCGAGGCGGGCTTGAGGCACTTGCGCGGCTTGGGCAAATTCCGCGGCTCCGTGCCGCGCGGCGCGCAAACCTGGGAAATCCCCCTGCACACCCCGGATATTCTCGCGGCCGCCCACCTGGTGCGCGCGTATACGCTCGGCTACGAATTGGCCGGCCACGCGGACTTCCTGGAGGAGGCCAAAGACTGGGCCTGGACGGGCGTGCCGTTTGTCTACCTGACGCGGCCTGCCGCCGGACCGATCGGGGTGTACAACACCATCGCGGTCCTGGGCGCAACCGGTTGGCAAGCGCCGGTCTGGATCGGCCTGCCCGTCCAATGGTGCGGCCTGGTCTACGGCGAGGCCCTCCACGGTCTGGCTCGGCACGATCCGTCCGGACCGTGGCGGCAGTTGGCGGACGGCATCGCCGTCGCCGGCGTGCAGCATACCTGGCCTTCTGGTAACGCGGATCGCCAGGGATTGCTGCCGGACAGCTTCGTCCTGAGCCGACAGGTGCGGGACGGACCCGCCATCAACCCGGCCACAGTGCTCTCCCAGGCCCGTCGGTTCTTCGGGGGCAAGGAGGTCTGCGACTTCCGGTCCGCCCGGCACCGCGGGTGGCGCGTGCACGCCGCAGGCGAGATCCGGGCCTTCGAGGAGACGCCGCGGGGACTGCGGTTCCGGGTGTGCGGCTGGTGCGCGGCTGGCTCCTGGGTGCTGGTGAACGGCCTGGAACGCCAACCGCAGGTGCGGATCAACGGCAGGCACGTCGCGCTCGAGGCCCCTCATGAGTATGTGTCCAATGCAGGGGTCGTGGTGCTGCGAGTGCCAGGAACGGAAGTCGCGATTGAGATGGAGACGAGGTAAAACCGGAGGGATGGGCTGGGTACACGAACAACATCCTGCCCTTGATCACGATCTTGCTCTTGCTCTTCCATGGCTTGGCATGAGCAGGATGGGAATCAAGATTGCGATTCGGATTACGAGCAGGATTAGGATTAGGACGAGGAACGTGAGCCTATGAAGAACTGTCCGCGGTTTCTCCTTGGAACCTTGGCGATGGCAGCCGCGCTCGCCTCCCCCGGTCGGGCGGAACCGGCGGATGTGAACTACGACGAGGCGAAAGTCCCCGCCTATGTCTTGCCGGACCCGCTTGTCATGCAGGACGGTTCGGCGGTCCGCAACGCCCGGGCCTGGCAACGGAAGCGCCGGCCGGAAGTCCTGCGCCTTTTCCAGGAACACGTCTACGGGCACAGTCCCAAGCCGAGGCGCAAGGTCGGGCTCGAGGTGACATCGGTGGATGCGAGTGCGCTTGGCGGTCTGGCGACGCGGAAGGAGATCACAGTCCGGCTCACGGGACGAAGCGACGGCCCGACTATGGATGTGCTGGTCTACCTCCCCAACGCC
Organism: uncultured Verrucomicrobiota bacterium; assembly: GCA_964432995.1. Lineage (GTDB taxonomy): Bacteria > Verrucomicrobiota > Verrucomicrobiia > Limisphaerales > JAHDYP01 > CAYSPU01. The sequence continues at coordinate 12,066 of CAYSPU010000127.1, forward strand.
GCGAAGCGCCCCGTGCCGGCGTTCCTGGGGTTGAACTACTACGGCAATGCGTGTGTCCACCCCGACCCCGGCATCCGGCTGTCGGAACGCTGGATGCGGCCGACCAAGGAAATGGGGATTGTCGGGAACCGGGCGACGGAAGCCACGCGCGGATGTCACGCGAGCCGGTGGCAGGTGGAGCGGGTGTTGGCGCGGGGCTACGCGCTGGCAACGGTGTATTACGGCGACCTCGAGCCGGACTTCGCCGAGGGTTGGCGGCTGGGAATCCGCGGGGCATTTGCCGCATCCGCGGAACGATCGGCGCCGAAACCTGAGGACTGGAGCGCGATCGGCGCCTGGGCGTGGGGCCTGAGCCGCGCCCTGGACGCCCTCGAACGGGAACCGGCGATCGACGCGAAACGGGTGGCGGTCATCGGACACTCGCGCCTGGGCAAGACCGCCCTCTGGGCCGGAGCGACCGACGAACGCTTCGCCCTCGTGATTTCGAACGACTCGGGGGAAGGCGGCGCCTCGCTGGCCCGACGTCGATACGGCGAGACCATCAAGCACTTGGTCGACGCGGTGCCGTACTGGTTCTGCCCGCGCTACCGCAGCTATGCGGGTCGGGAGGAGGCGTTGCCGGTAGACGCGCACCTGCTGGTGGCGCTGGCGGCGCCGCGCCCGGCATATGTGGCCAGCGCCACGGAGGACCGTTGGGCGGACCCGCGCGGCGAATTCCTGGCCGCGCTGCATGCCGGACCGGTGTATGCCCTCTTCGGCCGCAGCTGTGTTGGGGTCGCGGAGATGCCGCCGCCCGATCGGCCGGTGGGCGATTTCGTGGGCTACCACCTGCGCACCGGCGAGCATGACCAGACCGCCTACGATTGGGCACGGTACCTGGACTTCGCGGACCGGCATCTCCGGCACACCGCCAGAGGACGGTGATGCCCCCCGGGGACTCTGCTCTTGCTCTTGCTCTTGCTCTTGCTCTTGCTCTTGCTCTTGCTCTTGCTCGTAGTCGTCATCTCGGTCCAATCCTACATGCCCCGACGTCCTTCGGCCTCTTTCACCGAGAAGATCGGGAGGGCTGGGACTGGGGATTAGGATTAGGATTAGGAGCAAGACTGAGCATGGGAGTATGAGGAGGAGCGCGAACAGAAAAAAGGAAGAGGAACGGGGTAATGGTTGAAACCGGAGCGGCTGGCGGGTATACACGGGCACACGCATGACGACGGATCCCGCCCGCCAACTGTTGAGCGGCAACGAAGCAATCGCGCTGGCGGCCGCCCACGCCGGAGTAGCCCTGGGCGCCGGCTATCCCGGCACCCCATCCACGGAGATTCTGGAGAACTTCGGCCGGCTCGGCGGCCGGGCCCAGTGGTCTCCGAACGAGAAGGTGGCCCTCGAGGTGGCGATCGGCGCCGCTTACGGCGGTGCGCGGGCCATGGCCACGATGAAGCACGTGGGGCTGAACGTCGCGTCCGACCCGTTCTTCACGGTGGCCTACACGGGGGTGCATGGAGCCCTGATTGTCGTTTCCGCCGATGACCCCGGCATGGCCTCGAGCCAGAACGAACAGGACAACCGGCGCTACGCCCTCGCCGCCGGGGTCCCCATGCTCGAACCGTCCGATTCCCAGGAGTCCTACGACTTCCTCTTTTCCGCCGTCGAGATCTCCGAACGCTGGCGGATCCCGGTTCTCCTTCGCGTCACGACCCGTGTCTGTCACAGCAAGAGCATCGTCGCCCCGCGCCGCAGCCCACCGCCGCCGGCTCCCGCCTGGGAGCGCGATGTCAAGGGCCGCGTGATGATCCCGGCCTGGGCCCGCCCGGCCCATGGCCGACTGCGGCAGAAGCTGGCCGAGATCGCCGCCTGGAACGAGACGTCATCCCTGAACCAGGTTATCCCGGGTGCGGACCGGCTGGGCATCGTCACTTCGGGGATCTCGTATCTGCACGCGCGGGACGCCGCGCCCGACGCCAGCGTGTTGAAGCTGGGCATGACCCACCCGCTGCCGATCGAGAAGATCCGTGCGTTTGCGCGGAGGATGGAACGCTGCTTCGCCCTCGAGGAGGGCGACCCCTACCTGGTCGAAGGCATCCGCCATGCCGGAATCGCGGTCGAAGGCAAACTCGATCGCTATCGCTTCGGCGAGTTCGACGTCGCCCGCGTGCGGCGGATCCTGGCCCGGGACGACACGCCCGACCCGGCGAAGCCGCCGGGCAAACCGCCGCAGTTGTGCGACGCGTGTCCCTACCGGGTGGTGTATCAGGCGCTGAAGAAGCAGAACTGCATCGTGGCGGGCGATATCGGCTGCTACACCCTCGGGGCGTTGGCGCCGTTCGACGCGATGGACAGTTGCGTCTGCATGGGGGCGAGCCTGGGGGTGGGGTTGGGCCTGCGCCACGTGTTGCCGACGGAGGAGGCGCGTCGCGTGGTCAGCATCATTGGCGACAGCACGTTCGTCCACAGCGGCATCAGCGGCCTGGTCGAGATGGTCTACAACCCGCCGCCCGGCGGGCACGTGCTGATCATCCTGGATAACGCGACCACGGCGATGACGGGGCACCAGGAGCATCCCGCGACGGGGCGCCGGCTGAACCACGAGCCGACCAACCGGCTGGTGCTGGAGGACCTGGCGCGGACACTCGGCGTGCGCCGGGTGCACGTCGTCGAGCCCCGCGTTGGCTCGGACGAATTCGACCGGGTGCTGGCGGAATGCCTGGCCAGTGGCGAACTGGCGGTGATCATCGCGCGGCGACCCTGCGTCCTGATTGTGAAGCGATTGAAGGAACTCGAACAACGCGACGCGAAACCGGAAGCCCGCGGGTGCGGGGTGGCGGGAGGCGGCGGCACCTGCGGGTGCGGGCCGACCGATCCGGCCCAAGGGCAAATCCCGACGGACCATCATCCATGACTGTGTCCACTTCTTCATCCAAAGTGATCAACGTGGTCTTCGCCGGCCTCGGTGGCCAGGGCGTGCTGAAGGCTTCCGACATTCTCGCCGCAGCGGCCTTCCGGGCGGGTCTGGATGTGAAGAAGGCCGAGGTTCACGGCATGAGCCAGCGGGGCGGTTCGGTGAACAGCGACGTGCGGTTTGGCGACCGCGTCTTCAGCCCGCTGATTCCGGCGGGCGAGGCGGACATCCTGGTGGTGTTGGCGCCGGACCAGGTGGAGAACAACCGCGGCTTGCTGCGGCCGGCGGGGGTGCTGCTCGAACCGGCCGACATCCCGGCGGACAAGCTCGAGAACAAGCGGAGCTTCAACGTGGCGATGGTCGGGCTCTTGAGCCGGCATCTGGAGATTCCCGACGGGTGTTGGGACGCCGCGCTGGCGGCGAATCTCCCGGCGGCGGTGTTGGAAACGAACCGCAAGGCGTTTCAGTTGGGCCGGGAGGCGTTCCGCGGGGCGCCCGCGGGACCGGCCGCGAACGGGTGACCGAAGCAGAAAGAGAAGGCACAACCTATGAATGACACGGGCCAACCAGGCGGGGCGGGTTTCCATCCGGCCAGCGCCATGGACTATCTCCCGGTTCCGCAGTTGCGGGACCTCCAGTTGACGCGATTGCGCGCGATGGTGCAGCGCGCCTACGACCACGTGGCGCTCTTCCGCAGCCGCATGGATGAGCGGGGGCTCAAGCCCGCGGATCTCCGATCGTTGGAGGACGTCCGGCGGTTGCCGTTCACCGCGAAGACGGACCTGCGGGACACGTATCCGTTTGGGTTGTTTGCCAGTCCGCTGCCGGAGGTGGTGCGGTTCCACGCTTCGAGCGGCACGACCGGCAAACCCATCGTCGTGGGCTACACCCAGGAAGACGTCCAGGACTGGGCCCTGGCCATGCTGCGCAGCTTCGCGGCCTGCGGGCTGCACCGGGGCGACATCATCCAGAACGCCTACGGCTACGGCCTGTTCACCGGCGGCTTGGGCGCCCACTACGGCGCCGAGGCCCTGGGCGCCGCCGTGATCCCCATCTCCGGCGGGAACACGGACCGTCAGATCATGGTCCTCAAGGACTTTGGGGTCACCGCGATCTGTTGCACGCCGAGTTACTTCCTCCACCTCATCGAACGTTCCGCGGAGCTGGGAGTGGACATGAAGAAGCTGCCGCTGCGGGCCGGGGTCTTCGGCGCGGAGCCGTGGACGGAAGGGATGCGCCAGCGCATCGAGGCGCAGAGCAACATCAAGGCCTACGACATCTATGGCCTTTCGGAGATCATCGGTCCGGGCGTGGCGATGGAGTGCTTGCGGCAGGCCGGACCCCACATCTTCGAGGACATGTTCTATCCGGAGATCATCGATCCGGAAACGGGTCAGGTGCTCCCGGACGGTGCGGAAGGCGAGTTGGTTCTGACCACCCTCTGCAAGCGGG
>CAYSPU010000128.1:0-16373 GCA_964432995.1 uncultured Verrucomicrobiota bacterium
CGACGCCGACTCGCCGGCTTGCCGACCTCCGACGCGCCGGTTCATGGGGAGGGGGATGCGCCCAGGTTCATGGACTGCACGCGCATCCACACGGAATGCACTGCCTCCTGCTGGATCAACCATTGGTGAGCTCACGGCCGCTTCGTGGGCTGCCTTTCCTGCAACAGAGCCTCCACGGACACACCCATGAAATCACCCCTGGTTCGAACACTCCCCGCCCTCCTCATCGTCGCCCTGTCTGCCCTGGCCGCGACCCCGGGGCTGGATTCCGCCGAGCGCTCGCCGCTCTCCACGTTCTTCATCGCCCCGAAGCGAGTGGTCTGGCAGACCCCGGCGGGTGTGCGGGATGCCGGTTCGCTGCTGGAACCACACGCCGGACAGGCGGTCCTCAAGGAGCCACAGCCGCCCTGCGTCCTGACGGCCTCCGCCAATGCGCCGGCCGGTCTGCTGCTTGATTTCGGCTGCGAACTCCACGGCTACGTCGAACTGATCACCCCCATGACGTCGGATCAGGCCAAGCTGCGCCATCTCCGCGTCCGCTTCGGCGAGTCGGCCTCCGAAGCCATGGCCGAGCCTGGCGGCAAGCAAAACGCCCAGAACGACCACGCCATCCGGGACCAGGCGGTCACGCTGCCCTGGCTCGGAAAGAAAATGGTCGGTCCCAGCGGCTTCCGCTTCGTCCGCCTCGATAACTTGGACCCGCAACTGCCGGTCGAGTTGAGCCAGGTACGCGCCGTCCTCCAGATCCGCGACCTTCCCTACGTGGGTTCCTTTCGCTGCAACGACGAACGCCTCAATCGCATTTGGCAGGTCGGCGCCTACACCGTCCACCTGAACATGCAGGAATACCTCTGGGACGGAATCAAGCGCGACCGCCTCGTCTGGATCGGCGACATGCACCCGGAGGTCAGCACCATCCACGCGGTGTTCGGCTTCAACGACGTCGTGCCGCGGTCGCTGGACCTCACCCGTGAAGTCACGCCTGTTACCGAGTGGATGAACGGGATCTCGAGCTACTCGATGTGGTGGGTCCTCATCCATGAGGACCTCTGGATGCATCAAGGCAACCGCGACTATCTCGAAGCCCAGAAGACCTACCTCACCGCTCTACTCCAACGCCTCGCGAACCTGGTCGGCCCGGACGGCAAAGAGCGCATCGACGGCATGCGGTTCCTGGACTGGCCCAGCTCGCCCAATGTCCAAGGCGTTACCGCCGGATTGCAGGCCCTGCTCGTTATGACCCTCGAGAGCGGCGCGCGCCTGATGACCACTCTGGGCGATGCGCAGACCGCCAAGCTCTGCTCCGACGCCGCCACCCGCGGGCGCCAGGTCGTTCCCGACGCCAATCAGTCCAAGTCCGGCGCGGCGTTGCTCGCCTTGGCCGGGATGGTGGACCCGAAGCAAACGGCGGACGTTGTCCTCAAGGCGGGCGGGTCCAAAGGCATCTCCACCTTTTACGGATTCTACGTCCTGCAGGCCCTCGCGAAGTCCGGAGACGTGGACACTGCCCTCGAGTTCATCCGCACCTATTGGGGGGCCATGCTCGATTTGGGCGCCACCACGTTCTGGGAGGATTTCAACCTCGAGTGGACGAACAACGCCGCGCGCATCGACGAGTTGGTGCCGCCGGGGAAGAAGGACATCCACGGTGACTTCGGCGCCTATTGTTATGTCGGCTTCCGTCACAGCCTTTGCCACGGCTGGGCCAGCGGCCCGACGGCGTGGCTCAGCCAGCACGTGCTCGGGGTTCAGCCCGTTGAACCCGGCTGCAAGCGCGTCCGCGTCACCCCTCAGTTGGGCAACCTGAAATGGGCGGAGGGTACCTATCCAACACCGCACGGCCAAATCCGCGTCCGTCACGAACGCCAAACGGACGGTTCCATCACGTCGGACATCCAGGCGCCGCCAGGGGTGGCGGTGGAGAGGTAGGCCCAAGCACTGCCGGCCTCCCATGAACCGTCAGGTAGGGCGTCCTCTCCGAGGGCGCCGGAAGAAGATGCTGGCGAACCGCACGTCTCCGGCGCGCCCGGAGGCCCGCTCGCGAGCTCTGCTCGGAGTCGCGCCCTACCTTCCACGCGTTCATGGCCCCAACACACGTCCAGACTTTGGAGGTCCGGCCTACCCATGCATGAACGCCGTAGCCGCCGACGTCAGTCGGCGCACTTGGATGTCTGCGTTCCTTCATGCTACATTGCGGCCAAACACGACCACCGTCCGCAGGCCATGATCATCATCCGTGCGACCTGCTCCGCCGTCTTGTCGGCCATGGCCATCCTCCGGCCCGTGGCGGCGGCCGATTCCGCGGACTACATCACCCTCGAGCGACTCTCGCCTCGGGTGGCACTCGCTTACTGGGTAGGAACCGACCGCCGCTGCAACCTCACCGCGATCCAATCCACAAAGGGATTGGTGATCGTCGACACCGAGATGTCGCCGCGGATCATGGCCCCGATCAAGGAGCGGCTCGAGCAGCACTTTGGCCGCAGCGACTGGATCTACGCCGTCAATACCCATGCCCATGACAGTCACGCCGGTGGCAACTGCCTCTTCCCCGGCGCCACCATCGTCGGTCACACCAACCTCGCCCAAGACCAACAGTGGCTCATCCACCGGCAGCGCGACCCCGATGCGAAGCGCCGCGCCCTCGACGGGATGGACCAAACCGTCCGCCGTTTCCGGGCGCTCCTCCCCCAGGTCGCCGGCCGGCCGGCGGAACAGCGCTTGGTGCGGGGCGAAATCCGGTTCTGGGAACTTCACCGGCAGGATCTGCAGGAAGGTTACAGGATCGTGCCCCCGACCTTGGTTTTCTCCGACCGGCATACCATCGACCTGGGCGACCTCCATCTCGAGTTGGTCTTCTTCGGCCGCGGCCACAGTCTCTCGGATATCCTGGTGTACGTCCCTGAGGAACGGCTCCTGGTTACCGGCGCCATCGCTTACCAGCGGGGCCAACTCCCCGAGATCGGAGAGCAGACCAAGCTCAACGACGTGCAGCGGTTCCTCGCGGTCCTGGACGAGTTTCTGGCACCCGAGCGGCAGATCGAGCACGTCGTGCCGTCCCACAGCGAGCTGCTGGTGAAGAGCGACCTGCTGCCGGTGCGGAACTACTACCGGAAGATGCTCGACGGCGTTCAGCAGGCCCTCCGGCAGGGCTGGACGCTCGAGCAAACCACGCAGCGGCTCTCCGTCCGCAACCGCTTCCCCGAGTTTCGCGATCCGCCCCCGGGCCACTGGGGCCACGGCATGCAGCAGCGGAATCTCCGCAACCTCTGGCGCATCCTCGGCGAAGCCCCTTTACCTCCCCTACCGCCACCGACTGCGCCAGGGTCAGGCGTTAAGGATTAAGAGAGAGGTGCTCGTCCAGCGACTCCACGCGTCGAGCCAGCTTGTCATCCTTCTCTACTGCCGCTGCCAGCGAGCGCAACTGCTGGCAGACCGCAGCCCCCGTTCCCATCCCGAGTACTCGTCCAATCTCGCGCTGGTTCAGAGCGGCATACACCCAGAGCATCTTCGCGGCAGCAGCCCGCGCCCAGCACCCCCGGCGCCGCTGGCGCAGTTCGTCGACAGCAAGGTCGAACGCCCCGGCTGTCTCCTTCAGGATTTCATCAACGGACTTCCGGTGTCGAGTGCGCCGAAATGCGGCGTCTTCTGCACTGCGTGCCCGGGAGTCAAAGGCCCGATAGAGGCCAGTGACGTGCTCGCGGAACTCCGAGCTTCCAATCCCTCCACCGGGCCAGTGTACCAGGGCCCGAAACTCGTCGTCAGTCACGGCGAGACCTGTCTCCACATACTGCTCGTAGAGCCGATGGCGATCGATTCCCGAGCCACCCACCAACTGGAGCAAGGGCCCAGTCTCGAGGAATCCGATGGGGGCGACAATCCCGAGATACTCCCGATAGCTGCTCCAGCGATATGCACGTAAGGCCTGACGTCGCTCCTGTAGCGGAGCGTCCCGGAGGGCCTCCACAAACACGGGATTCAAGTGGACATAGCGGGTCAGCCTCAAGAGGTAGGTGTCCCCGGCAACCAACTGGGCTCCGTAGCGCCCCTGCATCAGATGGCCACAGCGTCGATGGCGCAGGTTGAAATACACGGTGTACGCCGTTTCCAGCTTCTGCATAAAGCGACTCAGGTTGGCAAGCGGCGTCTCAAGCACCAGGTGCACATGGTTCGGCATCAGGCAATACAGGAAGACGCGCAGCCCGCAGTCATCCGTCGCCTGACGCAGATCGTCCAGGAAGCGCCGGCGATCGCGATCGTCCCGGAAGATGGCTCTTCGTTCGACACCACGGCACGTGACATGGTACATCGCGCCGGCGTACTCAATCCGCAACCTCCTTGGCATACCCCGCGAGAATACGGCTTGCGCCGCTACAAGCCAGAAAATCCTCATCTGTCCAGAAGCCACGCCTGCACTTGGGCCTCCGCGGTTTCCCCTGCGGCGACAGTTAATTCCTTAACGCCTGACCCTGAAAAGGAATCCGCGACTTGTGGGACGGAGGCGGCTACACGCAGCCGAGGGGGCGCGTCCTGCTGCGGGTCGAGAGGACCCGCGGTCCGAAAGGCCTGGTTGTGGTTCGGGAAGACGTCGGATGCGCCCGGCACCAATCGTCCGGTCATCCGGACCGGCGGTGAGCCCTCCGCCAGAGCAGGAACAAGCCGCCCGCGAGAACGACGGTCGCCAAGCCAAGGAGGAACAGGAGAGCGCGCCTCACGATGAGCGTGCTGTCCACCGCCGCCAGCGGCGGAACGGCTGCCTCCTCCCGACGCGGTGTTGGGTCCGAGGCCGATGGCGGACTGGCCGTGACGGGGAGGTCGCCCGCGGTGGGGACGGGATCAGTGGCCAGGACGACCTCCTGGTAACCGGACGCCAGTGTTCGGGTCGATCCGGAGCGTCCGGCGATGCGGCTGACCTCCATGCGCACCAGGGGGTTCTCGGGGTCGAATCCCAGAGCTCTCACCAGTTCCGCATGGAGATCCGCATGCCAGCGCACGGGCAATCGCGTGCCGAGGGTCCAGGCCACATCGAGTCCGCACTCGCAGTCGACGCCCACGATCGACAGCAGGCCGGCCAGATTGCGCTCCGAAATCTCGTCGCCTTTCATCAACGGCCCGATCCAGCGGGCGCGTCCGTAAATGACCGCCGCGCGGGGTTGAGGGGTCGGAGCAGTGTCCAGGCCGAGACTCCAGAGGAGGACGCGCTCCCGGGACAGCGCGGTCGCTTCGAGCACGACCATGCCCGGTGGCGCGGCAATCGTCTTGGGCAGGGAGGGCATCTGGCTGCGGATGGTGTCGATGGCCTGGGCGACGGCCTGACGGGCGCGCTGATTGGCGGCAGCCGTTTCGCCCTCGATCAACAGGACGGCGGCGAAGCTGCGGCTGACCGTTGCCAGGAGTTCCCCGCGTGTGGGGGAGGAGGCAACTTCGGCGAGCGTCGACGCCAGGCTGTTCTGGAATGTAGGGCCGGGCGGTTCGAGAGGCAGCGGCAGCGTCTGGCCGTCAGGCGACACCAGGACGACGCTCGGAGAAGAATGGCCGGGTCCTCCAACCAGGCGCAGGGACGCCGGGTGGGTTGTCGCCTCGCCTTTGGTCACGATTTCGAATTGGACGTTGCAGTCCTGCAAGGCCGTGCGAGGCAGTCGTTGGAGGAGCGACACGGCGCCGGGAGGCGTGTTGGAGTCGACGAGGGCATAGAGGCGATACGGTTCGGTTTCGAGATCGACGAAGCCGACGTCGCGGACGTTGTATTGGCAGGCGGAGGCGGCGCCGTGCGGGAGCAAGAGCAAGAGCAAGAGCAAGAGTGCGTGCCGGGTTGGGATCAATACCACGGAGCGAGCGCTCGGCAGCAACGCTCCGGGCCGTCCGTCGTCCCGGCTGGCAGCAGGTCCAAGTGCCCGACCCGCTCGCGAACCTCGAATGACGGCGGCCGGCGCGCGGCCGGGGACAAGTGCGTGCTCGCTCTCGCTGGAAGTGGAGTGCGCCGACGGACGTCGGCGGCTAGGGCGCGGCGGTTCATGAAACGCGGCGTTCATCGCGAGGCAGTCAACTCTTCGGCACCGTAGCACACGACCTGTCCTCCTTGAAGCGCGACGATCACCCGCCCGGCGTGGTCCACCGCCAGGCCCCAGGGAACCGCCGTCCCGGGCAGCGCATGAGTCCATAGAGGGCGTCCATCACGCAGATCAAGCGCGAGCAACTCCGTTCCGCGAACGATCACCAGGGCGTTCTGACAAAGCGCGACCGCGGTGCAGTCCTTCGCGTCGAGTTCCCATTGGGCGGTCAGGCCCGGAATCCGCGGCTTGCCCCAGGCGGCAAGGAGCCGCTCCGCCCGTTTCTCCTCGAGGCGCGGGTAGCACACGACCTTCGAGAGCCGGTCGTTGCTGACCCAGAGAACATCGCGATCCCCGCGCGAAGCCACCCAGGTCTTGTCGGTGACCGACGGGTCGCAGACCTTCCACTGTGGATGCGCGTAGTGGGGTTGGCCGCCGACGAAGACCTGGTTGGCGACCAGGTAGAGTTCGGAGCCGCGCGGGCTTTGGGAGGCGGGGACATTGTTGTTCTCGAGACGTTTGACCTGGTCGACATCGTTGAGGCACTGCCCGTTGGCGAGCGAGTAGACGGCGGGGGACACGACATTGCCGCCGGCCAGCCAGAGTTTGCCTTGGTGGATCATCATGTTGCCCTGGACGCTGACGCCGGCGAAGGCTTGGGGATCCAGATGGCCGGAGGCGTTGTTCTGCCAGCGCAACCGGCCAGTGGCGGCGTCCAAGGCGTAGACGTGAGTTCCGTCGTAGTTGGCGATGCCGGCGGCGGCGTATGCGGTGCCGTCCTGGACCAGCACGCCGCTGCCGACCGGCCAGGTGGAAAGCAGTTGGCCGTAGACGGGAATCCGTCGTTCGACCGGTGCCGCCCGAAAGCGCCACAGATCTCTTCCGGTCTTGGCCTCGAAGGCATACACGCAACCATCGCCGGAGCCGACCAGGGCGCGCCCCTGCCAAATGGTTGGCGGGAAACGGACATTGCCCCCGGTGTAGGCGGTCCAGGCCGGGCGTCCCGTCCGCGCATCGAGGGCGCGGACGATGCCATCCGATCCACTGAGGAAGACCAGACCGCCGGCTGCGGTCGGTGCCGTCGGGGTGACCTCCGCGGACGAGGTGTGCAGCCAGAGACGTTGGCTTCGCCGGGGGACGGTGGCCTCGGTGGTGGCGGAGGCGGTGTTGTCGGCGCGGAAGGTGGGCCAATCGGCTGGGGACTCGGGCAACTCCGCGGCGGCGAGTTGGGTCGGGTCGGTCGTTTGCAGGCGATCGGAATCGACGGCTTTCTGGGCGAAATCGAAGTTGCCGGCCGGTCCGAGGCAGGTGATGCCGTAGAGGGTGAGATTGCAGTCGCAGACGGACGGCCACCAATAGAGCAGGCCGTTGCCGATCGTGACGCCGTCCTGGCACTGGGCCCGCATCGGCGAGAGCAACTGCGGTTGATCCTTGGCGGCGTCCCAGCGTGTCGAACCGCCGCTGGCCCGACAGAAGACGGCGTCGAGCGCACCCGTGGGGCGGGTGCAGGCGCGGCGACCCAGTTTGACTTCCTCGAGAACCTTTCCAGTGAGGGGATCGAACTTGCGGCTGAGCTCATCGTCGATCTGTCCGCTGAGGGCGTAGAGGCCGTCGTGGAGCAGGACGAGCTGGTAGTTGTTGTAGGGGTGTTGCCAGAGGATGCGGCCGTCGACGGCCGAGAGGGCGAGCAACTTGCTGAAGGTGGGTCCGGAGAAGTAGAGCGCCTGGTCGGTGCACTTCGCGTAGGCGGTGGTGCGCCAGTTCGTCCGCCAGTCCTGACGGTTCAATGCGAGTCCGAAGGCCTCCCGGAACTCCGGCGCCGTGGCCGGGGTCTTCCGCCAGAGTTCGCGGCCGCTCCGTGCGTCCAGACAGACCAGGAACGCCCCCTGTCGGAAGAGGAACAGCCGTCCAGCGGCCATACAGAGTGCCCGGCTGTCGATGGCTTCCTTCTCGCGGTGTTGCCAGCGGATGGACTTGGTTTTGGGGTCGATGGCGAGGACGGTGTGGCCATAGCCCCAGGGGTTCTCCTTCTGGTTGAAGCCCGGCGAGAGAGGGTCCCACGGCCAGCCGTGTCGGTCGCTGCGCATGCGGATGACGGGGTCGCGTGGTTCATCCGCGCCGATGAGGGCGTAGAGAACGCCGTCATCGAGGGCCATCCATTTCCAGAAGGTGCCGCCGGCGGCCTCCGCGGGTGGGGCGATTTCGTCTTGGAGTTGGCCGGTGGCGGCTTCGATGACCTGGCACGATTTGTCGTCGGCGAAGTAGACGGCGGTGGGGGTGGCGATCAGGGTGCTGCGGTGAATCATCAGTCCCGGCGTTACCGGGCGCCGCCAGAGGAACTCGCCATTGAACCCGTTGAAGGCGGCCAGCGTGTTCAGCCAGGGCTCCTCGCGTTCCTTGAAGGCGATGTGGCCAAAGAGCTTGAACACACGACCGGCGGAGACCACGGCCACTTGCGGCAGCGGAGCGTAGCGGGGATCGGCCAGGAAGTGCGTGAGATAGGGGCCCTTGGCGATGCGGTCCCGCGACGCCGGGTTGTTGTCCGGTCCATGATACGGGTGGCTCCAGTCGTCGATTCCTTCCGGGAACGGTTTGGTCAGAGTCCTCTTTCCGAGGAAGGCCTTGCCTTCGGGTCGCAGCACCCTCAGCACCTCGCTCTCGGGGATCCCGGTGGCATCACCCGGGACCACCACGGCGTCCGCCAGGTTGTCCGCCAGATACAGATGGTCCGACGGTCCCTGCTCGATGAAGAGCCGCGATCCGTAAAGACCGGCGGTGTCCGCACTGCGCCGGGCGGCAGCGACCTCCCGGGCCTCGGGCAACTGCGTGTAGATGAGCCAGTCGGTCCGACGGGCCAGCTCCTGGGCGAGCGCGCCCCGCGGTTCGCCCAGCACGACGCAGACCCCGCGTCGGCTGCCGACCTCACGCGCCACCTGTGCGGCCATGTCGCCAGGCGAAGGAGCCGCGTTGACCGGCGCACCGTGGGTCGTCACAGAGGCGGCGACGGCGACGCCACCCAGGCACGGCAGAAGCTTGAAGACCGCGCCGCGAGAGTGCCGCGAGAGAATCGATTTCATGGCATGAGACTCCGGGTTCTCTGCTACCGATGCCACCAGCCGCGTGCGAATACAAGCCTAACTCCTGCGATTCAAGCTTCCTTGGCGACCGGATTCCGTTAGTCTTCATCGCCAGTGACCGATGCGGGAGTGAGGTTGCCCGCCGGTGTGATCCGTATGCCGTTGTCCCGGCTCATTCTGAGAGAACTCGTTCACCGGAGGCTGAACGCCTTGCTGAGCGTCCTCGGCATCCTGGCTGCCGCCGCGCTGTTCGTCGCCTATTTCACCACCGCCGAGGCGTCGCATCGGGAGACGATCCGTCTGACGCGGGATATTGGCTTCAACTTGCGGATCATTCCCGCGGACACGGACATGGAGCGGTTCTGGGTGGACGGGTATTCGGACCAGACGATGTCCGAGGAGACGGTGCAGCGGTTGGCAAAATACGACCGCGTGTTCGTCTCGTTCAATCATCTGGTGGCCGCGCTGCAGGCGAAGTTCCGGTTCCGGGACCACGAGGTCATCCTGACGGGCCTGGCGCCGGCGATCGCCGCCCCGGCGAAACGGAATCAGCCCATGGGCTTCGCCATTCAACCCGGCACGGTCCACCTCGGTTATCAGGTGGCTCAGCAGTTCGGGGTGAAGAAGGGCGAGATCCTCGAGTTGGGCGCTGCGCGACTCACCGTGGCCCAGTGCCTGGCGGAGAGCGGGACGGACGACGACCTCCGCGTCTTTGGGGAGTTGGGTGATGTGCAGCGGCTTCTGCGTCTTCCGGGACGCATCAACGAGATCAAGGCCATTGATTGCCTCTGCCTGACCTCGGAGCAGGACCCGTTGCGGACCTTGCGCGCGGAACTGGCGAAAGTCCTGCCGGAGGCGAAGGTCCTGCAGATGCGCACCATCGCCGATGCCCGCGCCCGGCAGCGTCAAACGGCGACGAAGTACGCGGCCTTCCTGACGCCGTTTCTGTTGGCCGCCGCCGCCGCCTGGATCGGGGTGCTGGCGATCCTGAATGTGCGCGAGCGCAAGCTCGAGATCGGCATCCTGCGGGCGCTGGGCTACACGTCCGAGCGCATCGCCGCACTCTTTCTGGTCCGGGCGGCCCTGCTCGGCCTGGTGGGGGCCGCCGGCGGTTACTTCCTCGGCTCCGCTCTCGCCGTGCATTTCGGTCCGGAGATCTTCCGGGTGACGGCGAAATCGATCCGGGCGTTGCCGTCGCTGCTGCTCTGGGCGGCGATTGCGGCGCCGGTCTTTGCCGCCTTGGCCAGTTTCCTCCCCACCGTCGTCGCCGTCACTCAGGATCCGGCGCAGACCTTGCGGGAGGGTTAACCGGGGAATTCCGCGAAAGGGCGCAAACATGTCGGCTCCAGCCACGCTCCACTTCGAAGAGGTCACCACGGTGTACCACACCGCTCGCGGCGAAGTGCGGGGCCTCGACCGGGTGCGTCTCGAGGTGAAGGCCGGCGAGTTTGTGGTGCTGCGCGGCCCGAGCGGTTGCGGCAAGACGACCCTCCTGCTCACCGCTGGTGGCATGTTGCGGCCGACGTCGGGACGGGTCCGTGTGGACGGGCAGGATTTGTATGCCATGAGTGGGCGCGAGCGGAACCGGTTCCGCGGCCGACATCTCGGGTTCGTCTTTCAGATGTTCCATCTGCTGCCCTACCTGGACGTGCAGGAGAACGTGATGCTGGCCGCCTGTTCGGGAGGAGGCGGGATGGCTGCCGTGCGCGACCGCGCGCGGGAGTTGCTGAAGCACCTCGGCCTCGATCCGCGCGAGCGTCACCGGCCGTCGGCACTCAGCACGGGCGAACGGCAACGCACGGCCATCGCGCGCGCCTTGCTGAACCGGCCCAAGCTGGTCCTGGCCGACGAGCCGACCGGCAATCTGGATCCGGAGAATGCGGGCGAGGTGCTTCTCCAGCTAAAGCACTACCAGAAGAGCGGCGGGACCATCCTCCTGGTCACCCACGGCGCCGCCGCCGAAGCCTACGCGGATCGGGTGCTCGAGATGCGCGCGGGATCGATCGCCCTCAGCGGTAGCTCGTCCGGGGGCGCCCCCGCATGAGCGCCACGTGTCCGTCGAGGTAGACAATGTTCAGCCCCCGGGCGTGTGACCGCCCGTGGGGGAACGGCGCGCCTTGTCGGAAGAAATCGCAGATCACCCACCGTTCCCCCGGGCTGGCATCGAGTCCCGGCCGCTCTTCGTCCAGCCAGATCACATCCGAGCCTCTGATCTGCCGGGGGACGAAGTTAGCCGTTTCGCGCCAATAGGCGCCGGCCTCGGGGCAGTACTTGTTGGTCCGAAAACACCAGTAGATGTAGGAGATGTTGCCCAGCGCCACGTTCGTGGGGGTGTTGACGATGGAGTCGACCCCCCCCTTTGGGGTGTAACTCGGGTCCTGGGCGTAGCGTTCGGAGAAGCGGGCTTGCGGGCAATAGAGCGCGGGCGTCATTCCGGCCTGGTAGGCCTCGAGCCGCTCGAGCAGGTTTGAGTGCGGGTTGTGCTCGGTCAGCTCCAGCGGATAGAACTCCTGGTGGTCATCCGCGTACATCATCAGGGCCAGGTTGACTTGCCGGAGATTGCTGGCGCAGGTCTTCTCATAGGCGATCGATTTGGCTCGCGCCAGCGCCGGCAGCAGCATGCCGGCCAGGATGGCGATGATCGCAATCACCACCAGCAACTCGATCAGCGTAAACGCCATCTCCCGCGGCGTCGACCGCGGCGCGCTACCGTGCGCTCCGGATCCCGAACTGACCGCACTGCCCAGTTGCATCCTGCACATTCTGGGAGGCACTTTAGGGTACCGCGGGGAACCGGTCAAAGAGATGTAGCCGAGGGTGCATGCCTCCTCCCCTGCGGGCCGGGAAGACCCGCGACGGAAGGACGGGTTTACATGCGGGCATTTGAGGCTGATCAATGGTCCGCGAGGCTTCCGACCGCGGCTCAGAAGCGCATCCGAGAGTCGCGTCGGCGTCCGGCAGTGCGCCGCCGGGCGCAGTCGGACCGCCCGCCGTCGCGGCGGGCAGCAGTCCCACCGGCCGGACTCGCCCTCGAGCCTGCGACTGCTTCCCGCCCGCTCGCTCCTGCTGCGACCGAGGGACCGGTCGCGCTCCACACACAAATGACTTGCCGCTCTGGGCGCTCACGGAGTTCGCCCGCGGCGGCGCTTGTGGCTTGCCCGTGGGGGACAAGCAGCCCCAAGCGTGCCTCACAGGGGCATGTTCTCGCCGGTGGGCTCAGATCTTGACCGCCGCCTTGGATCGCACCCACGCAAGCGGCACTTGAGGCGGCCCGGGAGACCCGATACGATGTGGCCTCAAGATGTGCTGTGTCCCTCCGCCCGCCCTCGCCCCGCCGGCCAGTGGCTTCTGGCGACGGCTTC
This sequence comes from uncultured Verrucomicrobiota bacterium, assembly GCA_964432995.1. GTDB lineage: Bacteria > Verrucomicrobiota > Verrucomicrobiia > Limisphaerales > JAHDYP01 > CAYSPU01. Next base: position 12,490 of record CAYSPU010000128.1, read on the forward strand.
CGCGTCTGGTCGCCGTCCTCCTGGTTTCCTCGAGCGCCGCCGCTGACTGGCCGACGTATCAACACGACAACGCCCGCAGCGGTGTCACCGAAGAATCGCTGTCCACATCCCTGGCCGCCGCGTGGACCTATCAGGCGGTGCACGCGCCTCGCCCGGCCTGGCCCGCACCCGCCGCGCGCGATATCTGGCACAACTTCCGCGAACTCAAACCCCTCGTGACCTACGACCGCGCCTTCCACACCGTGTCGGTCGGCGGAATGCTCTTCTTCGCGTCGTCAGCCGACGACTCGGTGCGGGCCCTGGACGCCGCTTCGGGCCGGGAACGCTGGGTCTTCTTCGCCGAAGGCCCCGTCCGATTGGCGCCCTCGGTGGCCAAGGGCAGGGTGTTTTTCGGCGCTGACGACGGGAGCGTCTACTGCCTCAACACGGCCGATGGCGCGCTGCTGTGGAAGCACACTGTCGACCCTCAGGCGCGCCGGATCGCCGGCAACGGACGCGTCATCTCGGTGGTTCCGGTTCGCAGCGGGGTTCTCCTCGACGGCGACCGGGCTTGCTTCTTTGCCGGGTTGTTCCCCGACGAAGGCGTGTATCGAGGCGTGCTGCGGGCGGAGGACGGCGCGGTCTTGGCCCAGGAGCGGATCCCCCAAGTGTCGCCGCAGGGCTATCTGCTGGCCTCGAGCACCCATCTGGTCGTTCCCACCGGGCGCACCACACCGGCGTTGTTCAGCAAGGAGACCGGCGAACGGCTCAGTGCCGGCGGCGAACTCGGCGGCACCTATGCCCTCGTCAGCGACGAACTCCTCTACACCCGCACCGATCGCGAAGGCAACCTGGGGCTCGTCGATCCGGCCCGGCGCGAACGCATCGCCACCTTCGACGGCCTCCGCATGATCGTGCACGGACAGACCTCTTATCTGCATACCCAGCGAGAACTTGCCGCCCTGGATCGTGTTCGCCACACCGAGTTGGCACGACAACGCAACGCCGTCGCTCTCCCCTTGAAGGAGGTCGAGGCGCAAATCAAGAAAGGGCTGCAGGGGGCCGCCCTGGACGCAGCTCGCCAGCGGCAGGCCGAACTCAAACGCGCCGTGCGCGATCTCGAGGCGGCGATGGAAGCCTGTTACCACTGGCGGCAGCCCTGTGATTGCCCCTACCAGCTCATCCTGGCGGGCGACCTGTTCTTTGCGGGAGGCGATGAGCAGGTGGTTGCCCTCCGCCGGTCCGACGGCGTGGAAGTGTGGCGGGGCTCCGTCAACGGGCGGGCTTACGGCCTGAGCGTGGCCAATGGACGGCTCTTCGTCAGCACCGACCGCGGGGCGATCCATTGTTTCAGTGCCGCGGCAGCGCGGAGCGGCAGCGAGGACCCGCAGCGTCCCGTCGCATCGCTGCCGCCGGAGGACGCGCTCTCGGCGGCCTGCGCGGATGCCGCCAGGCAAATCCTCGCGCACACCGGGATCCGCCAAGGCTACGCCCTGGTTCTGGGTAACGAACAGGGCCGGCTCGCCCTCGAACTCGCCCGGCAGACGGAGTTGCACGTTGTGGCGGTGGAGGACGATCCCGCGAAGGTGGCGTCCGCGCGGGGGATGCTGGCCCGGGCCGGGCTCCAAGGAACACACGTCGTCGTTCACCAGGGCGGCCTCACCTCGTTGCCATACTCTTCCTACCTGTTCAACCTGGTTGTCTCGGACCGCATGTTGCACACGGGGGAACTGCCCACTCCGCCCGCCGAGGTGTTCCGGTTACTGCGCCCCAGCGGCGGTGTCGCCTGCCTGGGCCAGCCAACGAACTTCACAAACTCGCGACCGCCCAACCGGCAGCGTCCGTGGCTCGCGTCCTCCGACCTTCCCCACGCCACCATCCTGCACCCCGACGGTGGCTGGACGGCAATCCGCCGGGGTCCCGTGCCCGAGGGCGGGGAGTGGACGCAACTCTACGCCAACCCCGGGCACACGGCGTGCAGCGGCGATCAACTGCGCGGGCCGATGGCCATTCAGTGGTTCGGAGAGCCGGGCCCGCGGCAGATCGTCGACCGCCACCACCGCCCGATGTCCTCGCTGGTGAAGGACGGGCGGGTGTTTGTGCCCGGCAACGACGTGGTGTTTGCCGTGGACGCCTACAACGGATCGCCGATCTGGCGGCTCGAGGTTCCCTACATGCGGCGCGTGGGCGCCCTGAAAGACTCCGGGCAGATGCTGGTGACCGAGGACTTGCTCTACGTGGTGGTGAGCAACGTCTGTTGGGCGGTGGACGTGAGGACGGGGAGGCATACGACCACGCTGCAAGCCCCGCAACCGACGGACGCCGAAGTGCACGATTGGGGCTTCCTCAGTCGAACGGGCGACCGGCTCTTCGGCACCGGCGAAGCCGCCGGGGCTTCCTTCCGGGAACTGCACGTGGACACGGTCAACACGCTCGAAGGCGATTTTCGGCCGGTCATCGTCAGTCGCTATCTCTTCGCGATCGATCGGCACAGCGGCCAAGAGCAGTGGACCTACCGTGCCGACGCCATCATGAACAACGCGATCGCCATCGATGACGATCGCATCTACCTCGTCGAGTCCCGCGGGCCGAAGATGCGAGAAAGCCGGAGTGGCCGCATGGGAATCCGGGAGTTCTGCGCCGGGGACACCTTCCTGGTGGCGCTGGATCCGGAAGAGGGGCGGAAGATATACGAACAGCCGGTTCGCTTGCCCTTCGAACATATCCTCTATCTCAATTGCGCGCAGAACACCGTCCTCATCACGGGCACCTACAACGTCACCGATCGGGTTCACTACGGTCTCTTCGCGTTCGCTGGCGACACGGGAAAGCCGAAGTGGCAAACCCGCTACCTGGCGCTGGACGTGCGCGGCAACGAACCCGCGCCGACCGAAGGATCGCACGGCGAACAATGGCAGCACCCCGTCCTGATTGGAGACCGAGTCTACTCCCGCCCGTATGACTTCGACCTGCACACCGGCCGTCAAGGCACGAAGAAGATCCTGCGCGGCGGCCACGGCTGCGGCGGGTGGACCGGCTCCGCTCATTACCTCTACGGACGCGGCAGCAACCCGCGCATGTATGACTTGGCCCTCGAAACAACCGACGGCGCAACGCTCACGGAGGTCTCGAGACCGGGGTGCTGGCTCAACATCATCCCGGCGGGCGGGATGGTGGTGATTCCCGAGTCCAGCTCCGGCTGTACCTGTTCGTATCCGCTCCAGACCTCGCTGGCCCTGATTCCGCAGTCCGTTGCCTCTGCCCCGGGGTCAGCCCTCAAGAACTAACCTGCGAAGCCGACAGGCGAGAGTCTGCTTCAGGGTCAGGCATTAAGAATTAAGCGGGAGAGCCTACAAAGCACGGCACCCAAGTTGCCGCGCTTAATCCTTAACGCCTGACCCTAGGAGCTTACAGGACGTAGGGATACCGCTGCGGGCGCGAGAGGAGACGGTTGGCCTGCTGGTCCCCGACGACTTTCTGGCGTTTGCCATCCCAGACCAGTTTCCGGCCCAGAAGATACGAGAGGTTGCCGAGGTTGCAGAGCGTCGCCGTGCGGTGGCCGATCTCGATATCGACCGCGGGGCGCAAATGCCCTTCGCGAATCGAGCGAAACCAGTCGGCCTTGTGGTTCATGTTGAAGTCCTCGTACTCGTCGGTTCGCGGCACTTCCTGACCGCCGGGAGGCAACTGGAAGGCGATGGCCTCCGGGTTGGCCGGACGATAGCCGCCTTCCCACTCGAGGACCAGATGGCCACGGTCACCCCAGAAGACGTTGCCGAACTCGGTCTTGCCAACCTGGTTCCCGGGTTGCCCCCACTCCAGTGTCCAGTCGGGATTCCGGAAGTGGTAGGTGACCTGCATATCGACGGGACAGTCCCAGAGCCCCTTCTTTGGCGGGGTGCCTG
>CAYSPU010000129.1:0-16338 GCA_964432995.1 uncultured Verrucomicrobiota bacterium
GGCTCGGTTCATCCCGCTGTTCGTGCCCACCGCCTCCCTCGAGGACTCGGACCTGCTTTGCCTGCAGGTCGGCCTGTCGCCCGATGGCCAGGCCGCGGCCCTGGCATCGACCTACCTCACGACGGACGATGCGAAGGTGAGTGCCGACGACTGCGCTCTGTTTCTGGTGAACCTCGCCGACCGGGAGCGTTCGGTGACGAGAGTTCCGATTGCGCAGCCCCAGACAACGGACCGCTGAATTCAGGCCTTTGGAGATTGCCTGTATGGAAACGATTGCCTCGCTGTTTAGCCACATCTGCGGTCAAAACCCGGGGCACACCTGGATGCCCAGCGGCGTGCCGCTCCCGTTCTGTCAACGTTGCACAGGGCTCTACGCGGGCGCGCTGCTGGCGGCAGCCGCGCATCTGGTGCTGCAGCCCCGGCGGAGCAGCCGATGGCTGAAGGTGCACGGGTTCTTCCTTCTGTTCATGGTGCCGTTTGGCTTCCACTGGTTGCCGCAAGAGTCCCTGGTGCGGACGCTTACCGGGTTGCTGTACGGCTGTGCGGTGACGACGTTCCTGTGGACCGGACCAAGGAGCAGGACGCGATTCCGAACAGAGCTCGCGGGCGGAGTGGTGGGCGCGCCGGCGGAGAGTCGCCGATTGCCGGGAGGCGCTCAAGCCGACGTGCCGGCCTGCCGCCGTGCCGACGCGCCGCCGCGCCGACGCTCCGGCCTGCGGGGTGTGTGGGCGGCCTGCACCTCACCCGCACGCGGCGAAACGGTGAAGCTGGGGGTCTACGCGCTGGCGATCGGGCTCGCTGTCGTGGCGCTGCCGATGCTGGGAAGCCGGGGCGGCGCGGTCGGGTGGTGGCTGCTCACCTCCCTGGGAGTTCTCGGCGCCCTGATGTTGGCCGTCCTTTCGGTGGCGCGCGTTGCTCAGGCGTGTTGGCGAGTAGTCGCGTTCTTGTGCGCTCCATCGTCGCAACGCACGTCGATCGTTCAGCGGTGACAGCCTCTCACAACGTGGACGGTGGGGCGACCTCTCCGAGGGCGCCGCACAGGACCGTCAGTGTGCCCTCTGCTTTCGGCACGATGCGCGTCGGCGTAGGGTGACCTGGCGGTTGTTCTGGCGGGGCGCCTGGTTCCAGGCCGGACGCGAGTGGCGACGCTTGCTCGGCGGCCAGGAGGACTTAGGGATGGTCTTTCTCAAGTGGTACGAGACGTGACCATGGCCAGGTTGTATCTTACGCCGAACGCTGGACATCGAAGATCGAACGTCAAATCAACGTTCGAAGTCCGATGTTGGATGTTCGATGTTCGATGTTTGGCTACTGTCCCCTTCCACGCCCGGAACGGGACTGCGGTGCTTGACGCTGCCCCCGGACCGCCCGCCGTCCCGGCGGGCGGCAGGCTCACCTGCCGGGTGCGTTCTCGAACCATCGGCGCACCGCCCACCGACGGGGACTGGTGCCCGACAACCTCCGGATGCACTGGCGCCGCGACACTCCCCTTGTTCGGCTCCCCTTGTTCGGCTTTGACTTCGGGCGCTCGGCCGCCTAGCTTTGCCCAGAGTCGGAAACCGGAAGCAGTTCCCAGTTCCGCCACGAGGGCCGTGGATCCGGGAGTGTTTCCACTGATCTCAATTGCCTGACGCTGGGAGACAGATGTGATGAGCCTCGCCCCGTCGGCCGAAACGAGACTGCAAGCGATAATCGGTGGTGCGCGAGCGATTCTGGAGAAACGGACGTTTGTGGAGTCGGCGCGTGCTATCTTCGACCGATGCCGGGAGTTGACCGGCGCGGTTTCCGGGTACGTGGCGCTGCTGAGCGAGGACGGGCAGGAGAACGAGGTGCTCTTTCTGGAGGCAGGTGGAATGCCGTGTTCGGTGGACCCGCTGCTCCCGATGCCAATTCGGGGACTCAGGGCGACGGCCTACGAGACGCACCGGGCGGTGTACGAGAACGACTTCATGAGCAGCCGATGGGTGTCGTATCTGCCGGCGGGCCATGTGGCGATGCGCAACGTCCTGTTCGCGCCTCTGAATATCGAGAAGAAGACGGTGGGCATTATGGGATTGGCCAACAAACCGTCGGACTTCACCGCGGAGGACGCCGAGATTGCTGCTGTCTTTGGGGAATTGGCCGCCATTGCGCTGGCGCACAGTCGGTACTTGGAACGCCTGAACGAGAAGACCCTGTCCCTGGAACGCGCCTTGTCCGAAGTCAGGACCTTGCGCGGCCTGCTGCCGATGTGTGCCCGCTGTCGGAAGGTCCGCGATGATCAGGGGCTGTGGACGCGGCTGGAGGCGTACCTGGCGGCGCACACCGACACACGCTTCAGTCACGGGCTCTGCCCGGATTGCGTTCGGGAGCTGTATCCGGAGCTGGCGGATTCGATTATCGAGACCGGGAACCTGCCCGACGAGAGATAGGATTCGTGCATCGGTCGAGGACACCCTTTCTGTCGTCGTGGAAGGACCGGCGCCAAGCTTGCGCCCCGCCCCGAAATCTGCGCGTCGAAGACTCCCCGCCCGCCGGACGCGTCTCCGAACCTCCGACCAGTTCCCGCCCGCTGGCCACTGCCACGACCTGAGGCGTGTCGCGCTCCGTCGGACCGCCCGACGTCCCGGCGGGCAGCAGCCCCACGTGCCGAACGTGGTTTCGGACTCTTGGGCATCTCCCGTTCTGTCGTTGCTGCTGCGACCGAGGGCCCGGTCGCGCTCCGTCGGACCGCCCGACGTCCCGGCGGGCAGCAGCCCCGCGTGCCGAACATGGTTTCGGACTCTTGGACATCTCCCGTTCTGTCGTTGCTGCTGCGACCGAGGGCCCGGTCGCGCTCCGTCGGACCGCGGCTCGTCTTGAGCCAACGGTGTGTGCGTTGTGCTGCGGGTCGAGAGGACCCGCGGTCCGGAAGAATCGGTGCGCGTGCGGATGTAGTGAGGCACTCGCCAGCCCGCAAGGTTGGGGACCGCGGCTCGTCTTGAGCCGCAGCAAAGGGCGTGTGCAGCTCTGCTGCGATTCGATCCCGCGGCTGCTTGTGCTTCGCGGGCGAAGCGGGTAAGAATCGGCCGTGTCCGACACCACCCGGCCGCAGGAGGCCACGCAGCCAGGCAGTCCCCAAGCTGCCGAGGAATTGCTGCCGCTGGTGTACGGCGAGCTCCGCCAATTGGCGCGCCAGAAGATGGCGCGCGAGGCGCCGGGACAGACGCTGCAGGCAACGGCGTTGGTGCACGAGGCGTGGCTGCGCGTGGCGGGCACGGCGAATCCCCGGTTCGGCGATCGCGCCCATTTCTTTGCCGCTGCGGCGGAGGCGATGCGCCGGATTCTGATCGACCGGGCACGGCGGCGGAAAGCGCTCCGGCACGGCGGCGGCCAGCGGCCGCTGGACCTGGAGGGAATCGAGATCGAAGCCCCGGCCACGGACGACGAGCTGTTGGCGGTGCATGACGCTCTGGAGCGGCTGGCGGCAGTCGACCCGCTGAAGGCTGAAGTCGTGAAGCTGCGGTTCTTCATTGGGCTCACGAACGAGAAGACGGCGCAGGTGCTGGGTCTTTCGGAGCCGACGGTGAAACGTTCGTGGGCGCATGCCCGGGCCTGGTTGTATCGCGAGATTCATGGCACGGGCCGCGGAGGCAGCGTTTGGACTGGCCCCGATGGTGAGGGAGACTAGCATCGTGCTGAAAGCGGATGCGTGATGGGCGATCTCTATTCCAGTGCGGAACACGTCTTCACCCGGGCGCTGGAGGTGCCGTCGGGTCCGGCGCGCGATCGGCTCGTGGGCCAACTGTGTGCGGAGGATTCGGCGCTGCATCGGGAGGTCGAGTCCTTGCTGCGCGCCCATGAAGCGGCCGGCACTTTCCTGTGCCCGAATCCGGATGAGGCGGCGGCGGGGGCGTCAGGTTTGACGGGGGTTACGACGCGGAGCGTGGCGGCGGCCGGTCCGGCGATTCAGGCGGAGTCCTTCCTGAGGAATGCCGGCGCTGTGGGCCCGGAAGCCATCGAGGCCTTCGTGGCCGGGTTGCCGGAAGCGATCCGGCAGGAAACGCGCGAGCGAATCCAGGCAGGGTTGCGCGTGCGCCGCATGCGCGCCCAGCCGACGTGCCCGGCGGTGGAAGGCGAGGAGACTCCACCCCAACTGGCCGGGTTTGGGATCGAGCGGAAGCTGGGAGAGGGCGGGCTGGGCGTCGTGTATGCCGCGCGCGACGAGAAGCTCAACCGCCGGGTGGCCATCAAAGTGCTGCGGCTTCGGGCGGACGCCGCGGTGCGCCGGCGGGTGATCGAGGAGGCGCGGAGTGCCGCGGGGCTGAGCGATCCGGCGGTGGTGACGATTCACGCGGTGCTGGATGAGGCGGATCCACCGGCGATCGTGATGGAGTATGTGGAGGGTTACCCGCTGGATCGCTTTGCGGCGCAGCTCAACTTCGAGCAAAAGGCGCGGCTTCTTCGGGAGGTGGCCCGGGCGCTGGCGGTTGCTCACGCGCGCGGCCTGGTTCACCGCGACCTCAAGCCGGAGAACATCATCGTCGGCCCGGACATGCGGCCGCGGATTCTGGACTTTGGCCTGGCCCTGTCGTTGGAGGAGGCCAGCCGCCAAGGGCGCGGCTTCGAGGGGACGCCGTTGTACGCGTCGCCCGAGCAGGTGCTCGGTCAGCCGCTGCAGGCGGCTTCGGATGTCTTCTCGTTTGGGAGCCTGATGTTCAAGGTGCTGACGGGGCAGTTGCCGTTTGGCGGCGAGACCGCGAGCCAAGTGCTCGAGGCGATCGCGACGACGGCGCCGCCGTTCCTGCGCGCGGTGGCGGTGGGCGTTCCCGAAGATCTGCAGGCGATTTGCCTCGCGTGTCTCACGTGGGATCCGGCCGACCGGCCCAGTGCCGAAGAAGTCGCGGTGGAACTGGGACGATTCCTCGTCGGCGAACCCGTCCGGCTCAAGCCGAAGCTCTACGACGACCTCCTCCGTCGCAGCATCAGCGAATACTCCTGCCAGGCGGAGGCGTGGCAGAGTCAGAGCATCATTTCCGGAGAAGAACACGACGCCCTGGCGGTCCTGCACCGGCGGTTGCTGGCCGAAGAAGACCACTGGATCATTGACGCGCGGCGGATCACCCCGCTGCAGACGGTGTTGTCTGTTGCCACGTGGTTGGCGGTGGTGGCCACGGTTCTGACGGTGTGGATGTTGCGGGACGAATTGGGCGCGCCGTGGCGCTGGTTGCTGCCCGCGTATTTCACGGCGTCGCTCCTCCTGGCGGGGCGCGCGGCCCGCCGGGAACGGGAGAGCCTGGCGGCGGCCACCTTCCTGGCGGGCGCCGCGCTGGCCATCGCCCCGTGCACGCTGGCGTTGCTGGCCGAGTTCCAGGTGCTGGCGACACCGGCCGCGCACGTCCGGCAGTTGTTCCCCGACGACTTCACGAACCAGCAGGTCTTCGCCGCCACCTTGACCGCGCTGGGTGTGTCCGGGTTCGGCCTGTGGCGTCTCCAGATGACGGGGTTCGCCTGGACAACCGCGGTGCTGGCGGCGGCCGGCTATGTCAGTTGGCTGCTCACGTTCGACTGGCTGTCAAAGGACCCGGAAATCCAGGCCTTGTGGTGCCTGCCGCTGGTAGCGATGGAAGCGATGGCGTTGGCCCTCGAGCGGCACGGGCGCGTTCGGTGGACGATGCCCTTTCACGTGGTGGCCCTGGTGGCTCTGGTTGGGGGACTGGACATCATTGCCTGGAACGGCCCGACCCTGCAGATGCTGGGCGTGACGGAAGAGCGTTGGGCCTACTTCGACAGCGATCGCCAGGCGGCGCTGTCGGTGGCGCTGAACGGCCTCGTGTTTCTGGTCCTGATGCTGGCGACCGAGAGATCGCGGAGTCTGGACCTGCGCCGGGCCGGCAAACTGCTTGAGGTGTTGGCCATCCTACACACATTCGGGGCGCTCTTCACCAACGCGCTCGAACATGAAGGCCGCCCGTATTTGCGCGTGGACGTGGGGCTCTACCTGGGGGCGGCTCTGGTCTACACGGCGCTCGCCCCGCTGCGCTCCCGATGGCGAATGTTGGTCGGCGGCCTGATCGGCTGCGGATTGGGAAGCTACCTGGTGGTGCATTTGGGGCTCGTGGCCCGCAAGCCCTTCATCCTCGGTCTGGGTTTCGCCGGACTCCTGATCGCCCTCGGAACCTTCGCCTATGTCCGGCGCGGACCCCGTCCCCGGCCGCCCGCCGCAACCGCTGAACCGTGAACCTCCCAAACACTGAACCGGCTGACCACGATCAGCGGTCGATGCTGGACTGGAACTCGTAGCGGCCGGAGCCGGCCTCGAACACGGCCATCGAGTCTTCGTGGCGCACGAATTTCAGGCCCGGAACCTGCGCGGCCTGCCGACCCGATTCGCGGACGGCGCCGGCATCGCGGGCGGGAACGTACACCGTAGCCGAGGTGTTGTGGGGAATCACGACGGTCCAGTCGAAGCCGGTCCCATCGTTGCGGCGGGTCTGGCGCCATTCACTGATGATGGGACCGTGGGCGGAATCGTGCATGGCCTTCACCCATTCCAGTTCGCGGGGCACATCGGGACGAAGAACGAAGTGCCGGAAAGCCGGGTGTGCCGGGTCCAACCGGATACCACCCAGGCCGCGGTAGAGCCATTCCTCAACGTGGCCGAGCATGCAGTGGTTCTGCGAGGTCGCCGGATTGGCGTCCCAGGTCTCGACGAGCGACGTGGCGCCTTTCTTGAGCTGGTACGCGTAGCCCGGCCCCGTGTCCTGGACGAGCATGTCGTAAAGCACGTCGCCGCGCCCGTTGTCCGCGAGGGCGCGGACGAGGTAGACGAAGCCGACATCGCCGGCGGTGACGCGGTTCTGGTGGGCGCGGATATCGCGGACGAGATGGTCCAGGATTGCGGCCCGGTGTTCGGGTTCGGCGAGGCCGAGGGCGATGGGGATGGCGTTGGCGGCCTGGCTGTTCCGGTCGTAGCTGTGCTGGTCGGGATGATAGAACGCCTTCTGGAAGGCCTGGCGGACTACCGCGGCCCGGCGGGCGAAGGCGTCGGCCTCGCCGGGGCGGCTCAGGATGCGGGCGGTTCGTTCGAGGATGGTCAGGTTGTTGAAGAGCATGGCGGTGCCGGTTAACCCCAGCGAGGTCAACTGCGACGGGCCGGGGCCCTTCGGCCCCACGTCACACCAGTCGCCCAAGCCGTAGGCGACGATGCCTTGGGCGTCGGCGCGCGCGGCCAGGTAGTCGGTGTAACGCCGCATCGTGTCGTAGTTCTCCTCGAGGGCGCGGCGGTCGCCGTAGGTCTCCCAGAGAATCCAGGGGTTGGCCACGCAGGCCGAGCCCCACTCCGGGCTGTCGCGGAAGCCGCCTTCGAACACGGTGAACTCGGGGGCGATGTCGGGAACCAGGCCGTTGTCGAGTTGGGCCTCGCGCATATCGCGACAGATCTTCCGGTAGAAACGGGCGCCGTCGAAGTTGTAGAGGATGCTCGGGGCCAGAAGGTGGGAGACCTCGAGCCAGCCCAGCTTCTCGCGGTGCGGGCAATCGGTGAGCACGCTCTTGAAGTTGCTGAGAATGGCGGCGCCGATGAGCCGGTGGATGCGGTTGACCAGTTCGTTCGAGCACTCGAAGTGGCCGACGGCGCGGGCGCCGGTGTGTAGCGGCTCGCCGGTCAAGTGCTCGACGCGCGGCGTGTTGTCCGCCGCGCCGGCGGCGTCGGCCAGCGCGGCGCCTTCCACCTCCACGTAGCGGAAACCGTAGTAGGTGAACCGCGGGTGCCAGGTCTCGAGACCCTCACCGCGCAACGTGTAGCTGAAGGACACGGGGCCGCCCGAGCTCCGCTGGGTGACCCGGCCGCGATCGTCGAGAAGTTCGCCCGGGGTCAGTTTGACCGTGGCTCCTGCGGGTCCGCGGACTTGGAGGCGGGGCCAACCGGAGAAGTTCTGGCCGAAGTCATAGAGCCAGACGCCATCCCCCACCTTCGTGGCACCGTCGGTCCCGAAGCTGAACGGGACGTCGCCCCCCAGGGGCGACCTCCGGTCGGGGCCGAAGACCGACCAGGACAGGACGATCGGCTCGACTATTTCGCTGCGGAGCTGACCACCGGGGCTTTCGGCCACGTGGACGGGCGCCCAGGCGCGGTCGTCGAACTCCGGGCGGTCCCATCCGGCGGGTTCGTGGCGCGCGTCGTAGTCTTCGCCGCCGAAGGTGCAGGAGAAACGGATCGGCCCGTCCTTCCATTTCCAGGTGCGGTCGCTCGCGATGACCGTCCGCGAGCCGTCGGTGTGCTCGATCTCGAGTTGGCAGATGAGTTTGGGTGGGCCGAACGATCCGGTGAACTTGGTGTAGCGGCCGCCGACGACGTTGTACATGCCGTTGCCCAGGAGCACGCCGAGAGCGTTCGCGCCGGGTCGCAGCATCGAGGTGACGTCGGTCGTCCGGTAGTAGCAGGTCTTGCGGTAGTTCGACCAGGAGGGTTCGACGAGTGCCTGGCCGACCTTCTCACCGTTCAGCCGCACCTCGTGTTGGCCGAGGCCGCAAACATGGAGCAAGGCGCGGCGCACCGGTTGCGACAGGTCGAAGGCGCAGCGAAAGATGGGCATGGCCGGCGCGGTGGTGGCGCCGCCGGGTGCGGATGGTGGTTCCGTGGGTTCGGCTTGGATCCACTGCGCTTGCCAGTCGGCGGCCTGGAGCAGTCCCATGGTCCAGGAGGCGGGTTGGCTCCAGGCGGGCCCGTTCGGGTCCCGGGTGCGAACCTTCCAAAAGCACTGCTGCCGCGAAGTGAGCGGCCGACCGCCGTATTCGATCTGGATCGAGGCGTTGGTCAAAACGGAGCCCGAATCCCAGAGATCGCCCTGGTCCTGCGCGAGTCTCTCCGGGGAGGAGGCGACCAGGACGCGATACGCCCACTGCTGGAACCCGCGACCTCCGGACTGCTCCTCGTTGATCCAACTCAGGCGTGGCCTGGGGACATCGACCGCCAACGGTTGATCGGCATTCTCGCACTGCAGCCGGACGGGCGCGGTGTTTCCCACCAGGACCGCCATTCCGGCCAGCAGCAGTCCGATGAGGAGAAATGCGGTGCGGCGCGTGGAGTTCATTCAATGGTGGTGATTTTGGATGCCAGGACGAACTTGCCCGCCTCGCGGCCCTCATTGGCCGCCAACGCCAGAGTGATCATCTCGACGGGGAGCATCTCGAGAATCGGGCGGACACACTCGGGGGCCTGCGGCAGACAGAACGGTCCAGCCGCGGCGCCGGCAGCGATGACCGCGGCGCGGCCGCCGGCGCGGACGACGTCCGCCGCCAGGCGCGCGTTCAGAGCGGCAGTGTTTGCATCCCCGAGGAATACCGCGACAAATGTCTTCGGGCTGAGCATTTCGAAAGGGCCGTGACGGAAAGCCGCGCTGCTCATGCCTTCGGCCGGGAGATGGGTGGACTCCTTGGTGATCAGACCGGCGACACCTGCGGCGGCGAGAGAGGCACCGCGTCCGGTGAAGAACACGTTGCGGACACCGCGCAGTTGGGAGCGCAGGCTGGTGACGTGCACCCGCCAATCCTGCAGGTAACGGGCCGTGGCTGGCGCTGCCGCCCCGAGTTCTGTCCGCAACGCCGGGAGATCCTTCTGGCGCAGAATGCCCGAGAGCCAGGTGAGCGCGGCCAGCGCCGCCAGGTACGTCTTGCAGGAAACACTGAACTCCTTCCCCGCCCGGGTGAACAGGGCGGTGGTGGCCCGTCGCGCCAGGGGAGATCCGGGCGTGTTGGTGACGCCGATGACGTCCACACCCTTGGTGAGGCGATCGAGCAAGCGGACGATTTCGACGCTGGCGCCCGATTGCGACACCACCACGAGCAACGTTCGACGCCGCAGCAGTGAGGCTTGGTGATAGAGCAGGTCGGATGTCTCCACCATGCGGGCGGGGAAACCCTGGGTGATCAGATCGAGGTGCAACGGGTGCAGCCCGTGAAATGAGGACCCCATTCCGGTCAACACCACCCGGTCGTAGCCGCCCCGGGCCAGCCGGCGCGTCAACCGCTGCAGCACCGGCGGCACGTCCAGAGTGGCGATCGTCTCCTCGAGCGCCGGCGGTTGGGCGAGGATGTCGTGGAGATAACCGCCTTCAATGACCCCGGCTCGGGGCGAGGTCTCCTTCGAAGTCCTTTTCATGCGAGTCACCAGGTGCGGCGTTGGCAGTGTCGGCTCGTGGGGTGTGGCAGAAACCCTCACCCGCCCTGGCGGGCACCCTCTCCCATCGGATGGGAGAGGGTGGGGGGTGAGGGAACACGGTGCGTCGGATGGCGACGATGAGCAATGATGGCAAACGCAGGCACGGGTTGAAGTTTAGGCAAGAGTGGTGGCACGCGCAAGGCGACGCGCGAAGCAGTGACGCGGCGCGATCTCAGTTCAGTTTGTCCGGCAGAGGCACGTCTTCCCAGCCGGCGGCGCCGAGGGCGATGTCGCGCTCGACGAACTCCCAGACGACGACCTTCTTGCCTTCGAGGATTTCGGGGTTGGTGCTGAGCCGCCGGCGGACGTCGGTGGAGGCACCACCGTCGCTGACGATGGCATCGACCGGCGACTGCAGGGCGAGGGCGAGATGGGAGACGAATCCGGCGGACCCGGGGAGAAGCCGTTTGGTGCCGGCTGAGACCGAAGTCGCGCCCGCAGTGACCAGATCGCCGAGCGAGGCGGGTTCGGCGTACTGATAGATCCGGCTGAAGCTGTCGCCGAGGACCAGAACCGAGGCCTGTTGTCCCGGATAACGGTAGGTGCCGGGGCGGTCGGAGGCGGCGGGCACCAATGGTCCCAGAATCGGATCGACCACTCGCAGGCAGTCGACCGTTTGTCGCGGGAACGCCCCGCGCCAGGCGGGGATTTGCATCATATCGAGGACATCGCCGCACCGCGCGACGCGGGCCGGCTCGGTTCGGAACTCCTTGGCGGCGGCCGGGGCAAGCGCCAGTTCGCGAAGGCGCGTCGCCACGGCGGTGGCCGCCAACTGGGCACCCTGGGGAGTCCAGTGGGTGTCCTGCGCCAGGTAGAGCGGGGTGTGGGCTGCCCCCGGAGGGGTGCCCGTCCGCGCCGCGCCGAACGTCGCGAAGAGGTTCACCGTGCGGACGTCCTCGCGTTCCAGGGCGCGGAGCAGCTCCAAGGTGGGCGACGCGACGGGATGCCGACGACCGGTCTCGCGCCGCGTAACTTGATCCGGATAGACGCTCGGCTTTCCCGGAACGGGCACCACGAGCAGCGCGATGTCGCGCTCCCGGAGTTGGTCGCGAAAACGGACGATGGCCCGCGCGACCGATTCGCGGCGGGTGGCACCCGTGGAAGGCGCAATCCAGACGGAATCGGCGGGAGGTGTATCGCGGCGGTTGGGTTCGACGAGGTAGCGCAGATCCGGACGATAGAAAAGCCACTCGTCGCGACCGGGAACTCCCTTGGATCCGGTGTCGCTCAGGGCGTGGAAGAGGAATGCCTGCAACGGCGGCCGAAGCTGTTGCCGGAACCAGGACTTCTCTTCGAGGGTGTGCTCGAATTGGCGCAGGGTGGCGGCGGTGGGCCAGTGGCGCACAACGTCGGTGGCTTGCACCCGTTGTCCGCGGGCGAGTTCGAGGGCGGTCTGCGTGATCGGCACGGCCGTGATCAAGGCCAGAAAGCCGGTGACCAGGAACAACTCGCTATGTCGGGTGGCATTGGGCATCGGGTTCAGAACTGGAAGTAGAGGAAGGGATTGAAGGCCTGGGTGAACATGGTCATGACAGAGAAGACAAACAGGGGCAGCAGGAGGGCGACGCGGCCCCACGTCTGCGGCCGCAACGACCAATCGTGCGCCTGCCGGGGCTGGAACACGAGGATCGCGCCGATCCCCATCACCAGAAGGTGCATGGGGGTGTAGATGTCCGCGGCCAAAAGGGAAGCGGTTTCGCCGGCGCGGGCCAACCCGAACATGGCGCCGTAGTAGTGACCGGCCGCGGTGAGATTGTCCGCTCGGAACAGGACCCAGGACAACAGCATGAGGAGGAAGGTCACCCCGAGGCGGGCGGCGCGCGGCCAGGCGTGGTAGACGCTCTCCTTGCCGCGGCGGCGTTCCCAGGCAAGCAGCAGTCCGTGGTAGGCGCCCCAGACGATGAAGTTCCACTTCGCGCCATGCCACAGTCCGCCGAGGAGCATCACGACGGTGAGGTTGACGTAGGTGCGCGTCTCGCCGTGCCGGTTGCCGCCGAGCGGGAAGTAGAGGTAATCGCGCAGGACACTCGAGAGGGAAATGTGCCAGCGGCGCCACAGGTCGGTGATGCTCTCCGAACGGTAAGGCGCGTCGAAGTTCTTGAAAAACTCGAACCCCAGCATGCGTCCGAGGCCGACGGCCATATCCGAGTAACCGCAGAAATCGAAGTAGATCTGAAAGGCATAGGCCAGCACGCCCACCCACGCGTCCAGCGCCAAAGGCGCCGCGGCGCCGAAGACGGAATCGGCCACGTGCCCGCACGGGTTGGCCAGGAGAGTCTTCTTCGCGAATCCGAGGACGAAGATGCTGATGCCGGAGGCGAACCGCGTGACGGTGTGCTCGCGGCAGGCGAGTTGGGCGGCCAGCGTTTTGTAGCGGATGATGGGGCCTGCCACCAGGTCGGGGAACAACGCCACGAACGCCGAAAAGTCCGTGAACGACCGCGCCGGCGTGGCGTGGCCGCGATACAGGTCGACGATGTAGGTCAGCGAGTGGAACGTGTAAAAGGAGATGCCGATCGGCAGCACCACGCGGAGCACCCGAAACGGTTCGGCTCCGACCAGGTCGAGTAGCTCATTCAGGGACTCGGCCGCGAAGACGTAGTACTTGAAAAAGCCGAGGATGCTGAGGTTGGTGATGACGCAGGCGGCGACGGCGGTCTGGCGCTGGGTCGGGGTGGCACCGGGGCGGGTGATGACGCGGCCCCAGGTGAAGTCCATGACGGTGGTGAACAGCATGAGGCAGACGAACCAGGGCTGCCACCAGCCGTAGAAGAGGTAGCTGGCCAGGGTGATCCACAGATTGCGCCAGCGGTAGGGCAGGTTGAAGTAAACCAGCAGAAAGACCGGCAGGAAGTAGAAGACGAAAATGTGCGTCGTGAAAACCATGGCCCGCCGTCAGCAAGGTGAAAGCGCGTTCGACGCAGCGGAGCTCGGAGCGCGCAGCTCGGAGTTCGGGCTCATGGCCTCAACGCGTCTCCAGGTCATCGGGGTGTGGCCCTCCCATGAATTCCCCCGGCCATTCTGGGATGTCACTTCGCATGAGAACGGTCGCTCCGTTCCTTTCCCACCCACAGCGGCACCGCAGCGCCGCACTCCAGGACGCTCCCGCGCCCTCGAACGCGCCGCCGGACCGCGCCCGCGTCTTGGAGTGCGCTGCCGCCGCGGCGCTTTCCCTTTGCCTGAGCCTTTCCGTGGGCTGTTCTCAGGGTAAACTCTCCATGCCTGCGTCCCCCTCCCCATGAACCTCCCGTTTGAGGTAGGAACGCCCGGCCTCGGGCGTCCGGCGGTTCCCGAGGACGAGACGTGATGACCTGGACGCACGGGGCCGCGCGTCCCCACCCGCCTGTTCCGGGGCGCAACGCCCGAATGCCTTCGGCGGGCGCTCACCCCGTCCCTCTCCCCCTGGGAGGGGGAGAGGGTGGCGTAGCCGGGTGAGGGGGATACGCCCCGGGTCCCAGGCTCCACGCTGCCCCCTATGCCTCGGGGAGAGGGAGGGGGTGAGGCGGTGAGGACCATGCGGCGGCGCAGTTTCAATCGGGGATCCTGGTGACGAGCGATGCGAGTTCCGGCATGCTACAGGGTCGTTGGGTTCGTCCAGATGGCGAAGAACCGGTTCGTGGCCGGCGGGTAACAGTAGTCCAGCGCGCCGCTGGGGGCCAGGTCCTGCAGTTCATAGTCCAGGGCCATCCGATGCACGTCGCCGGTCACGAACTGGTCCAGCTTGCCGCCCAGCGGCGCGTCGCCCCAGTCCGGGTCGCGGATGACCGAACGCGGCATCCACGGTTTGTAGTGGCCCACGAAGATGTTGTCGCCGACCCGAAGCGCGTAGTTCCCCTCCGGGTCCGGGCGGTGGACTTTTACTACCTGGTAGCGCAGCACGTAGGTGTATCGATACGCGCCCAGTTCGGGGAAGCGCTCCGGCCGGTCGAGAAGCTGGGCGGTCACTTCGAGCCGGCCCAGGGTGCGCACCATTTCGTCGTCGCCGGTGTCCACGCGGCTCGCCAGGAACCAGAGAGCAAGACCCAGGAAGAGCAGCACGCCAAGGCCGCGCCACCCGCTGGGGCCACCGACGTAGGCGGCGGAGGGCGGATCGTGGATTGCCTCAGCGGATTCCGCTGGGCCCTGCGCAGGGCGTCGAGCCGCTCCCGGCACCGGGTTCCCTGAGGGGTTCCGAGACTCATCCCATCCGTGTTCATGCGTGTTCATCCGTGGTAAGAAAACGCTCCGGCCGCAGTCCCGCCGCTGGTCATCTGCGGTCTCCGCCAAGGTCGGCGTAGGTCCAATGCGGTTCGAATCCGCGGTGCGCCATGCGCAGGACCGGACCGCTCTTCGCACCAGGGTACAGCGAGCGCAACGGAGCGTAGTCCTCCGGGACGACGATGGGCGTGTCGGCCAACCGGACGATGGCCATATGGGCGTCCGTGCCGCCGTCGGATTCGGGCAGCGAGAAGATCACGTAGCGGCCGTCGGGCGAGGTGCAGCCATAGTAGATGTGGCGGCCGCGCTCGCCGTAGATCAGAGTGCGGCTCTTGCCGTCGGCCGTGGCCTGCATGAGCATGGTCCAGCCGTATTCGCTGCCGAGGCCGGGGGTGCGGTGCGAGTAGACGACCCGGGTGGAATCGCCTTGGAACCAATCCGGCGTGCAGTTGAGGGCGCGGGTGAGCAACGTGGACTGCCCGGTGGTGAGGTCCACGCTGATGATGTTCCAATCCTGGCCGCGCAGGTTGGCGGTGCCGCAGAGGCGGCGGCCGTCGGGCGACCAGTACATCTGCTGGAAGATCCCCTGGCGCGGCAGTTCGCGCACGAGCGTCTTGGTCGCCAGATCGTAGATCCGGATTCGGCCTTCCCGCTTGTAGAGACAGGCCACCTGTTTCCCGTCCGGACTCCAGGACGCCCACGGCCAGGCTCCGTCGGCACCTTGGGATTGTGGGGCTGAACCGTCGGCATTGGCGATCACCAGTTCGCCCATCGCTCCCCACAAGTCGTGGTTGAGCCCTTCTCCATTCCGGCGGGCGACGCTTCGCTGCTGTCGGCGGTAGAGGATCCGGCGGCTGTCGGGCGCAAAGCGGCCGCCATACTCGTCCTGGTCCGGGGTTTGGGTGACGTGGCGTTTGGCGGAACCGTCCGGGCGCGAGAGGAACAGGTCGTAATCGCCCGACGCCGTTTTCGCGGAGAAGAGGATCCAGCCGCAGCCCGCCACTTCGCGGCCCAACTCCCGCGCCGCGGGGTCGGTCGGGGGGCTCTGGGCATGCACCACGGCGATGGCGGCGAGACAGAACACGCCCGCGGCGGACGACAGGGGAGCGGCGATCCGCCGTGCTCGGGGACGAGGGTCTTTCATTCCGAAGGCGTGTCTACCTTGGCACAGAGCGTTTGGCAAACAAATGGGGTTGCCCGAGGCCGCTCCGTCGTTGAACTTCGAACAGTGAACCGCTGAACCCCGAACCTCTCAACCTCTCTACCATAGGGATTCTTGCTCCCTTTCCACCACCTCCGGGATTGCGCCTCCTTGTTCTCCGGACTATCGTCCTGACGTTTGGTCCAATACCAAACCAGACCTCGAACGTCCGCGCCCGCCATGGCCCACGGAAGAACCACCGCCCCTCTTCCTTTGACGTCAGTGATTTCGCCTATGGCACGAACAGCGCGTGTCGCCGATTGGCGGTCAGCGCACAACGCCTAAGACCTGGGCCGGATGTAACTCTACGTCTTTGCCATGAGAATCGTTGCGATCCTTGCGAATGCGCTGCTGCTCGTCCTGACACTGCTGCTGCTGCTGGGGAATGGCTTTGAAATGGAGTCGAGCGAGGTGCCGCTCGTGCTGACGATGCTGGTGGCGCCCATTCTCAGCATCGTCGCGCTGTTATTGCGAGGTGCCTGCAGCAAGGACTGGCTGGCGCGGTATTTTGAACGGAGAGCGTTCGAGGAGCGGCAGAAGTTCAACGCATTGCGGCCACGACTGGCCCAACAAGACGCCACACCGAAGGACGGCCTCGCCACGCCGGCTAGTCACTCGGGAGTCACCGAGGGGCCGCCATCGGTGAGCTGATGCGTTCGGCGACAACACACCGCCCATCGCTTGCTATGGGAATATGAAAGCCGGACCGCCCAAAAGCATCGACGAGCATATTGCGCGCTTTTTCATCTTGGCAGCCTTT
>CAYSPU010000130.1:0-16290 GCA_964432995.1 uncultured Verrucomicrobiota bacterium
GCCACGCAGGCCGTTGCGGTACAATTTGTCGGTGAGGCTGGGGAGGGTGGACCCGGCCAGGCCTGCCTGGAAAGCGGCCTCGACTTGTCACTTGAGGATCTCGGCCTGGCGGGCTTCACCTTCGCGCAAACTGTCGATCCCTGTCTCCCCGAGCAGGAGCGGCCGGGTGTTGGCCAGGGTCTGCAACCGGGCGAGGTAGCCCGTGAAGGCCCGACGCTCGTGCAGGAAGACGTTGAAAGTGAGAAAATCGGCGTTCTGGGTCTGCAGATACTCCGTGGGCGGGTACGACGCCCAGGTGAACAAGACGTCGGGATCCAATTCCTTGCCCGCGGCGATCAACCGGTCAACGAACGCCGCGGTGCGCCGGGCCCCCTGCCAGCGGACAATCTCCGCGGGGATCTCGTTGGCCACACTGTAGGCGAACACCGCCGGATGGCCGCGGCAGACCGAGACCGCCTGGGTCACCGTATTGATGGCCTCCCGCTGCAAATCAAGCCGGTCCAGGAAACATAGATAGTGCGGCCACGGGATGTCGATCAACAACCGCAGTCCGTGTTCCGCCGCCAGATCCAGAAACCAGCGAGGTGGAACCTGGTAGATCCGCAGCGTGTTCGCCCCCAATTCGCGCGCCCGGCGCAGGTCCTCCCCGGTCGCGGTCCGCGACAGGAAACCGCCGTCCAGACCGCCGGCAGTCAGCGGGCCGTAGGTCACCCCCTTCACCAGGAACCGCCGGGCGCCCGCGCGAAAGAACTTCCCCTCCACGCGAACGCGAGCAAGGCCTTCGGTAGCTGCGTCAGTGCTCACTGGATGTGCCGCCTCTGTGTTTACGGCAGCAGGAACGGCGAGGCAACCGAATCCCCTCCGGCTTCACGGCCACAGGGCAGCTCCCCGATAAAACCCGGTCGGAAACAGCGCCGCCTCCGCATCCACCACCTCGAACGATGACCCTACCAACATGTTGACCGCCAACGTCACCCACTCCACCAAGTCCGAGCTGACCTCGACCGCATAGGTCCGCCCCGCCTCCCCATGGCATCGGACCACGCAACCGACTCCCGGCACCACCCCCAGCACCTCCAGCCGGCACGGCTCCGGCACCGCCACATCCGCCACCACGCGGTAGTCGTCGAACACCATGTAATTGCCCCCCAGCGCGGGGTTCTCGTACCCCTTGATCCACACGGCGTCGATGTCTCCGAGGTTCAGCCGCGTCTTGCCCGGCAACTGCGTGATCGGCTGGTTCTCGGCCAGAACCACTCCCCCGAACGTGGCCGTCCAGCGGTTGCTGGCGAAGTCCATGCGCATCTCCAGGTCATACGGGGTCGCCACATCGAAGTAGTAGCCGGTGGGAACGAACGGGCTCGTGTCGCCCTCCAGTTGATAGGTGATCTCCCCGTTCCGATTGTCGAAATCCAACGAAAACAGCCGCACGCCATCCAGGTTGTACACACTCCAGCGGAACGAATCCCGATTCTCCTCGGGCGGCTCCGGGTCGAAGACCGCCATGGTCACCCGGAATCCGACCACCGGCTTTCCGATCGCCACTGGGTCCACATTCAGCGGCGGAAAGATGCTTACCGGGCCGTTCGTGTTCGCCGGCGTGTAGAAACCGAGCAACGCCTGCTGCCCCCATCCCTCGAAGTAGTTCGTCACCACAGCACTGCCGCCGCTTGCCTCCGCCGGGAAACACGTCCACCCCCCCTGCCCTTCCACGGTGTAGTCCAACTCGAACTCCGGCCCTTCAAACCCCGTCTCGTAGACAACCCCCGCCCAGCCCGTGACCCACACCGCCACCAGCACGCACCCCGCCACGCGGCGCGCCGCCCCTCGCCAACGCCAAATCGCCCTCGATGCTCCCATCGTTCTGCCCTTTCTCTTCGCCCATCCCCCCCGAGTCAAACCTGCCGACCCCGTCAGCGCTGACGCGCCCCCCGGGAACTGGACGGACTCGACGGACTCGGCGCCGCCGACGACCGTGATCCCTGCGACGGCGCACTGTAGGACGGCGCGGCGGGCGCACTCCGGGACGGCGCCGGAGTATAGGATGGCGCGCTCCGTGAGGGAGCCGGAGTATAGGATGGCGCGCTCCGTGAGGGAGCCGGAGACGCTGCACTCCGCGACGGTGCCGGAGTGTACGACGGCGTCACGCGCGAGCTTGGCGATGGACTGGATACAGACGACGGCATCGTCCGGGGCGCGGCCGTCGACGGCGTGTAGGCCGGTCCTGACACCGGCGCGCGGCTCGACGGCGTCGGTGGCGTCAGCGTGGCCGCTCGCGAAGTCTCCATTCGACTGCTGCTGGCGACCGCGCCTGCGGGATTGGATGAGGGTATCGCCGACGACGACTGCCGTGAACGCGGCGCGGTCGACGGGCGGGCGGGCGGCGATTGGGGCGTGCTCGTGGCCGGCGGGCTGCTGCGCTGCGGCGTGCGCGTCTCGGAGCTTGGGGAGCGGCTCGGAGCGGCCGGACGTGCCGATTCCTGCGCGCCCTCCCGCCGGGACGGTGCGACCGTGGCCGGCTTCGAAGTGCTCGAACGAGGCGTCACCGCCGGCGCCGCGTCGCGCGACGGCTCGCTCGAACGCGACCCGGTTGTCCCCGGAGCCTTCGCGGCCGGGGTCCGCGTGCGCGGCGATGCCTGGGGCGTGGAACGCGCACTCGGGGAGGAGTAGCTGCGGGTATCGACCGGCCGGGTGCGGGCGGTCTCGGCGGCCGCACGCGCCGGCTCCGAACGGGCCAGCGTCTCGCTGCGGCGGGCGGATTCCTGCTGTCGCCGCAGAACCTGGGACGGCGGAGCGGCGCTCTGTTGCGGGAGGTTCGGCCGATAGACACTCAGGGTCGCGCCGCTGCGATCCAGCCTGCCTGCCGTCTGGGGCGCAGCCGGCTCGGGCCGCGCGCTGGTCCGCAGCGTGACTTTCGGAACCTCGCGGCGCGTCGCGGCAACCACATCCCGCGTCCCGGGCCCCTGGTTGATGATGGTGTTCCCACGGCCGACGGCGTAGTTGTTGATGACCGTGGTGTTCCCGTAGAAGTTGTTCACGGTGGTGGCCGGTGCCCGATGGTGCCAGGGACGATCGGAATGAAAGCGCGCCGTGGAAACAAACGTGTACCGAGCCGCCGGCAATCCGAAGCCAAAACCGACACTCACGCGCCGCCCGTGATAAAGGAACCCGGTGCCGGCCACGTAGACACTGTGGGGCGGCAGCGGCGCCCATCCGTGGTAACCGCGGTGATGCCGCCAAGTGACCCAGGCCGGCCCCCAGCAGGTGTCCGGCATCCAAAGCCACCCCCACCGGGCATGACAATGCCACCGCCCATAGTGGAACGGCGCCCATCCCCACGTGTAATACGAATGCCAATACCAACCGCAGTCCGTCCACACCCAGCGCCCCCCATGGCAATACGGTTGCCATCCCACATCAATCACCGCCACCGTCGGCTGCCAGCACCAACCATAGTCCGGCACCTCCCGCCATGCCCCATACGGCGACAGCGTGTTGTAAAAGTAGTTGTAGGTCACCGGTTGGGCCGGCGCCTCGGCCACCGCCGGGGCCGCTGCCGGTTCCGCGGCCGGCTCCGGCGCGGCGGCTGCCACTGTGGGCGCTGGCGTCTCCACGGGCGCCGCCGTCTCCGCGGGCACAGCCATTTCCGCGGGCACAGCCATTTCCGCGGGCGGCGTTGCCTCGGCGGGGGCTTCCTCCGCGGCCTCCGCCACAACCGCTGCCGCACCCTCCGTGTCACCGTCGTGACGCAGCATCGCGGCGATCACCTCATCGGATATGCCCAGATCCTGAAGATACAACACGTCGTTCACCTGCAGCCGATACGGGGTCTTGCTGCGCTCGACGTAGACCAGCAGAACGGGGTCGCCCACCCGCGCCTGCGCCAACTGGACGATCTCCAGAGCCCCGGGCGAGAGTTGGGGGGGGGCAGGCACGGCCACCGGCGCCGGGGCCGCCGCCTCCTCCGCCGGAGCGCCAGGAGCCGCGGCCGCCGCCGCCGCGACTTCCGGGTTCTCCGCGTTCGTGTTGGCTGCGGCCTCCACGCCTGGAGCGGGAGCCGCGTTCGTCGCCGCCACCGCCTGGCTGTTCGTCGCCGCTGCCGGTTCGACGGGTGGCGCTTCGGCTTCGGCGCCGAGTTGGCAGCCGGTCAGCACCAACGATCCCGCGGCCGCCAGAGAAACCGCGGTCACGACCAGCAAACGAGGTTTCATGGAATACCCTTTCTGAAATCCGATGTTCTGCGCTTCTTTCATGTTCTCAGGACCGCGGGCTCTTCACTCTGAGTCACTCAGATGATGTTTCCCGATCCATCACGTTAGACTGGGGTGCGCGGCCCCCTATTCAGTGCCCTGCCCGGTCTCGAGCCGGGGCGGTCCGTCACCCGCCGGCTTTCTATCCTACGCACCGGTTCGGGAATGTCAAAGACCCCGGCTCCCGGCCCGGTTTGGCGGTTGACTTGGCGGCAGGTGTGCCGTGTCATGCGGGAAAGAAGAAGCGGGCATCCCCTGCGGGATGCCCGCTCAACCCAAACAACCACACGATCCTCCTCTCCGCCAGCAAGACTGGCGGGCAGAGTTGCCTGCAACCAACGAGCAACTCCGACTTCGAGCAGTCCCTGATTGGACGGCCGGGAGCGCGGATCTGTTCAAATATTGTTGGCGCGACGAAGATCATGCATCTCACGAACTTGAATCCCGCCGACGAGGTGGGGGCCAGCGGTTGGCTCGTGGAGCTCGACGGGCACCACCTGTTGCTGGACGCCGGAACCCACCCCAAGCGCGAGGGCCGGGCCAGCCTCCCCCTCCTCGACCGGATCGGATCGGTCGACCTGGACGCCATCGCCATCTCGCACTGCCACCACGATCACGTGGGCGCACTGCCGTTGGCCGTCCGCGGCTCCCCCCGCGCCCACGTCCTGATGACGGAACTGAGCTACTTCCTGGTCGAACGCGTGCTTCACAACTCCGTCAACGTGATGAAGCGGCAGCGGGATGAACTCGGTATCCGTGAATACCCCCTCTACTCCCATCACGAGGTGGACGAGATGGCGGACCGGTTTCAGGGATTCCGCTACTTCCGCGAGGTGGAATGGGCGGCCCATCACAAGACTCGGGCCGGACGGCGGTCGCCTTCGCTTGAGTTCTACGACGCCGGCCACGCCCTCGGCTCGGCCGGCATCATGGTCCGCGGACAGCGGGAGACACTCTTCTACTCAGGTGACGTCTCCTTCGGCGATCAGACCCTGCTGAAGGGGGCCCGGTTCGAGGACGTCGAGGCGGACGTTCTGATACTCGAATGCACGCGGGGAGCACGTTCCACTCCCCCTGGATTCACCCGAGAGGCCGAGACCGAGCGGTTGTTGCTGGCGATCCAGGAGGTGCTGAAGCGCCGGGGGACGGTCTTGCTGCCCACGTTCGCCCTTGGGCGCACCCAGGAGATCCTCGCCCTGCTGGCGCTCTGGACCCGAGCCGGCCGCCTCCGGAACCAGCCCATCCACGTGGGAGGCCTCGGCCGTGTCTTCACGGAGATCTACGACCTCCAGGCCCACCGGACCCACCGCCAGCACAGCAACCTGCTCCTCAACGAAGCCCTCAACCTGGCCGTGGTCGACACCCGCCAACTCGCCAACCTCAAGCTCACCGGCGGCCGCATCTTCGTCCTCACCGCCGGCATGATGAGCGAACACACCGCCGCCCACGACCTCGCGGTGCGCCTCCTGGGCGACGAACGCCACGGCATCTTCTTCGTCGGCTACGCCGACCCCGAGACGCCCGGCGGCCGTTTGAAAGCCGCCAAACCCGGTGAGACCTTCCCGTTCAGCCCCTCCGCCGGCAACGTCAGCCGCCACTGCGATGTGCGCGACTTCGATCTCACGGCCCACGCTAACCGCGAGGAACTCGTCGAATTCGTCGGCCAGGTCGCCCCCCGCGTCGTTCTCCTGAGCCATGGCGAGCCTCCCGCCCGGCGGTGGATCGCCGAGCAAATCCAGGCCCGTTTCCCCCGCGTCCGGGTCGTCGAACCGCAGCCGGGCGAACCGATTGAGACGTAGCGCGCCCTCCGGCCGCGATGTGGACCCCGTGCAAAACTTTGTTGCACCTACGACAAAAGGTTGCCATCCGGTCGGTCGTCGCCGCAGGGCGTTCCGCATGTGACACCGGCAGCGCCCGAGAGGCAAAGAGCGCTGGCCGGCGGATGTGAGTGCCGGGCGAGTTGCACTGCCGGCTTCGACCGTCTACGCTAGCCGGGAATTCGCCCTCAACGCGTGAAGACATCGACCATCCTCCCCCCCGCCTATCGCCCCCTGCTAGGCGTGAAGGAAACGGAACGGGCCATCAAGGGCCTGAAGGACTTCTTCGAACTCAACCTCTCGACCGAGCTCAACCTGAGCCGGGTCACCGCCCCCCTCTTCGTCCAAGGCGGCACCGGCATCAACGACGACCTCAACGGCGTCGAACGGCCGGCCACCTTCCCGGTCCGAGACCTGCCCGGCATCCGCGTCGAGGTGGTCCAATCGCTCGCCAAATGGAAACGCATGATGCTCGGCGAACTGAACTTCGAAGCCGGCTACGGCCTCTACACCGACATGAATGCGATTCGGGCCGACGAGACCCTCGACAGCACGCACTCGCTCTACGTCGACCAGTGGGACTGGGAACGCGTGATCACGCCCGCCGAGCGGAACCTCGACTTTCTCCGCAAGATCGTCCGGAAGATCTACTCCATCCTCAAACGCACCGAGCATTTCCTCTACGAACGGTATGCGGACATCCGGCCGGAGCTACCCGAGGAGATCACTTTCGTCCACGCGGAAGAACTGCTTGCCTGTTTCCCGGACCTGCCGCCGAAGGAACGCGAGCACCGCTTCCTCGAGCAACACCGGGCAGCGTTCCTCATCGGCATCGGCGGCACGCTGGCCAATGGCGAGTCTCATGACGGTCGGGCACCCGATTACGACGACTGGACCACGCCCACCGGCGGCGGGTTCCACGGCCTGAACGGGGATCTCCTCGTCTGGAACCCCGTCCTCAGAACCGCCTTCGAGCTCTCCTCGATGGGAATCCGGGTCGACAAGGAAACCCTGCTCCGCCAACTCGAGATCCGTGGCTGCCCGGAACGGACGGAACTGCTTTGGCATCGCCGGCTGTTGCATGACGAAATGCCGCTCTCGATCGGCGGCGGCATCGGCCAGTCGCGGTTGTGCATGTATTTCCTGCGCAAGGCGCACATCGGCGAGATTCAGGCCAGTCTGTGGCCTGACGACATGGTGAAGACCTGTCGCCAGCACCAGATCCCACTCCTCTGACGCCGTCCCGTCCCACCGCCTCACCATCGCACCGTCGCCGGGATTCCGCCGGTTCATTGACACCCCGATGCGCGCGCTCTACGGTCGGGGCATATGCACCGGCTGCTGGACTCCCTGGTCGAACTCATCCGCCGGACCTCGGCCGAGATTCCGGATGATGTCCACCGAGCCCTGCAAACCGCGCTCGACCAGGAACTGCAGGGGGCCACGGCCAGGTCCACCCTCGAGATCGTGGAACGGAACATCGCCTTGGCGCGACAGAAGTCGCAACCCCTCTGCCAGGACACGGGCGGCGTGCTCTTCTATGTGGATGGTCCCCTTGGCCTCGACCAACTGGCTTTCGAGGAGACCGCGCGCCTGGCAGTAACCGAGGCGACCCGCCGCGGTTATCTCCGACAGAACTCCGTGGATCCGCTCACTGGTCGCAACGATGGCACCAACCTGGGGCCGGGTTCCCCCACCCTGCATTTCCACCAGCACCACGACCCGGGGACGGCGGTTCGGCTCATCCTCAAGGGCGGCGGTTGCGAAAACGTCGGCGCCCAATACTCGCTGCCGCACGAGGCGCTGCGGGCCAACCGCGATCGGGACGGCTGCCGTCGGGTGATCCTGGACGCCGTGCTGCAAGCCCAGGGTAAAGGGTGCGCGCCTGGGGTTTTGGGGGTTTGCCTTGGGGGCGACCGTGCCACGGGCTACGCGCATTCGAAGCGGCAGTTTCTGCGGCGGTTGGAAGACCGGAATCCGGAACCCGATCTCGACCGATTGGAGCAGGAGGTGTTGCGGACGGCGAACGAGCTTGGCATTGGCCCGATGGGCTTTGGGGGTCGGACGACGTTGCTCGGCGTCAAGATCGGCGTCCTCAACCGCGTGCCGGCCTCCTACTTCGTGAGCGTGAGTTACATGTGCTGGGCCTACCGCCGCCAGGGTGTCGCCCTCGACCCCGAGGGCACGATTCGAGAGTGGCTTTACTGACCCATGACCTCCCTCCACGAACCGTTCACGGCAGAGAAGATCCGGCAGCTCCGCGTCGGCGACGAGGTGGAGATCTCCGGAACCCTGTTCACCGGTCGGGACGCCGTCCACAAGCATCTCTACGAAGGCGGCGCACTGCCCCCGGCGCTCGACCTCCGCAATCGCATCCTCTACCACTGCGGCCCGGTCGTGCTCCGCGACGAGCGCGACCAGTGGCGGGTGCTCGCCGCCGGCCCCACGACGTCGATCCGCGAAGAGCCCTACCAGGCGGAGATCATCCGCCGGTGCGGCATCCGCGGCGTCATGGGCAAGGGCGGCATGGGCGCGCGCACGTTGGCCGCGTGCCGGGAGGCCGGCTGCGTCTATTTCCATGCCGTCGGCGGAGCCGCCCAGGTCCTCGCCGCGTGCATCCGCCGGGTCCGCAACGTCTACCTGCTCGAACAATTCGGATCGCCGGAGGCCATCTGGGAGTTCGAGGTGGAGCGGTTTCCCGCCGTGGTGACCATGGATGCCCACGGCCAGTCCCTCCACGACGAAGTGCTGGCCCGGAGCCAGGCCGAACTGGCCAAACGGCTTTAGCCCGGATCATGGACAGGTCTACAGCGAAGACGCCACTCGACGCATGTCGGGAATGCGTCGCTTCCCGGCGGGTCCTCCTGGGGAGGGGCGTGCTCCTGCTCTCCGCGGCCGGGACGTTGGCCGCCGCTGTGGCACCTGAGTCCTCCGCGTTGCCCCAGGTCTCCCGGCTGCAGGAGCTGTTCTGGGCGCTCATCCTGCTGGTCGGGTTCACCCTGGCCGGCGTGGTCTGGTTCGGACTCATCCGGCGCCGGCTGCGACTGGAGCGGACTGCGCTCCAGAACCGCGAGGCGGCGTTCGACGCCTGGTATCGGGACCTGTTCGAAAACGCGCATGACATTCTGTTTGCGTTGGACCCGGACGGCCGGCTGGTTTCACTGAACCGCGCCGGCAAGCAGGTGTTGGGCTATTCCACAGACGGCCGGCCGCCGCTGCTCCCGGACCTGGTGAGCGTCCGCGACCGAGCCGCCATCGAGACGCTGCTTCGTCAACTCCGCGAGGGTCAGGGCACCGGTCATGGCGAATTCGAACTCGTCGCCCAGGACGGCCGCCGCGTTGTCTTGCACGTCAACCTGCGCCGACAGGACCTCCCGGGACACGGCCCGCGAATCCAGGGTCTGGCGTGGGATGTCACGGAACAACGGCGCGCGGAGGAAGCACTCCGGGAGAGCGAACATCGTTTGCGTCACTCCCTGGAAGAGCGCATCCGCATCGGCCGCGACCTCCACGATGGCATCATCCAGTCGATTTACGCCGTCGGCCTGGGACTGGGCGAATGCCGACGTCTGCTCGCCAGCCAGCCGGAGGCCGCGCGACAACACCTCGAACGGAGTGTCGCCGACCTGAACGCCGTCATCCGTGACGTGCGCCGCTTCATCGGCGGTTTGGAACCGGAGGCCCTCAAGGGACGCGAATTCGAGACCGCACTGCAAGGGATTGTGGCCAGCCTCGGTCGGAACCGGGCGGTCGACCTTCAAGTCCTCGTCGATCCCGCCGCCGCCAACGGCCTCAGCGCCCGCCAGGCCGAGGACCTCCTCCAGATCGCCCGCGAAGCGGTCAGCAACGCCCTCCGTCACAGCGGCTGCCAGCGGTTGAAGATCGAACTCGCCGCCGCCCCCGCCGGCGGCACCCGCCTGGAGATTCGCGATGACGGCAGCGGCCTCTCGTCGGAGGCCCGTTCGTCCGGAGGCCTTGGTCTCCGCAACATTGACGCCCGTGCCCGGAACCTCGGCGCCCGCCACGAGATCCTCTCCGCCCCCGGGCACGGCACCATTGTCCGCCTGGACATTCCGAAGGAACCGGCTTGTGAATCCCCCTGAACCCAAGCGCATCCGCATCGTCATCGTGGACGACCACCGGGTTGTCCGCTCCGGCCTGACCGCGCTGCTCGGTCAATACCCCTGGATCGCGGTCGCCGGCGAAGCCGGCACCGTGGCTGAGGCCGTCCGCGAGACCGTCCGCCTCAGGCCCGACCTGGTGCTCATGGACGTCCGGCTGCCCGACGGCAAGGGCTACGAGGCCTGCCGCGAGATTCGTCGCCAGGCCCCGGAGACCCGGGTGCTGTTTCTGACCTCGTTTGCCGACGAGGAGATCGTGCTCGAGTCGCTGGATGCGGGTGCCGACGGCTATCTGCTGAAGGAGATTGACGAGGAAGCGCTGGTTCGTGGGATCCAGGAGGTGGCCGCCGGGCGGTCGATTCTGGACCCGGCCGTCACCCGCCGCGTTCTCGAACGCACCCGCCAACCCCCCGGCTCGACCGCGCGCGAGAAATGGGAATCGCTGTCGCCCCAGGAACGCCGCGTCCTGGCGTTGGTCGCCGAAGGCAAGACCAACAAGGAAATTGCCATGGCCCTCGAGCTGAGCGACAAGACCGTAAAGAACTACTTCAGCAATCTCCTGGACAAGCTCCAGCTCTCCCGTCGATCCCAAGCCGCCGCCTTCTACGTGCAACACGGCGGAAGCGCCGAACACTGATTCCGGGCCGGTTCCCGCCCCGGCGCGTGCGAGGCCAGTGTTTGCTGTGGCGCCGGAAGAGAGGTGGCGCTAGGCTGCCCAGCAGAGTGTTGAGGATGGCATGACGCTTTTCGAAGCGAGTCCGCGATGAAAGCGCCGGTTCCCCCAAATGAAGAACCGCGCCTCACAGCATTGAGGCGGCAGGAGATTCTGGATTCCCCGCCGGAGCCGGAGTTTGACGACCTGGTGCAGTTGGCCGCGAGTTTGTGCGACACGCCGATGGCGTTGATCTCGCTGGTGGATGAGAACCGGCAGTGGTTCAAGGCGCGGGTGGGCGTGACGGCGACGGAGACCTCGAGGGACATCGCCTTCTGTGCCCACGGGATTCTGGAACCGGGCTTCTTCGTCGTGCCGGATGCCACGAAGGATCCGCGGTTCGCGAACAATCCGCTGGTGATGGCGGAGCCGCAGATCCGGTTCTATGCGGGGGCGCCGCTGGTGACGGAGGAGGGTCTGGCGCTGGGGATGCTCTGTGTCCTGGACCGGCGGGCGCGGCGCCTGAGCCGTTCGCAGCGGGAGGGGTTGGCGGCGCTGGCGCGCATGGCGGCGCGGCAGATCGCGATCCGCCGCCGGCGGAAGCTGGCGGGGGCGGTCGACGTCGAACTGGAGCGCGACGGGGTGTCGGTGGCGGAACTGGAGACGGAAGTGATGCGGCGCCGGCGGGCGGAGGAGGAGATCCAGCGCTATTGGGACATGGTGCGGAGCCTTCCGCTGGCGTTGACGGTGTGGCGGTTGGACGAGGCGACCGATCTGGGGAGCTTCGAGCTGGTGGCGGCGAATCCGGCGGCGGCGCGGGTGTTGCAGGCCCCGGTGGCGGAGTGGTTGGGGAAGCGGTTGAAGGAGATCCACCCGATGCTGCTGGAGACGGAGCTTCCGCGGCGCGCCGAGGAGGTGATCCGGACCGGCCAGGCGGTGGATCTGGTGCAGGTGCGGCATGCGACGGAGCGAGTGCCGCAACGGGACTTCGCGGTGCGGATCTTTCCGTTATCCGGGCGTTCGGTGGGGGTGGCGATTGAAGACATCACGGATCGTCGTCTGGCGGAACAGGCGCAACTGGAGAACCAGGCGCGGAAGGCGGCGATCCTGGATTCCGCGTTGGACGCGATTGTGACGTTGGATCACGAGGGGAACGTGTTCGAGTGGAATCCGGCGGCGGAGCGGATGTTTGGGATGCGGCGGGCGGCGGCGCTGGGGAAGGAGTTGGCGCGGCTGGTGTTTCCAGTGGCGGAGCAGGGCCGATTTCGCGAGGCGCTCGAGCTCTACCAACAAGGGCGCGAGAGTGTGCTGGTCGGTTGCCGCGTGGAGATGACGGCACGACGGTTGGACAGCACCGAGTTTCCCGTGGAGCTGAGTGTGACGCGGGTGCCCAAGGAAGGTCCGGCGATGTTCACGGGGTTCATCCGGGATATCACGGAACGGCGCCAGTTCGAGGAGACGCTGCGGCGGAAGGAAGCCACCCTGCTGGACGCCCAGCGGATCGGTCGGATCGGAAGCTGGGAATTGGACCTGGCGACGAACCGTTTCGAGTGGTCGGAGGAGACCTATCGCATCCTGGGGTTGCAGCGGGCAAAGACCGTTCCGTCGCCGGAAGCGTTTCTGGAGGCGGTGCATCCGGACGATCGGGAGCGGGTGCGGCGGGCCATCGAGCGGGCGTTGCAGGGGCTGGATCTCTACCGGTTCGAGCATCGGATCCTGACGACGGATGGCACGCAAAGCGTGGTGCTGCAGCGGGCGGAATTGGTCTACGACCGCGACCGGCGGCCGGTCCGGTGGCTGGGCACGGTCCAGGACATCACCGAGCGCAAGCAGGCCGAAGAAGCCGTGCGCGCCTCGCAGGGGCTGTACTCGTCGCTGGTCGAGTCCATGCCCCAGTGCGTCTTCCGCAAGGACGCTCACCGTCGCTTCACGTTTGCCAACAGCAAGCTCTGTCAGACCGTCGGACGCCGCCTCGAGGAGGTGATCGGCCACACGGACCGCGATTTCTTTCCCGAAGCGTTCTCCCAGCGCGCGGAGGAGGACGAACGCCGCGTCCTGCAGACGGGCGAGTCCCGGGAGACGATTGAGGAGACCGAGTTGCCCGGCTTGGGACACCGGATGCTGCAGGTCCTGCGGGCGCCGATCGTCAACGTGCGGGGCGAGATCATCGGTCTGCAGGGCATGTTCTGGGACATCACCGACCGGCAGCAGTTGGAGGAACAACTGCGTCAGGCGCAGAAGATGGAGACGATCGGCCAGTTGGCGGGCGGCGTGGCGCACGACTTCAACAACCTCCTGACGGTCATCCAGGGGCACGCGTCCATCATGCTGGCGCAGGCCAGCTTGTCAGCCCGACAGCAGAATTCCCTCCAGCAGATCTCGACGGCCGCCGAGCGCGCGGCGCATTTGACGCGCCAGTTGCTGACGTTCAGCCGGAAGCAAGTGCTCCAGCCTCGGCACCTGGATCTCAACGAGGTGGTGCTCCACCTCTCGCGCATGCTCCAACGCACCCTTGGGGAGGACGTCCACCTCGAGGTGCAGGTGGCCCCGGATCTGCCCGCGATTTACGCCGACCCCGTCATGGTGGAGCAGGCGCTGCTGAACCTGGCGGTGAACTCGCGGGATGCCATGCCGACGGGCGGCCAGTTGTCCGTGATGACGAGCGCCTGTGTGGTGGACGAAGCCTACGTGGGCCAGAACCCGGAGGCGTCGGTGGGACCGCACGTGTGCCTGACGGTGGTCGACACCGGCTGCGGCATTCGCGCCGAGCACCTGCCGCACATCTTCGAGCCGTTCTTCACCACGAAGGACGTGGGCAAGGGGACCGGCCTCGGCCTGGCCACGGTCTACGGCATCGTCCGCCAGCACCGCGGCTGGATCACCGTCCGGAGCGAGGTCGGACGGGGTACCACTTTCCAAATCTACCTTCCCGTCAGCGAAGCCCCAACGCGCGAGGCCACCGAGATGCTGCCGGCCCCCGCCGTCGCAGGCGGACGCGAAACCATCCTCGTCGTCGAGGACGAGGGATCCGTCCGGGAACTCGTCCGGGGCATTCTCGAGGAGCGGGGTTACGTCGTGCTCGAAGCCCGCTCGGGGAAGGCGGCCCTGCAAATCTGGGGCCGGCACCGCGATCGGATCGACCTCCTCCTGACGGACATCGTGATGCCCGAAGGGGTGAGCGGCCGGGAGCTGGGCCGTCGGCTCGTCGCCGACAAGCCTTCCCTCAAGGTGATCTACAGCAGCGGGTACAGCCCCGACGCGATCAACCCTGACCGCGACTTGCGGGAAGGAATGAACTTCCTGCCCAAGCCCTTTGTGCCGCAACGCCTCGTTCAGATGGTCCGCTCGTGCCTGGACCGCGGACCCGGGGGTTCCTGAGCCCGCGTGTGAGATATGCGGGCTAATTCCGGTCCTGCTTCGGCGGACGGGTCAGGCCGACGGAGTGGGCGATATCGTCGAATTCCTCGCGGCTGACGTCGGCGAGCGTCTTGCCGCGGGCGGAGATCTTCTCGTTGATCTTGATGGCTTTCTCGGTCATCTCCGCGTGGGTCTGCTCCGAGCCGCCGACCAGGGCGAAATTCGGACCGGTGGTCAGGCGTTTGTGGCCGTCCGAATCCAAGCCCACACCGAGCAGAAGGGCACGCCCCTTTCGCTTCTTCTGATCTCCCGACTGCGACATCGCCCAACCCTACGCCGCCCGTTTTCAGGCGCAACACCGAACATCCAACATCGTCGCTGAACATTGAACCTCGGACTTGGAACCGCAGGCTCTGCTTCGATGTTCGACGTTGGACGTTCGATGTTTCCGCATCACGCAGGAGCGCGCGGGGGTGCGGCCGGCGCACCCCGAGGTTCCCCGAGGAGAGTCGCAATCAACTGTGGCCGGTCTGGTGGTGGACGAGGAGTTCCCGCACGCCGCGTCGGGGCGTGGGGGGCACATCGGAGCCGCGCCCCATTCGGATGACGGCGCGTGGGGCGCCGGGGCGGCCGGTCCAGGAGGCCATGCGCTCGCGCAATTCGGGGACTTCCACCGGCTGGTTCAGGAAGGAAGTGCAGAGGTCGTTCGCGCAGGCGGTGAGGAGCACGTGCTCGAGAGCCTGACCCGCCGCCAGCCAGGCGGCCACGTCGTCGTCTTCGGTGCCGAGGATCGCGATGGCGGGTGAATGGAGCGCGATGTCCCGATCCCGTGCCGCCTGCCCGCCGCCGCGGTCGAACGTCCGGATGATCGAGGGTCCGGCGAACGACAGCCAGTCCTGGATGCCCAAGCTGTGCCCGGCCAAGCCGTCCGCATGCGCGCCGGGATGCGAACGCACCCACGCCGCCAGTTCCTGGCGAAACGCCCGGTTTGCCCACTGAATACGATCCGCTTCCGCAACCAGATCGGCCACGGCCGCGCGCGCTTCCTCGGTATCCGCCAGGACCAACCAGGCGCCCTCGTGCTCGGCGGCCTCGACCATTTCCGTTACCAACTCCTCGGGAATGGGGTCGGGCAGGTAGGGCGTCCGGTTGGTGCGCCGGCGGGTCAGGGCCTGAAACAGCATGACGTCCTCGGAGCTGGTGTCGCCCCGCAGCCCGAGCTGGAGGCGGGCCAGAAGGTTGGGATGGTCGCGATCCGGCAGGACGTCGACTCGGTAGGCGTGGCCGAAGTACTCGGCCGCCACGCGCAAGTTGAACAGGGCCGCCCCGGCGCTCATCACCCGCTCGCGTCCGTCCGGATCCACCACCGGCAGGGTGCGCCGGGGATCGGTGAAGATCTCCACGTCGGTCGGGTTGATCCGGAAGAGCCACGGCTGCGTGTTGTGCGTCGAGGGCGCCAGGATCGCGTAACCCAGCAGGAACTCGAGTTGATCTGAGGAACACTCGTCGGCCGGGAAGCTGTCGGCCGAGATGGACCAGACATCGGGAGGAGTTTTCATGGCTTCGGCATCAGGTTTCAATACGCCGGATTCCAGGAGCACAGCATCCCCTGACGCGCCGCCTGGGGAAGGTACCTGGTATTCAATGGCACTCTAGCCTTCCGCCCGGTCCTGGGCAACAACGTATCGGATTCAAGGGCGCGGGCCTTGGCGGGCATTGACCCCGGCGCCTGATGGTGCGAGATTCGGCTGTCGCTGGTCTGGGGGCGTATTGGTTTCGACCTGGTGATTGCGCCCGGGGCGGCATGCCGAGGACGATCCGTTGGCCTCGTTAATCATCGGATCAAAACAAAACTGCTAACGAAGAGTTGGCTCTCGCGGCCTAAACGTCGCGACGTTCGCCGCCGGACACCTGCTACGGCGGACGAACGCCACAGCAGGTTAGGTCGGTGCCGGAGGCTGCGCGGCAACGGCCGAAATCATTCCATGCGGTCTGGGCGACGGGATTCGTGCCGGGGCGTCATCCCGAAGCCGAGAACTATCCTCCGGCTAAGCATGTAGTCGCGACGGGTTTGATTGTCAGGGACGGGGGTT
>CAYSPU010000131.1:0-16278 GCA_964432995.1 uncultured Verrucomicrobiota bacterium
CAACCTTGGACGATTACCTGAACCCCCACTCACCCACAGATTCTGCTGACGAGGCCGAAATGGCACCGGTGCCGATTGTGACGGTTGTCAGACTGCTGCAATACGAGAACGCCCCATCACCGACACCGGTCACGCTGTTCGGAATCGTGACGCTGGTGAGGTTTGTGCAGGCAGAGAACGCCCAGGCTCCGATGTTGATGAGGCTGTCAGGGATTGTAACGTTCGTCAGACCGCTGCAGTGTGAAAACGCCCAACCATCAATTACGAAGGCGCCGTCAGGGACAACCACGCTCGTCAAGCTACTGCAGGCAGAGAACGCGTCCCAGCCGATGGTGATGACGCCGTTGGGGATCGTGATGTTCGTGAGGTTGGAGCAGCACCTGAAGGCGGATTGCCCGATGGTGCTGACACCGTTGGGGATCGTGACACTCGACAGGCCGCCGCAGTGAGTGAACGCCCATTCACCGATGTTCGTAACACCATGGGGCGCCGTATAGCTACCGAGTCTTCCCCCCGGGCACTGCTTGAGGGTAGTCTGGTGTCGATCGAACAGGACCCCGTCCCGACTACTATGGAAGGCGTTGTCCCCATCTACCGTTATCGCTGTTAACTTGCCGCACTTCCCGAATGCCTTGCGCGCAATGTTGGTCACGCTCTTGGGGATGATAATCGTGGTCAGACTGCCGCAAGAGTAGAACGCATCCTCACCGATGTCCCCCACGCTATCGGGGATCGTTACGCCGGTCAGGCTGCTACAGCCAAGGAACATGCCAAATCCGATGCTGCCGACGCCCTCGGAAATCACGACATTTGTCAGACCGGAGCAGTTGGCGAAAGCGTAGCCTCCAATGCTGGCGAGACCGCTGGGAAGGGTGACGGATGTGAGGTTAGTGCAGTTCAGGAACGCCCGCCACCCGATGCTGGTTAAGGTGCTGGGGATCGCCATGCTAGACAGGCGGTAACAATCTGCGAACGCACTCTCCCCGATGTCTCTGACGCTCTCCGGGAGCGGCACATCGACGAGACTGGTGCACCGCGAGAACGCCTCGTCCCCGATGACGGTTGCGCGGGTAGGAATAGCGACACGGGTCAAGTTGCAGCAGGCGTGAAACGTCCCTTCCATGATGGTGGTAACAAGATTGGGAATTGTGACGCTCGTCAGGTTGGTGCACCACGAGAACGCGAAGGTGCCGATGCTGGCAACGCCATTGGGGATCGCGACGCCCCTAAGGCTGGAACAATAGGCGAACGCCGAATCCCCAATCTCGGAGACACCATCAGGAATCGTGACGTTGGTCAAACCAGAGCAGATGGCAAAGGTGAACTCCCCAATGCGAGTGACACTGTCAGGAATCGAGACGCTGGCCAGGTTGGTGCAGTTGGCAAAAGCACCCCGTCCCAGCCTGGTGACCGGTAGTCCAGCGATGGTGTTCGGTATCGCCACGGCACCGCCCAGGCCGGAGTAACCTCTTATGGTGACGGCTACACCGTCCGTCGAGTAGGTGAAATCCCCATGATGCTCCGCGGCCGCGGGTTGGGCTCGCGCAAGCCAGAGGAAGGTCAGCAGCGCGCACAGAGCCCGTCCCGTCTTTGGCATGCCGCAGTTCATGGAATAGGATTCAAGCAAGCAGAACATGCGCCAACAAGCGGCTGGCGCCGACTAGCGCAGAGATGCCACCCGGAGGAATGCCACGGAAGCGCGCTGAAGTCGCACAATTCACCGTGATTCTGCGCTCTGTGCCGCACTTCCCAGCGGAAGCCCAGGCAAGAGGGCGGTGTTCTCAAACGGGTCGCTCGATGTTTCCGACTGCTCCTTGCGTGAATTTCACGCAAAACGCGTGAGAATTGTCACCGACTCGCGTCGCTCAGGCCGAAGGCGCGGCAAGGAGCGACCTCACGGCGACCGGACGCGGTAGAACCGGGCCGGGTGGTTCCTCTTCGACCCGACTGCCTCTTCCAAGGTTCGATTCCGCGCCTTGCTTGACCCCGCCGCGGTTGCCGGCCTAACCTCCCCCCATGATGAAGGCCCAGAACCCAGTCGGTCAGAGGTGGGATTGGCGAACCTCTTCCGCCCTGTTGCTCGTCGGTGTGTTGGTGGCGGGGCGTCTGGCGGCGGCGGAGGCAACGCCGAGCGCGCTCGAGTCGGATCCGTCGGGTTGGGTGGACCTGATGCCGTCGGCCGATCTGAAGGGTTGGTCGCGCGTACCGGTTCCACCCGGTGCCACGCTCGGGCGGGCTCAATGGCATCTGGATGATTCGGGCGAAGTGCTGGTCTGCGATGGCGACGGCGGGCATGACATGCTGCTCTTCGAGAAGGAATTTGGTGACGCGGTGTTCCACCTGGAATTCCGCTACACCAAGGTGGAAGGAAAGACCGGTTACAACAGCGGCGCCTACGTGCGGAACTCGAAGGACGGCGCTCTCTGGCATCAGGCTCAGTTTGGTGACGCCAACGGCGGGTATTTGTTCGGGGAAACGCCCGGCGCGGATGGGAAGAAGAAGTTCTTCATGCTCCAGAAAGAAGTGACGGATGGCCGGGTCAAGCCCGTCGGGGAATGGAACACGCTCGAGATCACGGCGCGGGGGAAGAACCTGACCCTGTGGGTGAATGGAGCGGTCACATGCCGGTTTGCCGACTGCGGCTGTCCGAGCGGCTTGGTGGGCGTGGAGGGTGAAGGCTACCGGATCGAGTTCCGGACCTTGAAGGTGAAACCGTTGCGCTGAGCAGCGGGGCAAGCCCTGGTTGCGCCCCGGCTCTGATCCGCTGCTAGCCCGGACATTTCACGCTCCCTGCGTGAAATGTCCGCCCGCAGGGCCCAGGGGCAGCGCCTGGACGCCATTCTTCCGGCATCTGCTCGTGCGTCATCCTGGCAACGACGGCAGCCTACCCGTGAACCGTAGCTCGGAGTCCGGAGCTCGGAGCTCGGGTGCATGGACCCAACGCGTGCGCTCAAGCGGACGGAGGCTTCCCATGAATCGTCAGCAGCAGGTAGGGACGCGCGGCTTCGCGCGTCCGCCCGTTGCGTACAGAGGCGTATACTTCTCACCATGCGGCAGGTGGAGTCATGAAAGTGCAAGACCAGTATCTCCAGTTCGTGCGGTGGAGCGAGGAAGACCAGGCGTATGTGGGCTATTGTCCCGACCTGTTTCCGTGCGGCGGCGTTTGTCCTGGCCCGACGCCGGTCGAGGCGTTCACGCGTTTGTCGGAGATTGTGGAGGACACGGTGGCCACGGCGCTGGCCCAAGGCCTGACCCTGCCGCCGCCCAACACCCGTCCGATGCGCGAGGCGGTTTCCGCGTGACGCGCGGCTGACCTCTTCGCGTTTGAATCTGTCTGCCCTGGTTCGGGATCTGGAGGGTTTCCCCCGGGGATGAGGAGTGCCTTGGGGATGGAAGTAGATCCTTCACGGGGGAACCTCACGCCCGGCCGCCAAGGAGCGGAAAGCGGTTTTGGCGGGAGCACCTGGCGACGAATGTGGGGAAGGGTCGGCGGGTGAACCGGGTGTTGACGGGCGCGGATGGCGTTGCGCCCGGGTTGCGGGCGTGCTAGAAGGGGAACGTGAACTGGCACGAGGTTATCGACGAGCGCGCGATCGAGATGGACCGGGTGGTAGCCCGCGAGTTGCGCGCGGATCCGTCCAAGCTGGGTCGCGTCGTGGCCTGGATCGAGCGGTTTCTTGCCGACCCGGACTACTCGGTTCATTCCAAGGATGCCCTAACTGAGTGGCTGGAGTTGATCCGCACTCGAGGGTTGCCCGGCGTTCTGGCGGCGCTGGAGGACCGCAGCGAGGAAGGTCAGCGGCTGCGCCAGAGCAGCCCGTTCGCGGTGATCATGCCGCAGGACGAACGACAGCGGATCCTGGCCCGCTATGAAGCGCTCCGACCTCGAACACATCTTGCGGGCGTGTAAAGGCACCACCGCGGAAACGGAGTTCATCGTCGTCGGCAGCCAGGCCATACTCGGCCGTTTCCCGGATGCGCCCCGCGTGCTGCGGCAGTCCATGGAGGTGGACGTCTATCCGAAGTCCCGCCCGGAGTTGTCGGAGATGATCGAGGGGAGTCTCGGCCGGTATTCCCAGTTCGACCGGATGTTTGGCTACCACGCGGACGGCGTGTCCCCGGAGACCGCCACGTTGCCTCCGGGCTAGGAGAGCCGGTTGGTGAAGGTGAGCAACGACAACACAGGGGGTGCCGTGGGCTGGTGCCTGGACCCGCACGACCTGGCGTTCAGCAAGCTGGCGGCACGCCGGGCGAAGGACCTGGCATTCGTCGCCGCGCTGGTCCAGTACAAGATGATCTGACCGTCGGTGATGGAGGAGTTCATCCAAGGGACGGCTGATAGCAACTTGCGCGCACGACTGGTGGAGGCTTGGTCCACATGCCGTGAGCAGGCAGCCCGGCTCGAGCCGAGGAGCGAAGGCGACGTCTGACGCCTTCGACGAGGCTGGGCGCTCCGAGTTCATGTGTCCTGCGTCCGAAAACGGGGCAACCAGGAGCCCGAGCTGGCGTCGGCGTCTTGGCGGCTTGGCGCGAGAACTCCGAACCGCACGGGGAGACTCGGCATCCCC
Organism: uncultured Verrucomicrobiota bacterium; assembly: GCA_964432995.1. Taxonomy (GTDB): domain Bacteria; phylum Verrucomicrobiota; class Verrucomicrobiia; order Limisphaerales; family JAHDYP01; genus CAYSPU01. Next base: position 4,569 of record CAYSPU010000131.1, read on the forward strand.
GGGGCGGTCTTGATCCCCGGGGAATCGGTCTGGTCTGGTTCACGGTGTGGAGGGTTTCCCCCGGGGATGAGGAGTGCCCCGGGGATGGAAGTGGATCCTTCACGGGGGAACCTCGCGCCCGGACACAAAGACGCCAAGGGGATTGGGGGCGACCACGGAGTTCGATGCTCTTTGGGTCTCGACCACGGACGGGCGCGGATCCCGCGGATGCGATGGTGGCGCAGAAGCCCGGTCTGGATGCGGGTTTATCCGTGTTGACCCGTGGTTTCCTGCCCTGCGGCCCCGGCGAATCGCGGCATGCCGGATCGGTGGTGAAGGACTCCGTGCAAGAGGCGGCTGACGGCCAGCCGGGCATCGTCGAACAGGGTGTAGAACACAGGCACGACGAGCAGGGTGAGGAGTGTGGCGGCGCTCAGGCCGCCGATGAGCGTGAGGCCAAAGCTCTTGTAGCTCAGCCCGATGTCGCTCGGTTCCTGCACGGTGAGCGGCACCATGCCGATGATCGTGGTGAGGGCGGTCATGACGATGGGGCGAAACCGCCGGTCGGCGGCCCGCAAGAGCGCCACCTGTCGGGGCATTCCTTCCGCCCGCAGTCGGAGGACGTAATCGAGCAGCACGATGGCGTTGTTGACCACCACGCCGATCAGGAGGATGGCGCCGACGGCGCCGAGGAAGTCGATGTCGCGTCCGGTGGCGAGGTGGACCCAGGCGACGCCGATGCCGGCCAGCGGGATGGTGGTGATGATCGAGAGCGGCAGGAGGAAGCTCTCGAAGAGGAATCCCATGAGCAGGTAGATGAAGACGATGGACAGCCCGCCGGCGAACATCATGTTGGAGAGTTCCTCGTTGACGGTGCGGATCTGGGCGGTGCCGAAGGTGACGCCCTCGGGCAGATCGATCTCGCGCTGGAGCGCCAGCAATCGTTCGCGCGCCGCCTTGGCCTCGGCCGGCTTGAGCTCCGCGGTGACCGCCCGACTGATCCGCTTGTTGAGGCGGAAGATGCCGCGCGGGGCGTTCATCACCTGGGCGTCGGTGACGGCCGACAGCGGCAGGAACCCGCCGCTCAGGGTGGGCACGCGGAACGACGAGAGGCGATCGAGGCTCTCGCGGTCCGCTTTTTGAAACCGGATGCGCACGGGGATTTCGCGGCCTTCGTAGTTGAACTTCGGCAGGGAACTGCCGCGCAGGGCGTAGCCCACGAGGCCGGCGACGACTTCCGGGCTGACCCCGCTGGCGCTGGCCCGGTCGCGGTCGATGACCAGCGCCAGTTCGGTGGGGGCGGCCTGCTCGTTCTCGCGGACGCCGAGCACGCCGGGCACCTGGCGGACGCGCGGTTCGAGTTCCTCGGCGACGCGGTCGAGCACGCGGGCGTCATCGCCCTCGAGTTGGAAGGTGAACACCTCGCGGCCTTTGGCTTCCTCGGCCCGGTTTTCTTCGCCGTAGAACAGCTTGATGCCGGGCTTCTGGGGCAGTTCGGCGAGCAGCTTCTCTCCCACCGACTTGGCGGACATGCGGTTGGTCCGGTCCTTGTCGAACCAGCCCTCGATCTGCCCGCCGCGCGCGAAGAACAGCGTGAAGTAGCCTTTGAAGCCGTAGTCCTGCTGGCGCTTCTCGAGCACCTTCTCCACCTCCCCAAAGTACTCCCCGAGATCGTTGAATCCGTATTCGGGGGAAGCCTGCACGCGGATAGTGAAGCTGGTCTGGTCCTCCTCCTGTTGCTCAACGAAGTCGATTCGGTCCCGCGCCAGGAACGCCGTCCCCCCGATGGCCACGGCGATCAGCAGCACCAGCTCGAGCCGTCGCCGGAGGAAGAAGGCGAGGGCGTGGTTGTAGGCGTGGTTCACCCGCTCGAACGTGAAGGTGTAGAAGTGGCGGAGGCTGGCGTTGACGCGTTCGTGCATCCAGCGGAGCCACGAGGCGCGCTGGTGCATGCCGTCCGAGGGCAGGGTCAGGTAGACGCTGAGGGGGATGAAGACCAGGGCCACGCCGAGCGAGGCCAGCAGCGACACGGAGAGCGGCAGCGCCAGGCGCATGAGGAAGAACTGGCCCTGGCCTTCCACGAGGGCGACCGGGACGAAGACGACGATGGTGGTCAGGGTGGCCAGGGTGATGGCCAGGGCGATCTCGCCGGCGCCGCGGATGCAGGCCTCGCGCCGGCCGAGGCCGTCCTTGTGGAAGCGGTGGATGTTCTCGGCGACGACGATCGAGTTGTCGACCAGCATGCCCACGGCGATCACCAGGGCCAGCAGCGTGAGGATGTTCAACGTCTCCCCGCTGAAGAACATCACCACCAGGGCGATGAGCAGGGAGAGCGGGATCGAGAGCGTGATGATGGCGGTGAGCCGGAACCGCCGCAGGAAGAGGAACAGCACCAGGGCGGCGAACGAACCGCCGATCAGCCCCCCTTGGATCAGGTTCCACAAGGACTCGGTCACCACGTCCCCCTGGTTGAAGAGGATCTCGAGGAACATGCCGCTCAGGCGCGGGTTGGCGCGCATGCGGTCGAACACCTCCTTGATCTGGCGGGTGACCTCCACGGCGTTGGCCTCGCCCTCTTTGAACACCACGGCCGCCACGGCTGGCTTGCTGTTCACCCGAACCGAGTAGCGCTTGTCCGGCTCCTCGTAGCGGACGCGGGCGACGTCCTTCACCCGGACGGTCGGCGTCAGCCGGCGGTTCTCGAGCTCATCGAGCGAACGATAGGAAGCCAGGGAACGCAGCACCATCTTGCGGCCGGCGTCGCGCACATGCCCGCTGGCCATGGTGAAGTTGTCCCCGCCCAGGTCGCGCGCCAACTCGTAGAGGTTCAGGCCGTTGGCCTCCGCCAACTCCCGGTCCACCTCGATCAGCACCTCCTTCTCCTCCAGCGCGTCCACCTGGACGTTGGCCACGCCGTCCACCCGCTCGAGCGGCTGCAGCACCTCGCGCTTGATGAGGTTGTAGGAGTCCGTCACCGACGGGTCGTAGGCCAGCCCAATCACCGCCACCGGAATGCCCGAGGCGTCCTGCTTCCGGATATACACCCGGTCCACATCCTCGGGAAACAGCAGCCGCGCCCGCTGGATCCGATCGCGCACCTCCCGATACGCCACGTCCATGTCCGTCCCCTGCTTGAACTCGAGGAAGACGCTGCTGCCGTGGACGGCGGACCACGAGTTGACCCGCTGCAGGCCGCGGACGGTGCTGAGTTCCTCCTCGAGCGGTTTGGTGATTTCCTCGAGCACTTCCTCCGCCGGGGCGTTGGGCCACGGCACCCAGGTGTGCAGGTGGGACCCGGAATAGCCGCGCGGGAAAATCTCGAGGGGAATGCCGACCGTGGCCACCGCCCCGACGACGAGGATGGTGAGCAGCGTCACCAGCACGGTGATGCGGCGGCGGAGAGAGAACTCCGTCAACCCTCCCGCGAGCCTTCCGGCATGGTCTTCCGGCATCTGCATGCGCGCTCGGATCTCCGGCTTCAGGCGGTGGACGACTCCGGGTTTCCGCCGGCCGCGGATTCGGTGGCGGAGGGCAGCGCGGCCGGAACCTGCCCGGGAGCGGGTTGCGGCCCGAGCAAGCGTTCCCGCAGCCGGTCGACCCAATGGTAGACGAGCGGGATGACCACCAGCGTCAGCAGGGTCGAGCTGCTCAGGCCGAAGATGACGGTGAGCGCCAGTGGGGTGCGGATCTCGGCACCGTCCCCGAGGCCCAAGGCCATGGGGAGCAGCCCCAGCACCGTGGTGCCGGTGGTGAGGAAGATCGGCCGCAGCCGCACCGCTCCAGCCGCAACGATGGCCTCGCGGCTGGCCAAACCGCGCTGCTTGAGGGTGTTGGCGTAATCGATCAGGACGATGGCGTTGTTGACCACGATTCCGGCCAGCAGGATGAAGCCGAGGAAGACGACGATCGACACGTTCACGCCCAGGACCTTGAGACCGATAACGCTGCCGAAGAAGGCCAGCGGGATGCTGACCATGATGATGAGCGGCTGGAGCAGAGATTCGAACTGGGCGGCCATGATGACGTAGACCAGGAACATGCTGAGGCCCAGCGCCAGGTAGAGACTGCCCCGGCTCCGCTCCCATTCCTCGTTCTGGCCGGTGATGGCGAAGCGCGTGCCGGCCGGCCAACGGATTTCCGACCGCAGGGTGTCGTCAATCCGCCGCACGGCGCCGCCGAGCGAACCGCGGCCGAGGTTGGCCTGAATCAGTCCCACCCGTTGGGCGTCGATGCGCCGGATCTCGCTGGGGCCCTCGCCGACCTTCAGGCTGGCGACGGCATCCAGGGGAATGGCCTGCGGGCCGCCCGGATTCACGACCAGTCGGGAGATGTCCTCGAGTCGCGCCCGATCCGGTTCGTCCAGTCGGACGATGATCGGGACCCTCCGGTCCTTGAGGTTGAAGCGGCTGGCCTCGAAGCCTTTCACCATGTCGCGCACCTGCCGCGCCACTGTCTGAATGTTGAGGCCATACACCGCCAGCCGGTCGCGATCGTAGGTGATCTGGATCTCCGGCGCCCCGCTCCGCAGGGTGGTCTCGACATCGGCCAACTCGGGAAGAGTGGCGAGCAGTTGTTCGGCCTGGCGGGCCAGGCGCTTCAAGACCTCGAGGTTGTCGTCCTCGATCTCGACGGCCAGTGGGGCGCGGGAGCTGAAGAGCACCGGTCGCACCAACCGCAGTTCGACGTCCGGAATGTCGGCAAAGTAGCCGCGCACCCGCTCGAGCACGCGGTTCTCGGTGCCCACGGGATCGCCGCCCGGTTCGAGCACCACCTTGAATCGCGCCGAGTGCTCGCCTTCGTCCGAGCGCTTCAGGTTGTTGAGGTCGTACCCGAAGTTGACGATGAGCGTGCGGATGCTCTCCCGATGTTCAAGGATGGCTTGTTCGACCCGGCCCAGCACGTCGGCGGTCTGCTCGATGGGGGTTCCCACCGGGAGACTGACCTCGAAGGTGAACTCGCCCTGATGGACTTCGGGCAGGAGCTCGGTTTCGAGGCGTGATCCGGCCATCCACGCCCCCCAGCCGCACAAGAGCACTCCAGCCAACACCACGGCGGGTCGGTCGAGCACCCAGCCGAGAGCCCGCGGATAGGCGGCGGCGAGGCGTTTCATTCCCCCGGAGCAGGCGATGGCGAATGGGGCCAGCAGGAGACGGAGCGCGGCTCCGATCGCGGGGGCCAGCACGCGGAGCACCAGCCAGAAGCCTCCCCGCAGCAGTTGCAGCAACACCCAGCCCACGGCCTCCACCGTCAGGCCGACCAGGAGCCGCAGCCCGAACCAGGGCAGCGCCAGCAGGCGCCACGGCGCGCGCCACTCCCGCCATTGCGCTCGAAACCGCCCCAGAGAACCAAACACCGGAGCGGGGCTCGCGGCCATCGCCGCCTCGCCACGGAACGGCCGGCGGCTGGCCAGCATTGGAATGAAATACAGCGCCACCACGAGCGAAGCCAGCAGTGAGATCACCACCGCCAAACTCAGATCGCCAAACGCCTGCCCGGCGATGCCCTCCACAAAAACCATCGGGAAGAAGACCGCGACCGTCGTCAGGGTGGACGCGGCCACGGCGCTCTTGACTTCGCGTGTGCCGCGGACCGCCGCGGTGACGAGGTCGTCGCCTTCCTCGCGGCAGCGGAAGATGGACTCGAGCACGACGATCGAGTTATCGACCAGCATGCCCACCCCGAGCGCGAGGCCGCCCAGCGACATGATGTTCAACGAGACCCCCAGCAGGTGCAGCGGCGCAAAGGTGATCAGCAGCGACATCGGGATGCTGACCCCGATGATGGCCGTGGTCTTGAAATCCCGGAGGAACAGATACAGCACGAGCACCGCGAGGACGCCGCCCAGGATGGCCGTGTCGCGCACTTCGCGGATGCTGCTTTCGATGAAGATGGAGCGGTCGGCCACGAGCTTGAGCGTGGCGCCTTCCTCATCGTACAGACGCTGGGCCAGCCCGCGAGGTCCGCCCCCCGGCCCGCCGCGGACGCCCGCCGGCGCCCTCGGTTTCACCGTGCCAACGGCGGTCTGAACCGCCTTGGCCACCGCCACGATGTTCGCCTCCGCCTCCTTATAGATGTCGATCTGCACGCTCTCGCGGCCGTCCGTGCGCGTGATCATGTCGCGGTCCTTCTGGGAGCGCACGACCCGCGCAATGTCCCGCACCCGGACTTCGCGTCCTTCCCAGCGGAACAGGACGGTCGCGGCGATCTCGTCGAGGCTGACGTATTCGTTCAGGGTGCGGACCATGTATTCGGAGCGTCCTTCCTTGAGGGTGCCCCCGGCGACATTCATGTTTTCCTGGCGGAGGCGGTCGATGACCTGCTGGATGGAGAGGCCGGAGCGCACGATCGCCTTCTGGTCGAGCAGGACGTGGTATTCCTCCTCGAGCCCGCCGCGGACGCGGACGGCGGCGATGCCTTTGATCGGTTCGAGGGCGCGTTTGACCTGCAGGTCGGCCAACCGGCGCAGTCGGCGCAGGCCTTCCTCGCCGGCGTAGCGCGTGCCCTCGCCGGAGAAGCTCAGCTCGAGAATGGGATCCAAGGAAGGATCGAAATGGAGGATCAAGGGCCGTTCGGCCTCGCGCGGAAGGAAGACGACGTCGAGCTTTTCCATCGCCTCCTGGGTGGCCTTGTCCATGTCGGTGCCCCAGGTGAACTCGAGGACGACGTCGCTGACGCCCGCGCGGCTGATGCTGCTGAGCTTGTTGAGGCCGCCGATGACGCCCAAGGCCTCCTCGATCGGTCGGCTGACTTCGTTCTCCACTTCTTCGGGCGCCGCGCCGGGATACTCGGTGCGCACGGTGATCGTGGGGTAGCTCAGCTCGGGCATCAGCGAGATCGGCAGACGGCCGAACGAGAAGTAGCCAAACACGACCGCGGCGAGGAAGACCATCAACACCGCCACGGGCCGGTTGACCGTGAAGTGGCTCTCCGAAGCTCGCTCCATCAGCCCTTTCCCTTGTCGGCGGTGGAAGCGGTTGCGGCGGTCCCGGGCTTGGTGTCGTCCTTCTTCCCGTTGGGATCCGGATCGCCGGGCAACCGGACACGCGCCCCGTCCTTCAGGCCGGTTTGGCCGGCGACCACGATCTGATCTCCCTCGGCGAAGCCGCGGGCCGGCACGACGTGCAGCTTGTCCGCGACAAGCGGCTCGACCAGGAGGCGCGCGGCCTGCCGGTTGGTGCCCACCCGGAAGGCGAACACCTGGTCGGCATCGTAGACCAGGGCGCGCTTGGAGAGCAGCAGCGCGTTGGTCTCGGTGGCCGTCACGATCTCGGTGTCGACGTACATGCCGGGGCGCAGCTCCCCGACGTCGCGGAAGGCGACGGTGACCTTGATGGTGCCGGTCTTGGATTCGACCACCGGGGCGATTCGGTCAACGTATCCGGTCTGCGTCTGGCCGGGGAGCGCGGCGGAGGTCACGCGCACCGGTTGACCGGCCGCGATCCGCGACATCTCGCGTTCCGGAATGTAGACGCGCGCCACAATCGACTGGAAATCCACCAGGTCGAACAAGTGCTGGTTCACATTCACCAGATCGCCCGTCTTGACCAGCCGGCGGGTGACGGTCCCGCCGATCGGGGCCCGCACTTCGGTGTATTCGAGTTCGCGGCGGGCATCCTCGAGCGCCAACTCGCGCTGGCGAAGCTCATACTGTACGTCCGAGAAGGCCTGTTCGCTGATCAGGTTCTGTTCGTGCAGCGCCCGCGAGCGCTCGAACTCGCGGCGCGCCTTCTCGAGATTGTTCCGCGCCTTCTCGAACTGGTTCTTCTGGATGTCGTCCTCGAGCCGCAGGAGGACGGCGCCGCGCTCCACTCGATGCCCTTCCTCGACCTCGAGCGCGGTGACCCGATTGGCCGTGCGTGCGAATACCTTGACCTCGGATTCGGCTTCGAGATGCGTGGAGGTGCGGAGGACGGCCTCGATGGGGCCGCGCTGGACGAGGGCCACTTCGACCGGGACGGCCGTTTCGGTGACGTTCGTGCCCTGGGCTGTCTTGCCGCGACTGAACGGGTTCTTCGAGCAACCCGGTCCGACGCCGAAACAGACCGCGGCCAAAGCCACACCCCACCCGAGTGAGAACGAGAGTCTCATGAGAGCATGTCCACGTGAACACCCAAACCCCGGGCTGCGGCCGTCAGCGACCATCAGCCCGTGTGCACTTCCACATAGACACACTAACCGAGCTTCTCGTTTCACCAAGTACAGAGTGGATTGACGCCCACGCCGGGGGTGCTCCTCAGCCATGCCCCAACGGATCGTGCCTGGCACGGCCGGGTGCCGCCTGTCACAGGTCAATCCAACCGCTTTGGAGAGAACGGCTTGGGCTCGTTCAGCCGGCCACGGCTTCGGATACCGGGGCGTTCTGCCGGGCAGGGCTGAAGGCTCGCAGCTCGCTGAGGAGGGTGACCAGGTTGACGCGGGAGCAGTCGCCCATGAGGCAGATCTGGATCCAATTGCGGTCCCGGAGGTATTCGCTGTTGTAACTGACGAGAAGGCCGGCCGCGGCCAGGGCGTCCCCCACGCGACGCGAGGAGATGGACTCCGGCAGAACGATCGTGATGACCGCGGGCGAAGCGTGCTCGTCCGGCGCCAGAATCGTGAAGCCCATCTGGCGCAACCGTGGGCGCAGCCAGTCGGAGAGCTCGACGATCTCCGCAAAGGCCACGGGGCGTTCGAATCGCTTGATGGCGGTGTGCAGAGCGGCCACCAGGTTCGAGGAATGAGTGAACGGGACTCCGCCCTGGGCCGCCCAGTAGCCGAGATCCAGATACCGCGGCAGGCGCTCCGGCTGCGGCCTGACGTCGTGGTCGTAGAAGACCATCGACAGGCCCGGGAACGAGCCGAGGCCCTTGCCGCTGACGGCGGAGGCGAGATAGACCCCGTCGAGATCGACGGGCACGGTGCCGACGTAGCTGATGGCGTCCAGGCAAAGGAGGATCCGGCGTTCCCGGCAGAGGGCCTTGATGCCGGCGACGTCGTTGAGGATGCCGGCGGAGGTCTCGCAGGCGGGGAGCCAAACCCAAGCCGTGGCGGGCTGGCGATCGAGCGCCGCGCGAATGGTGTCGAGCTCGAGGATCTCGCCCCAGGACCGCTGGCAGGTGGCGTGCGTCAACCGCCAACGCCGCGCGTGGTCGATCAGCCGGTCGCCGAACTCGCCATTGGACAGGATCAACCCCGGGCCCGGGAGCAGGGAGAGCTGACCGGCCACGAGGTCGTTGGCCAGGGTGCCGGAGCCGACGAAGATCTCGACGCGCGGTGCGTGGACGAGTTCGCACAGGGCTTTCCGGGTGAGGTTCAATTCCTCGTGGAACTTGTCGGAACGGTGGGAGACGGGCCATTGGTCCAGAGCCAGGCGGACGTCGCGGCGGATGCCGACCGGTCCGGGGAGGAAGCTGACGGGGTTGAGGGCGCGATCGGCGGCGGAGGTGCTGGTGAGAATCGCGTCGGCGTTCTCCTCGAATTCCTCGATCGTGAGGTACATCGGCTGGTATTGGGCTTCGGGAGGTCCGACCAGGCGGGCGAAGGGAACGAAGCCCAGATGCTGGTAGAGCTTGAGCTGGCGGACGGTGCCGGAGATCACCGCCAGACTGAACTTCTGGCTGCGGCCGTAGTCCAGGATCAGCTTGAGCAACCCCTGGAAGACGGTGCCGTTCCGATGAGTGGGGATCACCGATAGCAGCCGCAGTTCGCAGACCTTGCGTCCGGGCGGCAGATACGGATCGATGTTGCCCAGTTTCTCGTCGAGCGAGAAGGGACGCTGTCCGCGGATGGCGGCCATTCCGACCAACTGCTCCCCCTGGAGAGCGATGAGGTAGGTGTTCTGGTGGTGGAACCGGTCGACCAACCGATGCTCGCTGTTCGGCGGGTGCTGGGGGATTTCCTCGACAAACGTCCGGTAGTTGAGGCGGAAGATCTGTTCGAACTCGGATTCTTCCGAGGCGACTTTAAAGACGATGGGGCGTTCGGTGCTCATCCGTGGGCGGCCGGGGTGGCACGGGGGCTGGTGCGCCTCCCGGCGGCGGCCAAAATTTCGCTATTTCTTCACGGAGATTGCGCCGATGGGCAATCAAAATCAGCAGGGCCGTGACCGCCAGCAGCGCTTGGGATGCCAGGGGGATCGGCATCCATGCGGCCGCCGCCGGGAGCAGGGTGACGGCCGCCAGTCCCGCCAGGGTGAAGCGGCGCAGGAACAGGAAGGCGACGCCGAAGATCCCGCCGAAGACCAGCATCAGCAGCGGGGCGGCCACGGCGAGTGCGGCCAGAAACGGGGCGATTCCTTTGCCGCCGCGGAAGCCGATTTGGAACGGCCAGATATGCCCGGCCACCACCCCCGTGAGCGCCAGCAACCGGCTCGTCAAACCGTCTCCCAGCGCCCACGCCGTGCCCACCGCCAAACCGCCCTTCACCAGATCCGCGGCGAGGGTCGCCAGAAAGCCGGATCGTCCCAGGACCCGACCCGCGTTGGTTGCCCCGGTGCCGCCGCTCCCCGCATCGCGGATGTCTTTCCCGGTTCGCCAGCGGACGAGGTAGTAGCCGGAAGCCACACAGCCCAGCGCGTATGCCGCCGCGAGGATGAGGAGGTGACCGCCGTGTTTGTGGAGGAACACATCCATCCCAGGTGGGCGGTGAGACTCCCGGGCTAAAGCGCCTTCTTCAGACGGCGGCAGAACGTCTCGAGGATCTGGAGCCGGGCGAAGCGCTTGTTGTTGCCGGCCACCAGGGTCCAGGGCGCTTCGGCGGTGCTCGTCCGGGTGACCATGTCGTGCACGGCGTGTTCGTAGGCGCCCCACTGGTTCCGGTTGCGCCAGTCCTCCGGGGTGATCTTGTAGTGCTTGTGCGCCACGGTTTCGCGCTTGTGGAAGCGCCGCATCTGCTCGTCCTTGCCGATGTGGATCCAGAACTTGAGCAACACCACGCCGTGTTCGACCAACTGCTTCTCGAACTCGTTGATCTCGTGGTAGGCCCGCATCCACTCGTCCGCGCGGGCGAAGCCTTCGACTCGCTCCACCAACAAGCGTCCGTACCAGGAACGGTCAAAGATCGCCACCATCCCCACCCGCGGCAGGTGCCGCCAAAACCGCCACAAGTAGTGATGCGCGCGCTCCTCTTCCGTTGGCGCCGCGATGGGAATGACGCGGTAGAGGCGGGCGTCGATTGCCTCCGTCACCCGGCGGATCGCGCTTCCTTTGCCCGCGGCGTCCCAACCCTCGAACACCAGGACGCTCGACGTCCGCTGCTCGTAGGCCTTCCAGGCCAGCCGGTTGAGCGCCAACTGCTCCTTCTCCAGCCGCTTCTCATATTCCTGCTTGCCGACCGACTGGCTCAGGTCGACCCGGTCCAGAACCGTGGTCGCCGGACGGCGCACCGCAGCGGCCTGCCGCCGGCCGGGAGGCTTCGCCGCGGCGCGACCCGACTCCTTGCCCAGTCGCGCCTGTATCGCTTCGAGCAGCAGCCGACCCGTCGTCAGGTCCCGATAGCGCGGGTTGGCGGACTCGATCAGATGCCAGGGGGCGTAGCCTGTGTCCGTGCGCCGGATCATCTGCTCGGCCGCGCGCACGAATTGCGGGTAGCGCTTCAGACGTCTGCGGTCTATCGGCGGAACCTGGACATGTTCACCGGGCTTGTCCTCGAGCTGGCGGAACCGTTTGCGTTGGGCTTTTCGGGAGAGGTGATACCAGAACTTGACCACCAGCGCGCCGTCTTCCACCAACATCTGCTCCAGGGCGGCGATCAG
>CAYSPU010000132.1:0-16107 GCA_964432995.1 uncultured Verrucomicrobiota bacterium
CAAGCCGGTCGCGCTCTGTCGGACCGCCCGCCGTCCCGGCGGGCAGCAGCCTCACACGCCGGACGCGCTCTCGAACTGCCCCGAGCACAGGGAGTCGGGATTCGTCGCGTGGTCGGGCACCGCAGGACGCGATGAAAAGAGGCCGCTGAGAATTCGGAAGCCTGCCAGACTAATTCCTCACGACCTTCACTTCGCCGGTCTGCGGGTTGTAGGTGATCTTCGAGCCGGCGGGCGCCGCGGGAATGTGAGGCAGGTATTTCTCGGTGACCAACTCGTTCAGGTCCTTCGGATAGCGGCCTTCCTGCACGTTGAAGAGCTGGACCGCCTGGTTCAGAGAGACGGTGTCCACCACGCGGACCGCGGTCTTCTGTGCCTTGGCGGCCGCGCCGAGGTAATCCGCCGGGGCGGTCAGCGGGTTTTGGCCGGGAGCGGCGGCGTTGGTGGCGGGGGCGTTCGTGCCCCCGGCCTGCGTGCCGGGAGTTTGCGACTTGGCACAACCCGACAGCACCAGCAGGGACGCCAGGAAACCGAATCCAAGGGGCAGCAGTTTGTTCACCGCGCCACTCTACGCGGCGGCGGCGCGACGCCAAGCCGGATCTTGCGGTTCAAGGCCGCGAGTGTTGGAGAAGCCAGTCGTAGAGCTTCGGGTTGTCGTAGGTCTCCGTCCAGGAATCGTGCTGCGCCTCGGGATAGACGGTCAGTTCGAGTTCCTTGCAGCCAAACTGCTTCAAGGCGTCGACCATGCGCCGGGATTCCTGGAGGGGCACCACCGGGTCCTTGGCTCCGTGGAAGGCCCAGACCGGCAACGACTTCAGCGCCGCCTGCTTCTTCGGATCCGCCAGAAGCACCAGGAGCGGATCGCCCCCTCCACAAATCGGGACGATCGCCGCGAAGCGCTCCGGTCGCGTCAGCCCCAAGCTCCAAGTCCCGTAGCCGCCCATGCTCAGCCCCGTCAGGTAGATCCGTTTCTTGTCGATGCGGTAGTTCTTCTCGATGTCGTCCAACAGGGCCAGGACCACGTCGTTGTCCCAACGTTGTCCGGAGGGGCACTGGGGCGAGACGACCACGAACGGGAAGCCCGGTTTCTTGGCCGCGATTTTGGGGGGGCCGTGCACGGCGACCAGGTCGACGTTGGTGCCGCGTTCGCCGGCGCCGTGGAGGAAGAGGATTAGGGGCCAGCGTTTTCGCTTCTCGAGGTCGTAGCCTTCGGGCAGGAAGAGAAGGTAGTTCACGGAGACCCTCTTCGTGACCTGTCCGGTGAAGGACTGCGGGTGTTGTCCCGGGGCGGCGGGGTTCTTGGCCATAAGGGGGAGCGATGCCGACGCGAGGAGGCCGGCGACGAGCAGGATGGTTTGTCTGTTCATAAACGGGGAGGGCCCGGGGACGGCTCACATGAGTTTGAGTTTTGGCAGGTCCTGGGAATCGACCATGCCCACCGGCTGCCGCCGGCGGTTGACCACGATCAGGTCATCGATGTTGCGCTCGTTGAAGACGCGGAGCGCCTCGGCGGCGAGGGCGTTCTCGGAGACAGAGACGGGCCGCGGTGTCATGACCTCGGCCAGCGGGCGGTCCAGCGCCCGTTCATCGACCGCCATGAGCCGCCGCAGGTCGCCGTCCGTGAAGACGCCGGCCAGCCGGCCGCGGCGGTCCACGACGCTGACGCTGCCGGATTTGGCGCGGCCCATGACCAGGAGGGCCTGCTTGACCGTGAGCGTGGCGGGCGCGATGGGGTTGCGATCCCCGGAGCGCATGATGTCCCGCACCCGGAGCAACAGGGCTCGGCCAATCGCCCCCGAGGGGTGGTATTGGGCGAAATCGCTTCGTTTGAAGCCGCGCGCGGCGAGGACGGCCATCGCCAGGGCGTCCCCCAACACCAGCATGGCGGTCGTGCTCGCCGTCGGGGCGAGGTTGAAGGGACACGCCTCGCGCGGGACCCGGATGCGCAGCACCACATTGCTGTGCTGCGCCAACGAGGATTTCGGCGATCCGGTCACCGCAATGATCCGCACGGAGAAGCGTTTGAGCGCCGGGAGCAGATTCAGCAGTTCCTCGGACTCACCCGAGTAGCTGAGGGCGAGCACCACATCGCCGTCGTTGACCAACCCGAGATCTCCGTGGAGCGCGTCGACGCTGTGCAACAAGACGCTGGGGGCGCCGGTGCTGGTGAAGGTGGCGGCGATCTTCTGGCCGACGTTCCCGGACTTTCCGATACCCACGACCAGGATCTTGCCTCGCTGCCGGAGGGCGCCCACCAGCACCTCGACGGCCTCCGCGAAAGCCGCATCCAACTGCCGCCGCACGGCGCGCAAGCCCGCCAGTTCAATGTCGAAAACCTCGCGGGCGCGCTGCAGATGATTCACGGGCGGCAGGGTGCCACCGGCGGGGTGCCGTGGCAACGCCGAACCTCAGAACTGCCGCGTGGATTCGTTCTCGTGGATGGGCTTCTCGAATTCCTCGCTGCGGAGATCCACCTCGAACCGGGCGTCATCAGGCGCCAACACCTTCACCCGCACCTGCCACGCGGCCACCCCTTTCGGAGCCAGGTGGGGAAGCGGCTCGGTCGCGGCTTGGCCGTCCCGGAAGTCGACGCCGGTGATGCCGTCGCCGGAGAGGTACTGCTGGCTGGCGGGCAGGGTGCAGTCCAGACGCACGTTGGTGAGGGCCGCCGATCCCTGGTTGGTCACCTTGATGTCGTAGGTGACTTCGTCCCCGACCTCGACCGGGTCATCCAGATCGATCACCTCCAGAAGCACGGCTGGAATCCCGACGATCCGGGTCGAGCACGTGGAATCCGTGGCGGGGCTGAACTTGCCGCGGGCGGTGGCGGCGAAGGTGAGCGAGCCCGGCTGTGTCATGGTGAAGACGGCGGAGAGACGTTGGGTGCCGCCGGCCGGCAGGTCCAGGATCTCCCAGTTCAGGTCGCCCGGCGCGAAGGTCTTGGAACCGTCGACGGCGTTGACGTAGGCGGCCGCGTCCGGGATGGGAAGGGCAACCGCGGTCCGCGGTTCGGCGGCGTCGCCCCGGTTCCGGAGGATCAGGTCGACCTGGACCGGTCGCCCCATGAGCGCCTGGGCCGGAGTCTCGCATTCGAGGACGATTTCGGGGGCGCCCAGGTCTTCGAGGTAGAAATTGCCGCACGGCTTCGGAGTGACGCAGCGGTAGAGCCGGCCGTTCGACTGGAAGGTGAACGCGTAGGCCGCGACGGGTTCCTTGCCCGCCCAAAGGACGTTGCGCAGGCAAACCGGTTTGCCGCTGTGCCGGGAGGACATGAACGGCATCCGGGTGCCGACCGGGAGTTCGAGCTCGGCAATCGTGTTGGTCAAGGCCGCCGCGTGGAGATCGGCGGGATTCCCTTTCCAGCCCCACTGAGCCAGGATGGAGGCGACGTCGGGCTTGAGCAGCGGATCCCGAAACAAGGCGCGCAAATCCTCCGGGGTCCGCAGCGCGGGGGTGAAGCGCGTGGCCGGACTTCCGAGTCGGGTGGCGCGGTGTTCCTCAGTTTGGGCGGACGCCGTGCCCAGACAGACGAGCGTGGCAGCCAATGCCAGACAGCGGTGAACCGTTTTCATGTTGCTGATCTTGAGTCTGGGGCATCATGGGTTCGCGACCGCGCGAATGCACGCCGGAAGATTCTGTCAGGCGCGGTTTGGGCGTATCTTGGAGAGGCCCCCACTCGAGCTGGTGGGCGGGCAACACCGTTGCCCGCGAGACGGTCCGGAGCGCGACCGGTCCCCGGTCGCAGCGGCCGCGCTGGGCGGCAGTGCGCCGATGGTTCGAGGACGCGTCCGGGGCAGGTGAGGCTGCTGCCCGCCGGGACGGCGGGCGCTCCGGAGCGGCCAGACGGTGCTGGCCGCCCCCGCTTTCCTTGGGCCTCGAAGGCGGCGACCGTTCTGCCTCGCGGCATGGAGTGACCTCGAGTGGCTACGGTTTGGGTTGCAGCAGGTTGCCCACGGCTTTGGTGGCTTCCTCCGCTGCTTTGGCCTTGGCCGCGGTCTCGAGGGCCTTCTGTGCCTGCTCCTTCAGGGTTTGCACCAGGGACTGCTGTTCGGTGCTGAGCTTCTGCCCGCTCAACTGGTTCAGCATGGCCAGGGCTTCCGACCACTTCTTGTCGGTGACCAGCTTTCGAGCCTGGTCGACGAGGCTCTGAACCTTGGCGGCGGCAGCATCCACCTGAGGCTGGGCGGTGGCGGCCGCCGGTGCAGTCGGCTGTTGGACCACGGTGGTCTGTCCTGCGGCGGTATCGACCACAGGCGCGGGCGCGGCGGGCGGCGACTGGCGGGCGCTTTGCGGTGGCGGGGTCGGGGGCGGAGACGTGGTCGGGGGCGGTGTTTCCTGCTTGCTGCAGCCGACGGCGGCCAGCAGGAGGGCGGCGGAAGCGGCGCTGAGAATGGCGATGCGTGTTTTCATGGTTGGTGCGAGTTGACGTCGAAAAAAGGGCCGGCGGCCCTGGGGACCGCCGGCCCGAAACCGACTGCGGGTTTTAGTAGACGCGCGTGCTTTCCTCGGCCGTTGTCGGGGCCGGGATGTCATCCGACGTGCGGATGAACTTGACGCGGGCGTCACCGGCCTTCGCGCCCTTGGCCGTGATGTGGTACTCAAACGCGGCCTTGGGAGCCAGGCGCGGGTACGCCGGGAAGGTGACCGTGTTGCCACGGACCGTGCCGTTGTTGTCCGCACTCACCGGGGTGACTTCCTCCGGGAATTCGACGACCATCTTGATATTGGTGTCGTCCGCCGTTCCCTGGTTGGTCACGCGCACCATGTAGGTGGTGGTTTCGCCGACCTGGATCGGATCCGGATCGTCGGCCTTCTGGAGCAGGAGCGCGCCGACGCCCTTCCACAGGGTGGCGGCTTCCGCGTTGTCCTTCAGCGGGCCGGAGACGACGCCGACGGTGTTGTTGTGCGTGCCGCGCGTCTGCGAGGTGAGGACCAGGTCAAAGGAGACATCCTTGCCCGGGGCGAGACTGGCGACGCGCCAGACGGCGGTGTTGCCCGTGACGGTGGCGCCGGGGGCGGCCACGATGGAAGTCGGAGCGGGCGCGGTATCGGTGATCACGAGATCGGTGAGGGTGGTATCACCGGTGTTGGTGACGACGATCTTATGGTCCGCCCTGCGGCCGAGCCACTGTTCCTTGGTGCCGCTCTTGACGATCTTGAGGCCCGGCTGGAGGACGACGTGCGGGGTGTCGTCGCTCACTTCGCCGGCGTTGCTGGACTTGGCGACGGCGGGATTGACGAACCGCCCGCGCTGCACGGCCTTCAAGGGCACGGTCACACTCTTGGACTGCTTGGGCGCCAGATCACCGAGCTCCCAGGTGAGCGTCTTCCGGCCGTCGGTGCTCTCCAGGCCGTTGGGCACGTTGTCCGTGAGCACGACGTTCTTGGCGACGGCGGAGCCGTTGTTGCCGACGACGATGGTGTCGTTGAAGGTGGCGTTCAGCACGACCTGTTCCGGACCGCTCTTGTCGATGGTGAGGGCCGGTTTGCCGACGATGGTGCTGGCGCAGACGCGGGGATTGGCCGCCACCGTGGCGCAGGAGGCCAGGGTGCCCTCTTTGTCGGCCTTCAACGTGACGCGGATGGTTTCCTTCTGACCCGGATCCATCTGGTTGAAGTTCCAGACCAGGTGGTTGCCTTCGACTTCGGCGGCCGGTTGGCTCTTCACGTAACTCGCGCCGGCCGGGACCTGGTCGGTCACCACCACGTTGCCGATGCAGTCATTGGCGGTCACTTCGAGTTGGTATTCGAAGGTCTGGCCCAGGATGGCTTCCTTGGGCATCTGCTTGGCCAGTCGGACCAGTCCGGCGGTGGGTTCCGCGCAGTTCTGTCGTGTGGCCGTGGCCTGGGGCGCCGGCTGGGGAGCCGGCTGTTGGACAACTGGCGCCGTGTAGGCCGGTTCCCGTGTTGAGACCTGCGAAGTCTGCTGACATCCTGTCGTCCACAAGAGGAGGACGGCGAGGGTTGCGGCGATGGTGGTTTTCATCATGGTTTTCATGGACAGGTCAGATGCACTGACGGTTGTTGGGTCTAACGGATCAGGGTCACCGTGCGGCGTTTGCCGCAGCGAAGACAAGCTGCGGCCTGGGGCGGGCCCGAAGCGATTTGGCGGCCGGCACAGCCCGGCGGCTCCAGGTTGCTGTCGTTGACCTGCAGCGCCGGGCCTGAGCCAGCCGCACTTCGGCGGTCCACACGGCGTCACGCCAGCAGACCGAAAGGACTGTCGCCTGGAGAACCTGCACCTCCTGGAACGTAATCTACCGGCGAAAGGCGCCAATTCGTACCTCCACGTAATCCGGCGCGGACGTGTACGGAGTCGCCTCCGGGCGATCGACCGACAAACCAATTGACGGGGAGGCGGGGCGTGCGACGTAATGGCGGGCCATGTGCGACATGCCTTGGGGACGCCGCTGGCTCGGGGTTGCTGGGGCGCTGGTGCTGGCCTGTGGGCTGGCAGGCTGCGCACACTCGGTCAGCGTGCGGCCGGAGGCGGTCCGGTCGCTGGAGGGGAACCTGGCGGCCCTTGCCCCGACGGTGAGCGCGGCGGAAGCGCAGCGGGTGGCCGCCTGCGCCTGGGAGGCGTCGCAGCAGCTCGCGGAGGAGTATGGCGCCGTCCGTCCTCCAGTGTTTCACAACCTGCTGGTCAACCTGCGGTTGAAGCGGCGGGGGCTCTGCTATCACTGGGCCGAGGATCTGGCCGCCCGGCTGCGCGAGCTGGAACTCGCCACTTTGGACCTGCACTGGGGCATCGCGCGCGCCGGGAGGTGGCGCGAGCACAACAGCGTGGTGGTCACGGCGAGGGGCCAGCCGTTTCAGGAGGGCTTGGTTCTGGATTCCTGGCGCCGCTCGGGAGAGCTGCACTGGGCGCGGGTCGCGGCGGATCGGTATCCGTGGGTGGAGGCGGATTGGAATCCGTAACGCTCTGGGGATGACCCCCGGATGAGGAGTGTATTCCCCGCGGCCCGGAGGGGATGGCCGCCAAAAAGCCCAAAGACGGAAAAGGGATGGGTGGTTGACGGTGCGCGGCGCAGTCCCGGCCCGGGGTTGTTGGGCTGGCCACCCGCCGGCGCAATCCCTGGCGCACCCTCAGGAGACTCGCGGAGGCGGGGGCGCCTATTTCTTGCGGCGCAGCAGATCCAATGGGTTCAGGCCAGGCGTGGCGTTGGTCGGGGTCTGGTTGGTCGAAGTCGATTTCTGGCCGGTGAGAAGGTCGGTGGCGCCTTTGAGCAAGTCGCCGGTCTTGCCTCCGGTGTCGACGCCGAGTTTCTCGGCGATGCCGATGCCGGACTTGAGGAGCAGGCCGCCCAGGGCGCGCTCGTTGAGGTCGCTCTTGGGTTCGCCCAGGGTTCCCTTCACGGTGACGAACTTGGGCAGCATGGCATAGCGGGCGTTGGTGGGGGTGTTGGCGGGCAGCAGACTGGCCTTCTCCGCCAGGGACCGCCGCAGGGCGAACTCCACCGGCAGGTCGAGCGGTGAGTTCGTCAGAACCGCGGCGATGGGGATGGCGCCCTGGGTGCTGGCTTCGAACGCCTCGCTCTCGACCTTGAAGCGGCGGAGGTTGATGTTGCCGCCGCCCAAGTCGGTCTGGGCATCCAGCCAGTTGATTGGCGAATTGGTGATGGCCTGGACGCGGAGGAGCGTGGCGATGGGGACGACCAGTTTTCGGACCTTGGGGCCCATGAGTTGGATATTGGCGTTGGTGAAGGTGAAGGCCGCCTGGCCACTGAGGCTCTTCTGCAGGCTGGCGCCGGTGACTCCGGCCCCGTTGATCTTGGCCTGGGCCATGATGAGGCCCCGATACTGGTTGGTTTGATCGAGGAGAAAGCTGTTGGCGAGCGGATCGAGCGGCACCTTGTCGAGCAGGAAGGAGAGCGCATAGGTGTAGCCCTTGACGCCGAGGTCGAGGTCCACGCTGGCTTGGACGGGTGCGCCGTTCATGGTGAGACGGCAGGGGTTGAGGACGATCTTGCCGCCGTCGATTTTGGCGGTGACTCCGCAGTTCTGGAGGTTGACCTCGCGCAGGAACACCTGTCGGAGGGTGGCATCGGCTGTGAACTGGAGAGGGAAGGTGACCGGCTCCGGCTCGGCGTTGCTGGCGGGGGCGGGCGTCGTCGGGCTGCCGGCGGCCGGTGTCACCGTTCCGGTGTCGCTGGCGAACGCCTCGTAGAGCTGAGTCAGATCCAGAGTGTCCGCCTTGGCCGTCAAGCGGCCCTTCGTGACTGCGGGATCGGCGAGGTCGAAGGAGCCCGTGAGGGTTACGCGGTTCGTGGCGGCACGCTGGGTCGGCGTGAGCGTCAACTGAGCCTGGCGCAGATCGAACGTCTGGTTCGTCATGGCACCGTCCATGAGGACATCCGCACGCAGCGGTGTGGTCGGGCCGCTGCCCATCAAGCGGGCCATGATCGCCTCCGCTTGGGTTTGCAGGTGGAAAGCGGCGCCATCGTAACGGGCCGAACCCGCGAGCGAGAGGGCGGGCTGCGCCTGCCGTGTGAGCTCAAGGCGGTAGTCGCTGAGGTCGACCTTCTCAAACTGGCTGAGCTGCCCGTTGAGCTGGAGTTTGAGCAGCCCCTGGGTAAGAGGAGCCGAGCCCAGTTGAGCGGCGAGGTCGGCAATCTGACCCGTGACGCCCAGTTTCAGTTGCTGGCCGCTCTGTTCGGCGAGGAGCTTCATCTGCAGCGAAAGCCGGCCCGCCGTAACCGTGTCCCCCAGGAAGGCTTTCCACGGCGCCAGATCGAAGTCGGTCACGGCAACATCAAACGCCGAATCGGCCGCGGCGGCGGCGGTTCTGCCCCACGCCAGCGCCATCGGTTTCGAGAGGCTTCCGCGCAGGAATGGCTTCTGGTTCTGGCTGCCGTCGAGGGTGAGGACCTGCACTTGGGCAGACTCGGCGGTGGTATTGACAGTGGCGTTACAGGTCAACTGCAGGTCGAGGGGCGGCGTGGTCAGCCCCTCTTGCGTCACGCTGAAGCGCGAGGCGTTGAAGCGGGTGTTGGCCGCGACGACCGATCCGGCCTGGCTCAGTGACACCTCGGCCGTGCCGTTGATGACGGTCGTGTTGAAATCAACTCCGAAGGGGGCGCCGACCAAGTTGAGCACTTGGCGGTCGATGGAGGTGAGGTCCAGTTTCAAGCGGCCTTCCTTTTTCGACAAGTCCAGCGGGCCGGCGACCTTTGCTTCGCCGAGCACCTTGTCTCCGCGCAGGAAGCGCCCGGCAAACTCCTTGACCTCGGTGGGGGTTACGTCACCGGTCAGGAGGGCGCGCAGCCCGGCCAGTTCGCGCAATGAACCTTCCGCGCGGCGGACATCTTCCTCGATTCGCGCTTTGAGGGTTTGGGGCATCAAGTCGGCGCCCAAGCTGTACTCGACGGTGCCGGAGGTGCGGGCTTCCAGCACGTCGTTCGTGGGACGCGAGACCTGGAGCGCCGCCGCCAGCGTCAGCTTGCCGGACTGACCGTTCTGGAGCCGATCCAGCGCGACGTCGATACCGCTGAGTTCGACGAGTTCGCGCGCACCGTTCGGGAGATGCTGGATTTGCCGGACCACGCCGTTCTTCACCGAGACGTTCCGGACATCCAGTTGAGTTGGTTCGGACGGCGCCGCGGTTGGCGCGGGTGCCGCCGCAGGGGTTTCCTCCTGCAGCAGCGGGTCCAGGTTGCTGGTGCCGTCGGCATTGTTGACGACCTGCACGATCGGCGAAATGAGCGTGATCTCGTTCACGCGCATCGTCCCGCGGAGAATGGCGAACAGACTGTAGCGCAAACGCACCTCCTCGGCTTGCAGCAGCGGCTCCGACCCCGTGGTCTGAACCTTCAGTTGCCGAAGGTGCACCTGGGAGAACGGGCTGATGGACGCGTCCGCCACCGTCACCTGAGCATTCATGCTGCGGCCCACCCGCGGGAGGATCACGCCCTTGAAGAAGGCAGAACTTGTGACGACGAAATAGGCGACCACCAGCAACACGAGCAGCCCGCCACCAGCAATGAGAAGTCGTCGCCCCCACTTCGGGCGCCGGACGGATTCAGAGGAGGTTGTCATAGAGTTGAAAACAGTGTCCGTCGGCGGCCAGCGCCACGGGGGCGGACGCCGGTCGCCTCAGGCAAAACCAACATCGACGCCTCAGTATAGGCAGCTCTTGGGCCAGCAGCAACAGCGGAGGACGGTCCTGCATCCTCGCCTGAGTGGCGCTGGGAGTTCGTTCGTCCCCGGTCGACGCGCCGTTTTCGCCCCTGCGGGCAAGCCCCGAGGGGCACACGCATGAGGCGCAATGCCGAACCCGGGAATCCGATTTGGCGCCACCTCATCAAGGCCCCGTCCCAGCCGGACGGAATGTCCGCTTGCATTCTTAACGCCTGACCCTGACGGCACCCTACCTGCGATCACGACCATACTGTGGGTGTCGCCTCTGGTGCTTCACCACCGTGATCCGAATGCTGTCGGCAGCAGCCCTTCGGAAGTAAATGACATACGGGAACCGTCTCATGAGACAGCGTCGGATGTCTGCGGTAACAACCATCCAGCGCTCCGGAGTCGCGGCCAGCGCCAGGACCTGCCGCTCGAACTCATCAAGGAACTGAACCCCCAATCCCGGGCAGCGCTCCTCGTAATAACGCTGTATCTCTCGCAACTCTGCCTCAACCGCCGGATGGTAGTAGACCCTCATCCGCGCAACCGAGACATCAGCTCCTCGTGGGAGAGCGGTTGCACCTCCGCGGCTTCCAACTGACGATCCCGCTCTACAGCCAACGCAACTGCCTCAATTTCGTCACCGGCGGCGGGAACCTCAAACGGATCGGCGAGGCTCTCCCACAGGGACTCGGCAAGTACCGCCCGCTCTTTCGGTGGCAGCCGAAGCGCCTCAGTAGCAATCTGGTCGATACTCATGGCCGGAATATACACAGCGCCACCCGCCGCGGGAAGGGTTGCTTTTGGCCCAACGCCCAGTGCAGCCACAACGGGCCACCGGCGCTCGCATCTCAACCAGACGGCTTCCTGCCCTTGGCTGGCACGACTGGTTGAACTTCCACTTTCAATTCAAGGCACCCGAACCTTAATCCAGGTACTCCGCTCACGGCCCCAGATCGGGACCCCATCCCACGCCTCTCCGGCATACCTCTTCATCAATCCTGTCCCTTCGTGCCACGGCCTCTCTACGAGAACCGCGCGGTTGTCGCTCATGAAGTCCTTCTGGGCGATGAACTGCCCTGCGGACGCCGGGTTGTCGCAGACGCTCCAGATGCCCGAGGACAGCTCGCTGACAAAGCCGAACTCCCCTGGCGCGATGACACCCGCGACGCCGAAATAGTACGCGCCATCCCACCGCAGCCGATTATTCACGACGTGGAACACCAGCCAGTCGCCTTTCTGAACCTCGATGGCCGTACTCTCCGCCGTAGCCCCGAACCGATCCAGCAGCGGCTTGCGCTTCGTGTCAGGCACCCGCACGCCATTGTGATACACATCCACCACGAAATCGTCCGCAACGCTGATCACCTGATGCGCCCGGATACGTGAAGGCATAGTCTGTGTCCCTGACGGTGTGGTGGTGCACCCGCCAGACAGCGCGATGCATCCAGCAACGAGAAGCAGGAGGCAGATGGTCGATTTCATAAGGGTGGTCAGAACATTCAAGGGCCTCTCTCCGCCCAACGACCCGGACCGGGCGCCCCGGGCGAACGGTGTTTATTTGCCAACCGTGGCGCACAGCCGGCGTTGCCTGGTGTAGCGCTGCGGAGTGTGGCGGGAGCGTGAGTGTGGAGCGTTGGTGAGGAGGTCAGGGGTTGGATGGTTGGACTCTTCTGCGCTCAATCCGGCTCCTCGTATCGTAATGCCCGAAGCCTGCTCGGCCTCCTTGAAGGCTCAGGAATATCCAGGTTCCCGAACGGCGTCTCCAAGGCACGGGTCAAATCGAGGTCATGCAAGAAGAACGCAACGCGAACATCGCCGCGTAACAGGTCCCGATGCTGACTCAGCTCGGGACTCCGAGCCAGAATCCTGGTGCCGTCCGCACTCAGCAAGACCTCCATCCAAGGAACCTGCCAAAATGAACGTCCGACTCCATCCATGGGCTGAGTGATTGCGCCAAAATCAAAAGGAGATTCGAGCCCCGAGATCCGCACCTCGATCAAGTGGCATCTCTCCCGCGCCCGGACAGGATACACGCCAAGGACCGTGGCCTCGCCTTTCTGACGGACCGGAGGACTGGCCCGGCGCGCATCAGGATCCCGCAAGTCGGTCTCCACATCCTGGAAAAGCTGCCGCAACTCGTGTGTGCCGGGAAGAGGGTCCGTCGAGCGAGGCGGGTCGGCGCCTCCCCCTGTTTGGGGCTCGGATGGACCTGAGGCTTCGTGATTCGTGCTCATGCATCCTGCGAACAGGATCGAGATGCCAACAAGTAGCGCTGCCAAATGCCGGCAAGAACTCATGGAGTCCAACGCTGAGAGCAGGCGCCGCCGCCGACAGCGGGCTCTCGCTCTGTAACCGTGGGGCTCATCGTACCGGGGCTGTTCGATGTCGAGACGGCTGGCGGCGGTGGCCTGACTCGACTGGTTGGCCCAGCCCTCAAAGCCGCATATGTTGATTCCACCTTTCCCGCACAGCGTCGGTGTCCCGACCGCTCAGGACGCCCAGCCGTTGTCGAAAAATGCTGCGCTCTGCGGTGACCAGTCGATCGAGGCGGGCCACCGACGGCTTCAGCAGTCCGGACGCTTGCCAATCGACCAACCGGACGTCGAGCGGGCCAGTCCTGACACCAGAGGTCACGCGGCAAATCAGCGCATCCTGACCGAGATCGAACAGCACCAAGGCCGGCCGTACCTTGCTCGACGCGCCGGACGTGAACGGAAACTCACAAAGAAACACCTCCCCGAACATATCAACGCAAGGAATCGTAGACGGCGTCCTCAGGGGGATCTTCGCGAAGGAACTGCGCATAGGCGCCCAACCGCCAGTCCGCGTCCCCAGCCTCATCGTCCGTCAAGACGATGATCCGTGCTCGGCCGGCCTTCGGTAGCTGTGCCGCGACGTCGGCCGGAATCCTGAGGCAGTCCGAATCCGTGAGTTCGGTCGTAAACTCCACCGCGTTCATGGGCAGAACCTAATCCTCCGTCACACCCGGGTCAATCGAAGCCGCACGCCGCTACGATACCACGAGCCCGATCATCAAGCCAACCACGCCGGGACGATGGCTGCCGATTGAAACGGTGACGCTCTCCCGCCGTTGGCAGGCCCGACTGCTTGGACCTTCTCATGGGCCCTTTGTCGGAGCCGGGGATGCAGCTCCCCAAAGCAGGGACGCCAGCAGCAGCCCTCCAAGAGCGAAGCCCATCGCCGACCACACCAATCGCCGATCGTGTGTATGAGCGGCCGCTGCAATTCCGCCCACCAGAAGGGCCACGCTGGATCCCAAACACAAATACAGAACCCCCTGCAAAGACGTGGCTCGCACGTTCGCCGCCGCCCGAGAGGACCAGAATAGCGAGTGCGACCGGGATGGTCGCCTTGAATGGCAACAACGCCAACCGCCAGCGGCGAATGCTTAGCTGCGTCGACGCGCTACTCATGGCACAAGGGGCCAACGCTCTGCATCACTGGCGGCGGGCAAGCGACGCTGGTTTTCGCCCTGACGCGGCGTTCCGCCGTCCAGTGCATGCGGTTGGTTATGCCCCGATGGTGAGCGACGCCCCCAGAATAGAAGTGCAGCGCCAGCAGCGCATAAGGCTGGGAAACTAGGCTCTGGAACTGCAGATGCCTGGACTTCCAGCACGAGAAACTCTCCACTGGCAAAGGGATTTCCGGTCGTTGTGGCACCCATCGTCCAATCGGACGCTGTGGTGTAAGCCGGCGACTTGGTAAACAACAACGCCGCAGCAACCGGACTTTCGGCAGGCATACCTGCGATGATGGAGTATTCCGTAAAGGGATTCAAAGTGATCGGCTGAAGCGGTGAAAAGTCGATGAATTGAGTATAGGCAATAGGGTTTAGGGATTGGGGCCATTGGGTCTGTCGGGGGTCGAGCGCCGGATTCCCAAAGCTGCCTAGGAGCGAATCGCCCTGGAAGAGTTGAATGCTTAGCCACTGCGGCGCAGCGGAGCCTGCTGGGTATCCAGACTCAAAGTAGAACTCCAGCGTGATCGCGTTAACGGAGGAGCTACCGGCACCAGTTACAAAACGGGCTGTATCATTTCCATACGGAATCCCTCCCCGAAATAAGTTGTGAATATCGCCTATGCCGCCTTGCGTCCACCGGTTGTCCAGGTTGCTCACATAACAAAACGTGCCTTGGGCTTCGGCGATCGGCACGACCGAGGACAAGATGAACACAAGGATGGAGAGCTTCAGTTTGTGCAATACAGATTCCATGTCGATAGCTGCCGACTGACGCCAATATTAGCTCCGAGCAGTGCGACCTGCATAACGACCCAAGCTCAGCGACCCGGCCCACGGGACGCCACGATGGCAACCGCGACGCGATGGCCGGGTTCGCTGGAGCGCATGGTTAGCCCACGTGTTTCTACTCATACTTCTTCTCCTCCGCCTCCAGCTCCGGCGGCAAGCTGCCCCACTGCTCGCGACCACGAACGAACATGACGCGCATGGTAAACCCGCCTGCATACTTGCCAGACTCCGACTCGATCTGCCAGTCCACTAAATCAGAGACAGGATGAGTGTGCAAACGCTCAAGACGACCGGTGTGAGTGACAGGCGGCGTAAGATAACGAACCTCCATCTGCGAATCACGGAACGACAAAACCTCTGCCCACAAAAACTCCGTCGTGCCCGAACTCGAAACGAACGGAATCTTGACGCGGATGCCGCGATTCGGCTGGGCGGCCAACTCTCGAAAACGGGCGATGCT
Source organism: uncultured Verrucomicrobiota bacterium (assembly GCA_964432995.1). Taxonomy (GTDB): domain Bacteria; phylum Verrucomicrobiota; class Verrucomicrobiia; order Limisphaerales; family JAHDYP01; genus CAYSPU01. Next base: position 14,853 of record CAYSPU010000132.1, read on the forward strand.
CTCCTTGGCCTTCGACGTGGCCTCGCGCATCAAAGGATCATCGGGCGCAATCGAAAGCGGCGGGACGGCTGGCCGTGCGATGTAGAAGAAACGCCACCAAATGAAAACCACCGCGACGATGACGAGGGGAATGATGATGAATTTCACAGCGCGCACGAAGTGGGCTAACGAAAAGGATCACTGACCCCGCGCCAAGGGCTCACGACCTGAAACCGCGGCGCTATCGCGGGGTTCAGTGCATCCGCTGGTTGGCCTTTCATGCTCATTTAATCCGGAACTCTTGCCTCGATCCCTCCGGCCAAATCACAGTGTACCGCTCGCCATCGACCGGACGATGGGCCGCCGTGACCGACTCCAGCTGTCCCTCTCGCTGCAATGTCTGCCGGACTCTCCAGAAGGTAGCCGCTGGGTCCGAGGTGAAAATGAAAATGTTCGTCTCGCCAGAACCGCAATCGTGACCATCGACCTTGGCTGAATGCCCCAGGTCCTCAATCAAGCAGCCCTCCAAGGCAACCATCTGGTCGTAGTCCGCCAGTGAGTCGCCGCGGAATTGCAGGACGAGCTGATAACGCATGGCGCTTCCTTTACGGCCAACGAACAGGTCAGCCACCGGGGCCAACCGCCGGTGACGTTCGGTTTGTCCCTGAGCCTATCGGCTGGCCCCGGTTGGCTGTACCGCCAGGTTCGGCCCCGGGTTTCGGCCCTCGTCCGGCCAGATTTCCCAGGGCCTGCCTCACCTTCTCCAACACCTGCTCGTCCGTGCGACCTGCGGAGGACAATGCCCAGTAAATCTGATTTGTCGTCCCAGCGATGGGGGTGACATCGAGGAACGTCCGCCAGTAGGGCTCTTGGATCGTCTGAGGTGTCACGGCCTGATTTACCTCGCCAAGTCTTTCGAGGTGGATCCGGAGGACGAACCCCGTGAAACTCGGCCCCACCTCCTCCAGGATGTTCGTGGACCACTCGCCAGTCTTGGAGCGGCCATGTACCAGAAACTTCTGGGGACGATAGTAAACCAGCAGCGACTGTGAGTATTGCGGATACTCGACAGCCGGCGCAGGGCTCAAATCAGCGAGAACCGGTCGAAGTCGTTCCTCGACCTGGCGAAGAACAGCCCTGCTCTCTTGCGCGGAGGCTGCCGTCAGACTCGTGCCTACCGCTGCAAGAACCAGCAATATTGCGAGCGTTTTCATATGGCCGAACGTGAAGCAGAGTATCCGCCAGCCCGTGAAAAACAAGCGTTCGGAAAAGGGGG
>CAYSPU010000133.1:0-12369 GCA_964432995.1 uncultured Verrucomicrobiota bacterium
GACGTCAGCCGCGAACGCTACGCCGCGCCCGATGGCTGGCAACCCATCCCATTCTTCCACGCCGTCTATCACGGATACGGCGTCTTCTACGGGAACTACTCGTCGCTCACCATGCCACCCTACGACGACCTCTGGCCCGCGGAGTTCGCGCCGAAGGAACCGCTCGCCCTGCTCGACCGGAAGTTCTCACGCCAATTCTGCCTCGAACAAGCGCGCTCGTTTGTCTGGGGCCAACAACCCACCATCGCCAACTTCCGGCCCTCCCATCTCCGCGAGCGCGCCGCCGAAATCGCCTTCGTAATCCGCCTCGCCAAGCTGCGGAGCCTCGCCCTGCAGCACCTCCAGGACGGCGTCATGCTCCCGCCGCCCGCCGTCGAAGCGCCGTTCGAGGAGATCCCGATGTCGCGGCTGTCGATCTACGCCGGCCAGCAAGGCGCGCCCAAGGAATTCCGCAAGACCGTCCCGCTCGTGCTCGCCTCCGCCTGGCGCGCCGCCGACGGCGAGGTCGCCGTCGCCGTGGCCAGCATCGCCGACCAACCCCTCACTCCCACGCTCATGCTGGACACCGCGCGGTGCGGCCTCCCGAAACACGGACAGGTGTGGTCGGTCAGTCCCACCCGAACCGAGCCGATGGCAGGTTTCCACGGGAAAACGGTGACTCTGAAACCCGCCCTGGACCCGCTCGACGCCCGAGTCCTTCTCTTGCGCTCCAAGCCGCGGTGAGTGGGGGTTCGAACTGGAGACCACCAAGAACCGCAAAGGACTGCACGCCACGAGCCTCGCCTCTGCAGTCCTCTGCGCGCTTCTGTTGAAAACCCGCAAGGAATCATCCCTCCGTTTCCTCCGCTGTCTCCTGTTCAACCGCCGACGGCTACGGATGAACACGAATCCAACCTGTAAACTTCCGCGCCTCGTTCCCGTGGAAGTCAGAATCGAGGGGCGCTTCGATTCCATGCTTGCGGGATACCTTCGAGTGGGGCGAACCTCGGAGCGTGTACTTCAGGCTTCATCCCCTCTCGGTAGCTCTGACGCTCTCCGCGATCTCGCTAATCCCAGGACCTCGAGCGGCCTCCGATCGTCCTGCCGCACGAAATCCGATCGCCACCCGCACGATCCTCGAGATCCGCGAGGATCGGTTCACCCTCAACGGCACGCCCACCTTCCTCCTCGGCTTCAGCTATTACGGCGCCTTGGGCGCCTCGGAGGAGTCCATCCGCAAGGACCTCGAGGACGCGAGCCGCGCCGGATTCAACTGGCTCCGCGTCTGGGCCACCTGGAATGCGTTTGATCACGACGTCTCCGCCGTGGGCACAGACGGTCAGGCCCGCGAGCCGTTCCTCGGCAAACTCCGCTGGCTCGTCGCGGAGTGCGACCGCCGTGGCATGGTCGTCGATGTAACCCTCACCCGCGGCCGGGGAACGCCGACTGCCCCGGCCCGGGGTTGCGTGGAGGGCCTCGACGGACACCAACGCGCCGTCGAGACGCTCGTGACCGCCCTCAAACCGCATCGGAATTGGTATCTGGACCTGGCGAACGAACGCGACGTCCGCGACGCGCGCTTCGTGCCGGCCGAGGAGTTGACGAAACTGCGCGAACGCGTCCGGCAGTTGGACCCGACACGACTGGTCACCGCCTCGTTTGGCGGCCACGACCTTTCCGAGAAGGACATCCGCGAGGCGCTGATGACGGCCGGCGTCGACTTCCTCGCGCCGCACCGGCCGCGCGCCGCGGAATCCCCCGCCCAAACCGAGACGCAGACCCAACGGTGTCGAAACCTGCTGCGGCAAATGGGGCGGACAGTGCCGGTGCACCATCAGGAACCCTTCCGCCGCGGCTACGGCTCGTGGGAGCCGACCGCGGCGGATTTCCTCACCGATCTGCAGGGGGCGGTCGCAGGCGGCGCGGCCGGGTGGTGCCTCCACAACGGCTCACAACGCCCCACCCAGGACCAACAGCCGCGACGGTCGTTCGACCTCCGCCAAAAACGTCTGTTCGATCAACTCGACGCGGAGGAACGGAAGGTCGTCGCCGAAGCCAAAACCCGGTTGCCGTAGCCTGGTTCCACCACTGCAGCCCGCACACCGCGATCAGGGGATTCATCGGATGGTCCCGGCCAAGGCGGCGCGGCGGCGCCCGCACTCCACGACGCTGGCGCGGCGGCGAACGCGCCCCACGAGGACGCTGGCCGTCTTGGAGTGCGTCCGCTGCTGCGGCGCTCTCGGAGATCCATTCGCGAACGTCGGCGTGACGATCCCTTCCACTCCTATGGATTGGTTCTCGACCTTTCCTGTCGCTACCTCCGACGAGGTGCGCTACTCTCCATGGCCGGACGAGTCAAAACCCTATGCGCCCTTGCCACTCAACCGGATCGAGCCGGAGCACAGCGTGGTCTTTCTCACGGCTCCTGCTCGCCTGCTCTGGCCTTTTCCTGTGCACCCAAGGTGCGGCTGCCGCGTCGTTCGTCCGCCTGGTCCCTCTCCCGGCGCCCGCGATCGTTGCCAGCGCCACGGAATACCCGGGCGGCAATTACCCCGCCTCACATCTGCTCGACGGCCAACCGCGCACGGAGTTCTCGTCCGATGGCGCCGGCACGAACACGTTCGTCGAATTCGAGTGGCCGGCCCCGCAGCGGATCGCCGGGGTCCGGCACGTGGACCGGAACGATCCGGCAACAGTGGCCGCCTCGGAGCTGGTGTTCCTCAATGCGTCGGGCCAACCCATCCGAACGGTTCCCATCGCCCACGCGAACCGGCGTGGGGGCGTGACCTTTGTGGCCCTGCCGGAACCGGTGACCGCCCGCCGCGTGCGGTGGCGGATCACCGGCCTGGGACCGGACCGGCACGGCACCGTCGGCGGAGCCGAGATCGCCTTCTTCTCCGCCGCCGAACCGGAACCAAGCCCGCGCGGAATCGGAATCGAGGTGTGGGCGCAGCCGGCGGTCGAGCGTCGGCCCGAGGGGTTGACGCAGCGTCTGCGCGTGACGGTGGACTATCCGTACGCGACACCGGCGGACGGGGTGGTTCACGTGGAAGGGCTCGCTCCGGCACCGGTGCGGCTCGAACTCGGGAGTCGGCTGGTCGAGCTCACGATGCCGGCGCCGACCGCCGAGAGCGCCTTGGCGGTCGCGGTCGAGGTCGAAGGCCGGACGGTGGCGTCGCGCACCCTCCCCGTGAAGCCGCCGCGGCAGCTCACCATCTACCTCCTGCCGCATTCGCACACGGACATCGGATACACCGAGATCCAGACGGCCATCGAGGAGAAGCAGGTGAACAACCTCCTCCGGGGCATGGAACTGGCACGGCAGACGGCGGGTTATCCGGAAGGCGCGCGGTTCGTCTGGAACGTCGAAGTCCTCTGGGCGGCGGATCTCTATTTGCGGCGGCTGGGTCCGGAGGCGCGCGCGGCGTTCCGGGAAGCGGTGCGGCGCGGCGAGGTGGCCCTGAACGGAATGTACCTGAATGAATTGACCGGGTTGTGCCGGCCGGAGGAGTTGATCCGGTTGTTTCGGTTTGCCACCGAACTGGCCGAGGAGACGGGCGTGCCGATTCGTTCGGCGATGATCAGCGATGTGCCGGGGTATACCTGGGCGACGGTGACGGCGATGGCCCAGGCCGGCATCCGCTACTTCAGCGTCGCCCCCAACTACTTCGACCGGATCGGCGACATCCTCCAGAAATGGGAAAACCAACCGTTCTACTGGGTGTCGCCCTCCGGAAAACAGAAGGTGTTGGTCTGGCTTCCGTGGCGCGGCTACGCCCTGTCGCACATCGTGCACCGGCTCACCCCGCAGGTCGTGGACGATTACCAACGGCAACTCGAGCAGACCGGTTATCCCTTTGACGTCGCCTACCTCCGCTGGGCCGGGCACGGCGACAACGCCGTGCCGGAGGCCTCGATCTGCGACTTCGTCCGCGACTGGAACGCGCGCTACGCCTGGCCCCGCTTCGTCATCTCGTCCACGACGGAAGCCTTCGCCGCCCTCGAACAGCGCCACGGCCCGCAGATTCGGGAAGTCCGCGGAGATTGGACTCCTTACTGGGAAGACGGCGCCGGCTCCTCGTCGCTCGAGACCGCCCTGAACCGGCTGAGTTCGGACCGCGTCACGCAAGCCGAGGCGCTCTGGGCGATGCTCGATCCGCGGAGCTACCCGAAGGCCGCCTTCGAAGAGGCGTGGCGCAGTGTGTTGCTCTATTCGGAACACACCTGGGGCGCCTGGTGCAGCGTCAGCGAGCCCGCCCGCCAGGAAACCTTGGAGCAATGGTCGATCAAACGCGGATACGCCGCGCAGGCGGACGGGCAATCGCGCGAGCTTCTCAGCCGGGCATTGGCGCTGGTCAAGGGCCCCGAGGTGCCGGGCGCTATCGATATCTACAATCCCTCCTCGTGGTCCCGAACCGAGTGCGTGGTCGTGCCCCGCGATTTCTGCGAGGGGCGCGATCGCGTGACTGACGATCAGGGGCGTCCGCTCGCCTCGCAACGCCTGGTGAACGGCGATCTGGTCGTCCAGGTGCGCGACCTCCCGCCGTTCGCCGGACGTCGCTTCACGCTTTCCCAAGGTGCCGCGCACGCCGAAGGCCAAACACGCGCGCGCGGCGCCGTGCTCGAGAATGACCGCGTCCACATCGTGTTGAACGAACAAACCGGCGCCCTGGCCGAACTCCGCCTGGCCGGTCGGGACCACAACCTGGTCGGCACGTCCTCCGGTCAGGGATTGAACGACTACCTCTATTTCATCGGCGACGATGCGGAAGCGGCGCAGCGCAACGGGCCGGTCCGCATCCGCGTGAAGGAAAAAGGGCCGCTGGTCGCCTCGCTGCTGGTCGAATCCGACGCCCCCGGCTCCCACCGGTTGATCCGCGAGATCCGCCTGATGGCCGGACAGGACCACGTAGAGTTGCTCAACGTGGTGGACAAAGCCCGCCTGCGGGCCGGCAGTTACCACGCAAAGGAGGGAAAGGAGAGCTTGAACTTCGCGTTCCCGTTCGACGTCCCCGGTGGACAGGTGCGCCTCGAAGTGCCCTTTGGTGTCCTGCGGCCGGATGCCGACCAGATCCCGAGCGCCTGCAAGAACTGGTTCACCGTGGGCCGATGGGTCGACGTGTCGAACGACGAGTATGGAGTGACGTGGGTGACGTTGGACGCTCCCTTGGTGCAGGTGGGCGGGCTCACCGCCAACCTCCTGAACTCACAGTCCAACCCCGACGTCTGGCAAAAGGAAGTCGGGCCCACGCAGCGATTCTACTCCTGGGCGATGAACAACCACTGGGGCACCAACTACCGCGCCTATCAGGAAGGCCCCGTCAGCTTCCGCTTTGTGCTCTGGCCGCACGCCCGCTACGACCCGTTGGCGGCATCCCGCCTCGCGATCGCCCAGACCCAGCCGCTCGCCGTCATCCGCGGACGCGGACCGAAGCCCGACGGCCGCTCGCGTCTGCGACTCTCTTCGGATCAGGTCCTGGTCACCGGGTTGAAGCCCGCCGATGACGGGAAGGGTTGGATCCTCCGGCTCTGGGGCGGGGCGGGCGTCGACGCGTCCACCCGCATCGAGTGGTCGGATCCGCAACCGACGGGGATCTTCCTGAGCGCGACCGGCGAGCGCGCCGGACAACAAGCCCAAGGTGATGTTTCCGTCCCGGCCTGGGATGTGGTAACCTTACGGGCGGAGTGATCCGGCCGGTAACGGCGGGCCGGCTCGCAACGTCGGGAACACAGGGTCGGGGAATGCGGTGCCGCCGCACCGATCTGGCGAGTGCAATGCCTGCACGGAAAGCAATGACGTCCGCCACCTGGACGCGCGTGGGGTCCAGGAATCCCAGTTTCCATTCTGGGATACCACTTCGCCTGAAAGGTGGGGCGACCTCTCCGAGGGCGCCGCGAGATGCTGCCAGGAACCGGGAAACGCTCAACGCTCAACGTCCAGCGTCCAACGTCGAACCGCCATTCTGCATTCCCGCTCCATGGGAAGGGACGGCCGACCGAGAGCCTCGCCGCCGACAGCCCGGCAAAACCTGGCGCCGCGTGCGCGCATTCGCTTTCATCGCGGCTCTCGCGTGGCCCCTTCTGAGGGCCGCCGCCGCCGACCGCGCGCCGCTCAGCCCCTTCCAGGGCGGCGAGGTGGCAACGCCCACCAACGAGATCGACCGGCGCGTCTTCAGGCGCCTGGAGAAGCTGGGAATCCCGCCCGCCCCGCTCTGTTCGGACGCGGTCTTTGTCCGACGGGTCTACCTGGATGCCATCGGCACCTTGCCGGCCGCTCACCAGGCCAAGGAGTTCCTGCTCGATCGTCGCCCAAACAAGCGCCGGGTGCTGATCGACCACCTGCTCGAACGCGATGAGTTCGCCGACTACTGGGCAATGAAGTGGTGCGATCTGCTGCGGGTGAAGGCCGAGTTCCCCATTAACCTCTGGCCCAACGCCGCCCAGGCCTACCATCGCTGGATCCGAGCGGCCCTCAAGGACAACGTCCCTTACGATCGGTTCGTGCGCGAGATGCTCACCGCCAGCGGCAGCAACTTCCGCGTCCCCCAGGTCAACTTCTACCGCGCGGTGCAGTCGAAGGAACCCCAGGCAATCGCTCAAGCCGTCGCCCTCACCTTCATGGGTGTCCGCCCCGAAACCTGGTCCCGGGAGCAATGGTCCGGCCTCGCGGCGTTCTTCGCCCAGGTCGACTACAAGTCCACCGCCGAATGGAAGGAAGAGATCGTCTTCTTCAATCCCGAAAAGGCCAAACCCGCGGACATCGCGGCCACCGCCGCTTTCCCGGATGGCACCCGACCCCGCATCCCCGCCGACCGCGACCCGCGCGCAGTCTTCGCCGACTGGCTCGTCACCCCGCACAACCCCTGGTTCACGCGTAACATCGCCAACCGCGTTTGGTCCTGGCTCCTTGGCCGCGGCATCATTCACGAGCCCGACGACCTTCGTCCGGACAACACCCCCAGCCAGCCGGAGTTGCTCGCCTGGCTCGAACAGGAATTGGCCGCTTCCCGCTACGACCTCAAGCATCTCTTCCGTCAAATCCTGAACTCGCAGACCTACCAGCTCGCGTCCGTCCCGCGCGCGCCTTCTCCCGAAGGCGCGGCCTGCTTCGCCCACTACCCCGTTCGCCGCCTCGAGGCGGAGGTGTTGATCGACGCCCTCTGCCTCGTCACCGCGAGCACAGAGAAATACAGCAGCCCCATCCCGGAACCGTTCACGTACATCCCCGAGGACCAGCGTTCCATCGCGCTTCCGGACGGCAGCATCACCAGCCCGTTCCTCGAGTTGTTCGGACGCCCGGCCCGCGATACCGGCCTCGAGTCCGAACGCAACAACCGCCCCACCGCCGCCCAACGCCTCCACCTCCTCAACTCCAGCCACATCCAGCGCAAAATCGAACAAAGCCGCATCGTCCGCTTCCTCTCCCAGCCCAACCACGATGCGCGAGAAATCGTCGACGGCCTCTACCTCGCCATCCTCTCCCGCTTCCCCACCCAACACGAATTCGAACTCGCCCAAACCTACTCGCCGTCGGGCACTGTGAAAGGACGCGAAACGGTGGTCGACCTCGCCTGGGCCCTCATCAACAGCCCCGAATTCCTTTGCCGACACTAGAACCAAGCATGACGATCCGCAGTGCATCTGATCTCCGTGTGGACCTTCCGCGCCCGGTAGGGCGACCTCTCCGAGGGCGCCGCCAAATGCAGTCACCAGACCTCCTGCCCTCACGCGGACGCTCGCAGGCACGACGAGAGAGGGCGACTTCTCGGCCCTCCTTCGACGTGGGGGAACGCGCGCGGAACATCGGCCGCCGTCTGCCCCCCGCTACGGCAGCAAAACGGATATCTCCCGAGTCAGGTGACTCGCTCTCGACCTGTCCCCTCCGCCCCGGGGGAGAGGATGCGGGTGAGAACCCGCCGAAGCCATGCGCACACTGCCCCACCGAACAGGCAAGTAGAAATGTGCGGCCCCGCGCGTCCAAGCCATCGCGACGAGAAGAGGAGGAGCGGCGCCGACGCGCCGGCTTGCCGACCTCCGACGCGTCGGTTCATGGGGAGGGGGACGCAATGATGCATCCAAGCGCGAAAACCGCGACCGGCACGGTGGCTCCGCCCGACATGACTCCACCGCCCCCTGCTGACGGCCGCCCGCTCACCCGCCGCGAAGCCGTGCGCCGTGGTCTGCTGGGCGCTGCCGGACTGCTCCTCGCCAACCCTCTCGGCCGGGGCGCCCCCGCAACCCGGCCGTCTCCACCTCCCACTGCCGGCGCCGCCAAGGCCAAGGCCGTCATCCAAATCTGGATGTGGGGCGGACCCGCCCACCTCGATACCTTCGATCCCAAACCCGAGGCCGGAAACGATTACTGCGGCCCCTTCAAGACTCCCATCGCCACTAACGTCGATGGAATCCAGATCGGCGAACTGCTGCCGCTCCTGGCCCAACAGGCCGACAAATACGCCATCCTCCGCAGCATGACCCACGGCGTAAACGCCCACGAAACCGCCGCCTACATGGTCCAGACCGGACGCCCCCCCGGCGGGCGCGACGTCTTCCCCAGCGTCGGCGCCGTCGTCGCGCGATTCCGAGGCGCCGACGCCGGATACCAGGGCTTGATCCCGCCCTACGTCGTGTTGACCGAACCCCAAGGGCGGTTCTCGGAAGCCGGATTCCTCGGGGCGCGCTACAAGCCGTTCGCCACCGGCGGTGACCCGGCGAAAACGCCGTTCATGGTCGAGGGCGTCATCGCCCAAGGCATCTCGGAACAACGCCAGCAACGCCGGCGTGGACTCCTCCATCAACTCAACACGCTCGGCAACGCGCTCCCAGCCGACCCCCAACTCGCCGCCCTCGATCAAGCCGAACAACAGGCCTACGACCTGATCCTCGGCGACGCCGGCAAAGTGTTCGATCTCAGCCAGGAAAAGGACGACTTGCGGGAACGTTACGGCCGCAACACCTTCGGCCAATCCTGCCTCGTCGCCCGCCGCCTCGTCGAACGCGGCGTCCCGTACATCACCATCAACTACAAAGGCTGGGACACCCACAAACAACATTTCCAAACCATGCGCCGCAAACTCCCGGAACTGGACAAAGGCATGGCCACGCTGCTCCAGGATCTCTCCGACCGCGGTCTGCTCTCCACCACCATCGTCTGGTGGAGCGGTGAGTTCGGACGCACCCCGCGAATCGAATGGGAACCGCCCTGGAACGGCGGACGCGGACATTACGGCAAGGTCTTCTCCGCCGTCGTCGCCGGCGGCGGCTTCCGCGGCGGACGCGTCGTCGGCGCCTCCGATGACAAAGGACAAGAAGTCAAGGAGCGCCCCGTCTACCCGTGTGACCTCATCGCCGCCATCTACGAATTGCTTGGAATCCCGCCCACCACCCGCTTGCCCCATCCTCAAGGGCTCACCGTGCACGTGGTTCCCGACGCCCAGGAAGGAGTCCCGTCCGGAGGACGCCTGGCGGAGATTCTGTAGTCATGGCGCCGCAACAACACTGCCCGATCCGAGAAAGCCAGCGTGTGCCCACCAGACCGGCGGACGCAGCGGCAAAGCCTGTGCCGCACCGCGACCCGTCCCGGGGCGCAGCCGCAGCGATGGACGCCAGGATCTTGCACTGCGGAATCCTCATCCTGGCGCTCGGTCTTTCCCTCCCGCTACTTCACGCGCAGAACACCCCGCACATCGGCTACCTCTACCCCGCCGGCGGACAGCAGGGCCGTTCCTTCGCCGTCACGGTCGGCGGGCAGTTCCTGGACGGTGCCACAAACGTCCATGCCTCCGGCGCCGGAATCCAGACCCGCGTCGTCGAACACGTCAAACCACTCACCCCAAACCAGGCCAACGCCCTTCGCGAGCAGGCCAAAGAACTGCAGGAACGCAAAGCGGCCGCCACCCGGGCCGCTCGACGCGCGACCGCGCGAAACTCGCTCTCCACGACCAATGCCACCTGGACAACCTCCGACGAGAAGAAGCTTGCGGATATCCGCCACAAGCTCGCCGCCTTCCAGCGCCGACCCACCAACCCCGCAATCGCCGAAACCGTCCGGCTCGAAGTCACCCTCGCGCCCGATGCCGAGCCCGGGGAACGCGAACTCCGACTTCGCACCGCCCAGGGACTGTCGAATCCCCTGGTCTTCTGCGTCGGGTATCTGCCGGAGTATTGCGAAAAGAGCGAGGCCGCGGCCCCAGGCCCAGCGCAAGGCGCCCGACCGCTGGCCATCCGGGCTGCCCCCGCGCCGCCAGCGGAGACTCCCCTCCAGATCACCCTGCCCGCCGTCGTCAACGGCCAGATCCTCCCCGGAGACACCGACCGCTTCCAATTTCGGGCGCGCCAACATCAGGAACTTGTCGTGACGGTCTCCGCGCAGCAGTTGATCCCGTATCTCCCCGACGCCGTCCCGGGGTGGTTCCAGGCCGCCATCGCTCTCCACAACGCCGAAGGCGAGGAGTTGGCTTTCGTTGACGACTACCGGTTTCATCCCGACCCGGTGCTGCACCACACCATTCCCGAGGATGGCACCTACATCATCGAGATTCGTGACGCGATCTACCGCGGACGCGAGGATTTCGTCTATCGCATCACCTTGGGCGAACTCCCGTTCATCACCGCCGCCTTCCCCTTGGGCGGCGCTGCCGGAACCAGTACCACGGTGCAACTCGACGGCTGGAATCTCCCCGCCGACAAGCTCGATGTGACCCCCTCCGCCCCCGGCATCCACACCCTCTCCGTGGACCAGGCGGCGAGACGATCCAACCGGCTCCCCTTCGCCGCGGACACTCTGCCCGAACACGTCGAAGTCGAACCCAACAACGAAATCGGCCGCGCCCAGACCGTCACTCCTGGCCTGGTGGTCAACGGGCGCATCGACCCGCCTGGTGACGTGGATGTCTTCTCCTTCCCCGGCCAGGCCGGCGGCACGATCGTGGCCGAGGTCCTGGCCCGCCGACTCGAATCCCCTCTGGACTCCTTGCTGGAACTGACCGATGTCGCCGGGCGTCGCCTGGCCCTCAACGACGATCACGAGGACAAGGGCGCCGGCCTCTTCACCCACCATGCCGATTCGCGCCTGACCGCGACCCTGCCCGCCAACGGCACCTATTCCCTTCACCTGCGCGACACCCAGCGCCAGGGCGGCCCCGAGTTCGCCTACCGCTTGCGGATCAGCCCGCCGCGGCCCGACTTCGAACTGCGGATCGTCCCCGCCAATCTCAACTTCCGCGCCGGCAGCACCGTGCTCGCCACCGCCTATGCGCTGCGCAAGGACAACTTCACCGGCGAAATCGAGCTGCTGGTCAGGGAACCGACCGGGACCCTCCTGATCGGCGGCTCTCGAATTCCTGCCGGTCAGGACCAACTCCGCTTCACGCTCACCCTCACGCGGATTCCCGGCCGGTTGCCCTTCCCCATCGCCCTCGAAGGCCGGGCGCTCATCGAGGGACGGGAGGCCCGTCGACCCGGCGTGCCCGCCGAAGACCAGATGCAGGCCTTCGCCTACCGACACTTGGTGCCCGCCCGGGATATGCTCGCCACCGTTGCCGGTCGCGCGCCTCCCCGCGCTCTGGCCGGGATCGCGGCCCCGGCCCTGGTCCGAATCCCCGCCGGAGGAACTGCGGCCGCGCGGCTGCCCTTTCCGGCTGGCAGGATGGCCGACCGCTACCAATTCGAATTGAGCGAACCACCCGAGGGTCTCACCCTGGAGCGTGCCTCCGCCAACCAGAGAGGGGTCGAACTCCTGCTGCGTTGCGACGCGCTCAAGGTCAAACCGGGCGCGCGGGGCAATCTCATTGTGAACACCTTCGTCACGCCCGCACCCGCTTCTTCCGCCGCCACGAAACCGCAGGCCCCGAGGCGCCGCGCCGCCGCCGGTCTCCTGCCCGCCATTCCCTTCGAGGTCGTCGCGCGGCCGTGATCGGGCTGCAGCCGCTGTCATCGGACACTCCACTACCCCTCCCGTCTTGTGCAACCTTTTGTCGTATATACGACAAAAGGTTGCATTGCGGTTTTCCCGGTTTTCCGTCAAGCTCCCACCGTGCAACCGAAAACGGAGGAGTTGCTGAACATCCTGCTGTGGATAGCCCACGACTCCCTCTTCCCCACATTCCGCAATCTGACCCAATCCTATGAAGGCTGGGCCTATCGCAACGGACTGCTACGCGAGGTCAGAACTCTGGAGAAACGCCAACTGATCGAGCGCAACCCCGCCGCCCCCGACAACCGCCTCTACCGAATCACACACCGCGGCCGACTCCTCGCCCTCGGAGGACGGGACCCGCAGGCGCGCTGGTCGCGGGAGTGGGACGGTTTCTGGCGCTTGGTGCTCTTCGACGTCCCGACCATGCAGAACAACCAGCGCGACAAGCTGCGGCGGTATTTGCGTGAACGAGG
>CAYSPU010000133.1:12379-16086 GCA_964432995.1 uncultured Verrucomicrobiota bacterium
TGTGGCAGTGGACCATCCACTGTCCGGGGTTATCGGCGGCAAGGTCGACGTCGAATCGCTTCTGCTGCTCCAGGCGCGGCCCTGTGCGGGGGAGTCCAACGCGGAGATTGTGGCCGGCGCCTGGGACTTCGCAGAAATCAACCGTTGCTATGCCCGGCACTTGAGTGTGCTCGAGGACCTTCCGGACGACATGGGACAAGACGAGGCGGCGGCGAAGACCCTGCGGCGGTGGCTGTCCGCGGAACGCGAGGCGTGGCTGGACGCGGTGACGGGCGACCCCCTTTTGCCGGAGCGGCTCCTGCCATCGGGCTATCTGGGACAGCGAGCCTGGCGAAGGCGGATCGAGGTGCTCCGGCTTGCGGGGCGGCGCATGCGGGCATTTCGTTTCGATGTGCGTTGACAACTTTTTGTCGTATATACGACAAAAAGTTGCACATCGGTACTGTCTCACTCCTGGTGCTGGAGGTGACCAGACGCCGCCACGGACGGGGTCAGACGAGCGCCGCGGCGCCGATTTCATGGGCCGATTTCATGGGTAGTGCCAAGGCCGGGAGCGGGTTAGTATTGCGTCCGTGGAATGGATTGGCCTTTGCGTGTTCGCACTGCTGGCCGGGTTTGTGGACGCCGTCAGCGGCGGGGGCGGCCTGATCCAGTTGCCGGCGCTGTTCCTTCTGCTGCCCGCGCCGACGGCGACGTCCATAGCCGACGTGCTTCGTACCAACAAGCTGTCCTCGATCTGCGGCACCGGTGTGGCCGTGGTTCAATACACCCGCCGCGTGCCGCTCCGGTGGCGGGTCCTGCTGCCGGCAGGCGGCGCCGCGCTCGTGTTCTCATTCCTGGGCGCGCACACGGTGACGCAGCTTGCGGTGGCCTGGGTGAAACCGCTGGTCTTCGGCCTGCTGGTGGTCGTTTCCATCCACACCTTCGTCCGGAGGGATTGGGGCAACTTGCACGCGCCGCGGCTGGCGCCCCGCCGTGAAGGGTGGTGCGGTCTGGGCCTGGGAATGGCCATCGGCTTCTACGACGGGTTCTTCGGGCCGGGGACCGGCAGCTTCCTCATCTTCGCGTTGATCGGCCTGTTTGGCCTCGATTTCCTCAGCGCCTCCGCCAACGCCAAGGTGATCAACTTCGCGACAAACCTGTCCGCGGTCGCCTACTTCGCGGCAAGCGGCCACATCCTCTTCGGCTATGCGCTGCCCATGGCCGCCTGCAACATGGCCGGTTCGCTTCTGGGCGCGCGACTGGCCATTCTGCGGGGGAACCGGTTCGTGCGGCGCCTCTTTCTCGGCGTCGTGGTCCTGCTTATCCTCCGCCTGGGGTGGGAAATGGCCGGGAAGAGCTGATCCCCGGGACCGGCGGTGCTGGAGGCGGAGTCACGAGGGTTTGCAGCAGCAAAAAGCCCGCGCCGAGGGGCGGCGCGGGCTGGCGAAGGGGTGAAGGACTTAGGCCGGCTTGAAGGTGGCGAGCGCCTTCATGTATTGGGCGCGCTCGAAGGCCGTGGGGTCGGGGCAACTCTTCTGGCTCATGCTGCCGCGGAGTTGGGTGACGGACTCGTATTCGTGCTGTTCGAGCCACTGTTTCATTTCGGTCTCGACGGTGGCGAGGTGTTTGATGCCGTTGCGGAGGATGGCGGAGGCCATGGTGGTGACGGCGGCACCGGCCATGAGCATTTTGATGGCGTCGGTGGCGCGGTGGATGCCGCTGGTGCCGGCGAGGTCGGCTTTGACGCGGCCGTAGAGGATGGCGATCCAGCGGAGCGGGAGGCGCATGGCCATGGGGGTGCTCAGGAGGATATTGGGGACGACTTCGAGGTTTTCGAGGTCGATATCCGGCTGGTAGAAGCGGTTGAAGAGGACGAGGGCGTTGGCGCCGGCCTCATCGAAGCGCTTGGCGACGTGGGCGAAGTTGGTGAAGAAGGGGCTGACCTTGACGGCGACCGGGATGGTGACGTGGGATTTCACCGACTGGACGATCTTGACGTAGGTGTCCTCGACGGTGGCCGAGGAGATGTCGGGGTCGGTGGGAATGGCGTAGAGATTGAGTTCGAGGGCGTCGGCCCCGGCCTGTTGGATTTGTTTGGCGTATTCGGTCCAGCCGCCGACGGAGGATCCGTTGAGGCTGGCGATCAACGGGATGCCGAGGGCTTTCTTGGCTTTGGCGATGTGTTCGAGGTAGCTCTCGGGCCCGAGTTTATAGTCGGAGAGTTCCGGGAAGTAGGAGAGGGCTTCGGCGAAGCTCTCGGTGCCTTGCTCGAGGCGGTCGGTGACCTCGGCGCGGTCTTGTTGGAGCTGTTCCTCGAAGAGCGACTGGAGGACCACGGCGCCGGCGCCGGCATCTTCCATGCGCTTGAGGTTGCCGACGTCTTCGCTGAGGGGCGAGGCGGCGGCGACGAGCGGGCTGCGGAGGTTGAAACCCAGGTATTGAGTGGTGAGATCCATAATGCGATTTCGGGTTGTCAGGTTGTCCGTTGGCGAGAGGAGTGTGGTCTCCCGCGACCCAGGGGCCGCGGGAGACCGGATTGATCTCTAGGCAGCAGCCGGAGCAGGTGTTTGCGGGGTCGTGCCGCCGTTGCCGCCGGGTTTACGGGCAGCCATATAGGAGTAGAGCTGCCAGCGGGATTCGGCGTCCTTCTGGGCCAGTTCGAAGAAGCGTTTGGCATCTTCGGGTTTGCTCTTGGTGAGCATCTTGAATCGGTTCTCTGAGAGCATGAACTCGGAGACCTTGGTTTTGGCGGCCTGGGAGTCGAGCTGGAGCGGGTTCTCCCCGGCGACGGCGCGGCGGGGGTCGTAGCGGTAGAGAAGCCACTGGCCGGAATCGACGGCGGCTTTCTGTTGGCGCATGCCGACGCCTCGTTCGCCGTTGATGCCGTGGGCGATGCAGTGGCTGTAGGCGATGAGGAGGGACGGTCCGGGGTAGGACTCGGCCTCGACAAAGGCGCGGAGGGTGTGTTCGTCTTTGGCGCCCATGGCGACGCTGGCGACGTAGACGGAGCCGTAACTCATGGCGATGAGGCCGAGGTCCTTTTTGCCGAGTGGCTTGCCGCCGGCGGCGAATTTGGCGACGGCCCCGCGCGGGGTGGACTTGGACATCTGGCCACCCGTGTTCGAGTAGACCTCGGTGTCGAGGACCAGGACGTTGACGTCGCGACCGCCGGCGAGCACGTGGTCGAGGCCGCCGTAGCCGATGTCGTAGGCCCAGCCGTCGCCGCCGAGGATCCAGACGCTGCGGCGGACGAGGGTGTCGGCCAGCGAGAGGAGCATCTTGGCTTCGCCGGAGGAATCGCCGGCGAGTTTCTGTTTGAGGGCCGCGACGCGTTCGCGCTGTTCGTAGATGCCGGCTTCGTCCTTCTGATCTGCGCGGATCAGATCCTGGACGAAGTCATCGCCAAGCTTGGGGGCGAGTTTCAGTAGGAGTTCGCTGGCGAATTCCTTCTGTTTGTCGAGGGAAACCCGGAAGCCGAGGCCGAACTCGGCATTGTCCTCGAAGAGCGAGTTGTTCCAGGTGGGGCCGCGTCCGTTGTGATCGACGCAGTAGGGGGTGGTGGGGAGGTTGCCGCCGTAGATGGAGCTGCAGCCGGTGGCATTGCCGATAATGGCGCGGTCGCCGAAGAGCTGGCTGAGCAACTTGACGTAGGGGGTTTCGCCGCAACCGGCGCAGGCGCCGGAGAACTCGAAGAGCGGGCGCATCACCTGCTGTTGGCGCAGTTG
>CAYSPU010000134.1:0-12555 GCA_964432995.1 uncultured Verrucomicrobiota bacterium
TATCTACGGCCACTTCTCCGAACACCTCGGCCGCTGCATCTACGAAGGCTACTGGGTCGGCGAAGATAGCCCCATCCGCAACGTCAACGGCATCCGCCAGGACGTCGTCGAAGCCCTCAAACGCTCCCACATCCCCGTCCTCCGCTGGCCCGGCGGCTGTTTCGCCGACGAATACCACTGGAAAGACGGCATCGGCCCCCGCGCCCAACGCCCCACCATGATCAATACCCATTGGGGTGGCGTCACCGAAAACAACCACTTCGGTAGCCACGAGTTCTTCGAGCTCTGCGCCCAACTCGGCTGCGAACCCTACCTCTGCGGAAACGTCGGCAGCGGCACCGTCCGCGAAATGCAGGAATGGGTCGAATACATCACCTTCGACGGCGTCAGCCCGATGGCCGACCTCCGCCGGAAGAACGGGCGCGAGCAGCCGTGGAAACTCAAGTACTTCGGCGTCGGCAACGAGAACTGGGGCTGCGGCGGTAACATGACCGCCGAGTTCTACGCCGACCAGTTCAAGCGCTACGCCACCTACGTGCGGAACTTCGGCGGTAACCAGATCCAACGCATCGCCTGCGGACCGTACGGCGACAACTACCATTGGACTGAAGTGCTGATGAAGGAAGCCGGCGGGCAAATGCAGGGGCTCGCCCTCCACTACTACTGCGGCTCCGGCAAGACCAGCCGCTCCGCCACACGCTTCAACGAAGAGGACTGGTACCATCAACTCGCCGAAGCCCTCAAGATCGACGGCTACCTCACCCAGCACTCCGTCATCATGAACAAATACGACCCCGAGAAACGGGTCGCCCTCATCGTCGATGAGTGGGGCGCCTGGCACGACGTCGAGCCCGGCACCAACCCCGGATTCCTCTATCAACAAAACACCATGCGCGACGCCCTCGTCGCCGGCATCAGCCTCAACATCTTCAACCGCCACGCCGCCCGCGTCCGCATGGCCAACATCGCCCAGACCGTCAACGTCCTCCAAGCGATGGTCCTCACCGACAAGGAGAAGATCCTCCTCACGCCGACGTATCACGTGTTCGAGATGTACAGCGTGCACCACGACGCTGCGTCGCTCCCCTGCGATGTTCCCACCGCCACGATCGGACCCGCTGGCGACCAGGTGCCGGTGATCGAGGCCTCGGCTTCTCGCGACGCTCAGGGCACGCTGCACCTCACCGTCTGCAACCTCGACCCCCGCCAGCCAACCGTTCTCACCGTCGAAGTCACCGGGAAGTCCGTCCAATCCGCCGAAGGCCGGCTCCTGACGGCCGACACCATCCAGGCCCACAACACCTTCGACCAACCGGATCGGGTTCGTCCCACAACGTTGACCGGGATCCAGTCGAAGCCGGGTGGCTTCCAGGTGACCCTGCCCCCGCGCAGCGTCAGCGTCCTCACCATCCGCTGAACGCCAAGTCCGCGAGGCTGGTTCTGGCCCGCGGAACACGCCGAACGACGCCGACGGGCTCTGTGAGGTCTGCGGGTCGAGAAGCCCCGCGGCCGTGCGGGGGGAGTCCGCCCAGCTTGCCGGGCCGCAGCCCGGCAGGGCTGGCTGGCGTGCGGACGTGGTTGGAGCGCTCGAGAGCCCGCAAGGTTGCGGACCGCGGCTCGTCTGAGCCGCAGCCAGGCGTGGATGTGTCATCTGCTGCTGGCCAAGAGAAATCGAAATTGGGTGCCACCGGCCGGGCAGCAGACCGGCACGGCTACGGCTTGGCGAACTCGGCGTCGGGGATGTCGACGTTGTGTTTGACCTCCGCGAGGCGGATCACCATGTTGAGATCCTCCGGCTTCGGCATCCGCGCCGTGAAAGCCAGCTTCACGCCATCCACGGTTCGATAGTCTTCGAAATACACCTCGAGGGTTCCCTTTCCCGAAGGGAGCTCGGCGATCGAGTCCTGACGCAACAGCAGGCCGCTCTGGACGTCGAAGTAGAACAACTCCGGATCTCCGTCTTTGGGAGTGGCCTCGATCACATAGACCGCGGTCTTGCCCACCGTGGAGCGCTCCTTGACGCGGATCCGCTCGTAGGTCTCCTTGAACTTGAGCTCGCGAGGAAACACCGCGCCCCGTTGCGCGCGGGCCAGCTCGGTCCCGGTCTTCTCGGTAGCCGCGCTTCCTGGCTGCTCCTCCCAGGCCACCTTCCCGTCAAAACCGTCGCGCCGCGTGCCGTAGCCCTCGACCTCCGCCTTGCTGACCTGCCTGTTCGGCGCCTTGTTCTTGAGTTCAAAGCCGATGTTCGTGACCCCCATGTTGACGAGTTCGAGCGTGCCCTTCGCCACGCGGGACCGGATCTTCTCCAGCGCCGCCCGTCCTCCCGAAGCATCGATCCATTTCGCGAGGACGGCGTCGACGGAGGGCAGGGGAGTGTCGGCGGCCTGCAGGCCAAAGGCGAGCAGTAGTCCCGCGAGGAGGTGTGTCAGCCGCAGTGGGCGGCGATGGGCGGACCAGCGTCTGGATGGGGATGGCATGGAGCGCACATTACCCCGAACCACGGCGGATTGCGCTCCTTTTCTTTCGCGGCTTCGGATCCGGCTTTGCAAAGGCTGAGGGGCTGCCGTAAGGTCCCCGCTCCTGGATCGATGCCGAGCGTTTTCCTCAGGACCTACGGCTGTCAAATGAACGAGCGGGACAGCGAAGCCGTCGCGGCCCGGTTGGTGGCGAAGGGCTACACCCTGGCGCGTTCGGAGCGCGAGGCGGATGTGGTGTTGCTGAACACCTGCAGCGTTCGGGATGTGGCGGAGCGCCGCGCGTTGGAGAAGATGCGGGCGTTGATCGGGGACTTTCGGCATGCCCGTCGGTCGGTGGTCCTGGGTTTCCTGGGTTGCATGGCGCAGAGCCGCGGCGCCGATTTGGCGGATCGTTTTCCGGACGTGGATCTGGTGGTGGGCACGCAGAAGCTGCATCGGGTGGGCGACTACTTGGATGAGATTGTCGGGGGCCGCCTGGGGCCGGTGGTGGACACCGCGACGGAGGCGGGGAGCGAGGCCGCGATGCCGGAGCATCTGTATGGGGGACCGCCGCCGGCGGCGTCGGTAACCGCCTATGTCAGCATTATGCAGGGCTGCAACCAGTACTGCACCTTCTGCATCGTCCCCTACACCCGAGGGCTCGAGCGGAGTCGTAGCATCGCCGATATCGTGGCCGAATGCCGGGAGTTGGCGGAGCGCGGGTTGAAGGAGGTGACGTTGCTGGGCCAGATCGTCACCAGCTACGGGCGGCGCGCGATGCCCGTGCGGGACGGCAAGTCGCCTTTCGTCCAGTTGCTGGAGGCGGTGCAGGCGGTCGACGGCATCGAGCGCATCCGGTTTACGGCGCCGCATCCGCGGGGCTACGGCGACGACTTGGTGGAGGCCTACGGGCGGCTGTCGAAACTCTGCGAGTATGCGCACTTGCCGATGCAGAGCGGCAGCGACCGGGTGCTGCAGTTGATGCACCGGGGCTACACGCGCGCCCGGTGTCTGGAACTGGTGCGCAGACTCCGCGCACGGCGACCGGAGATCGGGATCTGCACCGACCTGATCGCCGGATTTCCCGGAGAGACGGAGGCGGACTTCGAACAGTCGTGCGACCTGGTGCGCGAGGTTGCATTCGACCAGGCGTATCTGTTCAAGTATTCGCCGCGGCAGGACACGCCGGCGGCCGCGATGCCGGATCCGGTGCCGGTCAGCGTGCGCGAGGAACGACACGCGCGGCTCCTGGAGTTGGTGAACGGGATCGCCCGCGAACGATACCAGCGGCTGGTAGGCCGCCAGGTGGAGGTCCTGATCGAGGGTCCCAGCCGGAAAGACCCGCGGCGATGGTCCGGTCGGACCCGCTGCAACAAGATTGTCATCCTGGACGCGGCGGCGGGGCGTCCGGGCGAGTTGCGGAACGTGCGGGTGACGCGGGCCGGGAGTTTCAGCTTGTATGGCGTGACTCCGGACGTCGCCGCGGAGCGGACAGGAAACGTATGAGCCTTTCGTGGTTGGCCATCCTTTTGGGCGTGGGCTTCGGTGCCCCGCAGATCTACGGCTTGCTGCAGCCGGCAAGAGCCGGCGCCATGGCCCGCAAGTTCCCGCGCTCCGAACCCTGGGGCTACGCCCTGATGCTGCTGGGCACGGCGTGGTTCCTCTGGAACCTCATGGACGAGAAGATCTCGGATTTCGAAGCCTGGAAGCCCTATATGATCCTGGGCTTCGCCGGGGTGGGAATCGGGGCCTGCGTCTTCGTGCGGGATTTTCTGGCCGTGCGCGGGCTGTCGATCGTCCTGCTCCTGCTGGCCAAACTGATGGTGGATACGGCGCGGTGGGTCGACACGGACTGGCGCCTGGTCGTGGTCACCTGGGCCTACTTCCTCGTGGTGGCGGGAATGTGGTGGACGGTTTCGCCCTGGAGGCTGCGGGACTGGATCGAGTGGGCGACGAAGAGCGACGCGCGGATCCGGCTGCTGAGCGGTCTGCGCTTGGCTTTCTGCGTGTTGTTGATCGGGCTTGGCTTGACGGTCTTCCGCGCGTGAGAAATCGGAAGCACGTTCGGCATGAACTCCCACCAGAAGGTAGGGACGCCCGGCCTCGGGCGTCCGCGAAGGGCATCGGCCGGAACCATGGTCAACGTCACCATTCCGTGCGCCGTGCTTCCTCACGCCCCGCCCTCTCCCGTCCGATGGGAGAGGGTGCCCCCACACTGCGGGGGTGAGGGTTGCGGCGACACCCGAGACGCAACGACGCTCGTCGCCGCGTAGACCCCCGCCGCGGCGTTTCCCATGTCCCAACCGGGTGCAGCGCCAAAGACACCGGCCCCGATCCTGGTGATTCGGGGCGGGGCGATCGGCGATTTCCTCCTGACCCTGCCGGTGTTCGCCGCCTTGCGCGCCCAGTTTCCCCGCAGCCGCCTCGAGGTGATCGGCTATGCCCACATCACGCCGCTCGCCGTGGCCGGAGGTCTGGTCGACGACGCGCGCTCGATCGACGCCCGGCCGTTGGCCGGCTTCTTTGCGCGGCACGGGACGCTGGACCCGGCGCTGTGCGAGTACTTCGCCCGCTTCGGTCTCATTGTCAGCTATCTCTACGATCCCGATTTCATCTTCCAGACCAACGTGCGGCTGGTCTCCGCGGCGCAGTTCCTGGCGGGCCCGCATCGCCCCGACGAACAGCTCGCTGTGCACGCGACGGACGTCTTCCTCCGACCGCTGGAACGTCTGGCGATCTTCGGAGCCGACGCCCAGCCCCGCCTGCGGCTCGAGCCTTCCCACACGCCAGGCAGCCTCAGCCGTGCCGCCGCCGACAACATCGTGACCCTCGCCCTGCACCCCGGGAGCGGCAGCGAATCGAAGAACTGGCCGGAGGCGAATTGGGAGCGGTTCATCGACTGGCTCGTGGCCGAGACTCCCGTGCGGTTCCTGCTCGTTGGCGGCGAGGCCGAAGGCGGAAGACTCGAACGTTTGGTCGCCCGCATCCCGGAGGCCCGGCGCGAACTGGCGTTTCACCGACCGCTGGTGGAACTCGGCGCCCGCTTGAGCCAATGCGCGGGATTTGTGGGCCATGACTCCGGGATCACGCACCTCGCCGCGGCCCTCAACCTGCCGCTCCTGATTCTGTGGGGCAACAGCAACGAGGCGATTTGGCGCCCCCGATGCCAACACCAGATCATCCTCCGCGCGGTCGCCGGCCTGCGCTCACTCTCCGTGGACACCGTCTGCCAGGCCGCACGCGACTTCCTGACCTTGTGCCACCAGTCGCGCGAGCTGTAGACGCCCCCCTTCGTCGACGCGCAGCAAACCGAAATCCGCTGGCTGCCCCACCGCCAAGCCCGTCCCCAATCCCATCCACCGGGCCGGCTGCACGGAAAACGCGTCCCACACCGATCGCCACGGCCGCCGGAGCATCTCCGACACCCGGCGGATGCCTTCGATGGGCTCCAGCGCGGACCCCGCAAACTGGCTCTTCCCGGGCCGCCGCACGATGCGGTCCGGCCCCACTTCGTACCGGTCGCGCCCGAGCGAATAGCGCCCCGGCGGCGCGCCGGCCGCGGCCATCGCATCGCTGACGTAGTAGACGGCGCCAGGCGGCAGCAGGCGATGGATCATGCGGAAGAGAGGTGGCGCCACGTGAACCCGGTCCGGGATCAAGCCCACACGGAGTGCGCCCGGCTCCAAATCCAGCACGCGCCACAGAATGTTGTCGTGGCGATCCAGTTGCTGGGGACAGGCGTTGCCCAAGTGGGTGAACCCGCTGGCACCAGCGGCGATCGCGACCGCGAGTTCCTGCGCACTGGCGTTGGTGTGGCCCAGACTCACGTGGAATCCGAGGGCGACCGCCAGTCGGATTGCCTCGGCCGCGCCCGGCACTTCCGGGGCCAGCGTCAGCAGCACCGGATCTCCCGCCGTCAGACGCCGCAGCGTGCGGATGCGGTCAGGGCTGGGTCGGATCATCTTCCGCGGATCATGCGCGCCGTGGTAGCCGGCCACGGAGGAGAGGAACGGGCCCTCGAGATGCCAGCCGGCGATGGCGTGACGCAGTTCCGGTGACCGCGCGCGCAGTCGGCGCAGCCGCCGCAAGCGGTTCGTCAAACGCCTCCAGTCGTCAGTGATCAAGGTCAGCAGGAAGCGCGTGCAGCCAGCCGCCCGCAGACCGGCTGCCGCCGCAAGCAAATGGTCGGCGCTGAGATCGTTGCGCTGGAAATCGATCCCGGCAAATCCGTTGACCTGCAGATCCACCAAGGCGGGCGCCACCCAGAGCTCCCGAACGCCTGCGCTCCGGGCGACCCTGATCGACGTGATCCGCCCGCGTTCCCAGACCACGCGGACGGGGCGACCGGTGGCGTAATGGAGGGCGACAACCGACCCGCCGGCGCTCCGGATACGAGACGGAGGCGGAAGCGCGTCCGCCGGAGCCAGTTGACGAGACCCGGTCGCCAAACGCCCGAGCCAAGCGTGCCTTCCTCGCGGGCGTTCCGGAGCCTCGCCCGCGTCCCATCGCATGGAGCCCACGTTTTTCATGATATCCGAGAAATGTCTTGTCAGCAGGCTCGTTCCCGCCGCAAATGTTCGCCACCAAAACTATGAAAGTCGAGTTCTACGGACACGTTCGCCAATACCAAGGCATTCAACAGGAAATCGACGCCAACCTCCGTACGGTGCTGATGAGCGGCCAATACGTCATGGGCCCCATGCTCAAGCAGTTCGAAGGGGAGTTGGCCAAATACCACGGCACGAAACACGCCATCGGCGTGGCCAACGGCACCGACGCCATCTGGCTGGCGCTGATGGCGATGGACATCGGGCCGGGGGACGAGGTCATCACCCATCCCAACACCTTCTTCGCCACCGCCGAGGCCATCTGGATCGCCGGCGCCACGGCGGTGTTCGTCGATTGCTGTCCAAAGACGAAGTGCATTTGTCCGGACAAGATCGAGGCGGCGATCACGCCGAAGACCAAGGCGATCATTCCCGTGCACCTCTACGGGCAGTGCGCCGATATGCCGGCCATCCGCAAGATCGCCGACCGCCACAAGCTGCGCCTGATCGAGGACAACGCCCAAGGCATCGGCGCCCACGGCAAGGGCTTCCGAATCGCGGAACTCAGCGATGCCGCCACCACCAGCTTCATTATCCAGAAGAACCTGGGGACGTTCGGCGACAGCGGCGCCCTCGTGACCAACAACCCCGACATCGATGCCCGCGTGCGGAAGCTGCGCAACCACGGTTCGAGCCAGCGCAACGTCCACAGCTACGGATTCAACAGCCGTCTGGACGACCTCCACGCCGGCATCCTCAGCGCCAAGCTCAAGCACATCGACGCATGGAACGACCTGCGCCGCAAGTGGGCCGCCCGCTACACCGCCGGCTTGCAGAGCTGCAAGACGTTCGATCTGCCCGTCGAACTGCCCGGCTACCGACACGTGTTCCACCTCTACGTGATCGAGACCAAGAAACCCGAGTGGCGCGACCAACTGGTGAAATTCCTCAACGACCAGGGTGTCGATGCCAAGACGCATTACTCGATCGCCATACACCAGCAAGCCGGCTACCCGTGGGGCAAAGGCGCCCGCATTGTCGGCGGCGTCCCCAACGCCGAAGCCAACGCCGCCTGCTGCATCAGTCTCCCGATGTTCCCTGAGCTCACCGAAGCCGAGGTGGACTACGTCATCGCCAAGGTGAAGGAATGGGACGCGCAGTTTGCGGCACAGGCGCCGGCCGGCAAAGGCCCGGCGCAGAGCGGTGCCTGCTGCTCCTGCTGCAGTTGACCGACTGCTGGAACTCGTTTCGCCAACGAGCCCGGGCAAACCCGCCCGGGCTCGGCCTTTTTGCCGAGCGGCAGCCTTGAGTCGAAGACCCTCGTTGCGTATCTCCGCATCGCGCCGGAAACAAGTGGTGCATGCGCATACACTTCCGGCGCCCTCGGGGTCGCGCCAGCGTCGGAGCGCGACCGGTCCCTCGGTCGCAGCAGCCCCGAATTCCCCGGCGACACGCGAAAGTCCGGAACCGCGTCCGCCTCCCGAAGTGCGTTGCCGCCGCACTGCTCTTGGACGCGTTACCATCCCGCCAGGCGTTCGCCTGTCCGCCAGGGTTGGACACTCGGCTCTCGCTGGCCCGCCGCAGCCTTGGGGAAGGCGGTTGAGCCCCCGCGAAGTGCTCGGCATGCGGGTTGGGGGCAGTATCAAAACGTGGCCTGCCTTGGCTACCGTGCCGTTTTCTGCCTGACACCCCATGGCTGGATTTGGCAGGATGCGCCGGTTCGTTCGAAGAGACACGTTTGCGTTACCGCTTATGAGCAAGTACACCGTCCTCGTCGTCGGCATGGGCAAGCGCGGCATGCACCACGCCGCCACCTTTCACGCCAATCCCAAGTTCCAGGTAGTCGGAATCTGTGACATCGATGCCGCCCGCCTGGACGCGGCTGCCGCCAAGCTCGGCAACCCGCAGAAAGGTTCGGACGCCGCCGCGCTGGCCAAGGCCTTGCGTCCGGACGTCTTCTGTTTTTGCACGCTGCCGAACCTGCGGATGCCGATGATCCGCGCGGGCCTGGCCGGTGGGGCGCGGCTGATCGCGTTCGAGAAGCCGGTGGCGCTGACCAGCGCCGAGGCGTTCGAGATTCGCGACTCCCTCCAGGCGGCGGGCGTGAAGGCGGTGGTCAGCCACCAGCACCGCTACGGTGTCCACTATCGGAAGGTCCAGGAGATCATCGCCAGCGGCGCGCTCGGCCGCGTGCATACCGTCTACGGTTCGGCGACGGGCTGGATGACGCATATGCTCTCGCATCTCATCGACTACACCTGCTGGTTCAACGGGTATGCCCCGGCCACCTGGGTCCTCGCCCAGGCCGCGGGACGCGCCAAGCTCGGAGACAACCACCCGTCGCCCGACTACGTGGGCGGCTTTGTCCAGTTCGCCAACGGCGTTCGCGGGATCTACGAGTGCGGCGCGGGCGCGCCCGATCAGCCGGAAGTGGGCAAGTGGTGGGGGAAGAACCGGATTGGCGCGCAAGGAACCGACGGCTTCGCTGAAGTGCTGACGAACGGCGGTTGGCGGTCGGTGACCCGGTCGGGCGGCGCGCAGAGCGGCGAAGGCGCGATGAACTACGATGCCGACATGCCGCCCTATGTGCAGCAGATGGCCGACTGGCTGGACGACGAGGCCCGGGTGCATCCGTGCTGTCTGGCGCACGCGCTCCAAGGGGCGGAGATCGTGTTTGCCCTGCAACGGTCGGCGGCGCAGGGTGGCCAGGTGGCCCTGCCTCTGGGGGGCGGGGCGGACGAGCAGGCGTTGCTGAAGGCTCACGTGGTCGATCGGTCGGTCCTGGTCTCCTGCGAGCAGAATCGCAAGGAGTTCGGTCTCGCCTGATTTCATGGAAGTCATTATCCAACCCGACGAACAGGCGGCGGCCACGCTGGTGGCGCGCATCATCGCGCGCGCGTTGCGCGCCAACCCGCATCTGGTGCTCGGTCTGGCCACAGGCCGCACGATGGAGGCGGTCTACCAAACCCTGGTGGCCATGCATCGCCGCGACGGGCTCGACTTCTCCCTATGCCATACCTTCAACCTGGACGAATACGTCGGGCTCCGGGCCGATCACCGCGGGTCGTACCGGCACTACATGAACCGGCACCTGTTCCGCCGGGTGAACATCGACTTGCGCGACACGCATCTGCCGGACGGGACGGCGCGCAATCTCGAGGCCGAATGCGATCGGTACGAGGAGTTGATTCGGCGTTCGGGCGGCATCGACCTCCAGTTGCTCGGCATCGGACAGGACGGTCACATCGGGTTCAACGAACCGCTCTCCGCGCTGCGCTCGCGGACCCGGGTCAAGCAGCTTACGCCGACCACGATTCGGCAGAATGCCGCTCTGTTTGGCGGGGTGCGCCGGGTGCCGCGTCGGGCGATGACCATGGGGGTGGGGACCATTCTCGAGTGTCGCGAGTGCCTCCTGTTGGCCACGGGGGCGGAGAAGGCGGACATCGTCGCCAAGGCCGTGGAAGGCCCGATCACGGCCATGATCTCGGCAACAGCGCTGCAGTTGCACGCACGGTGCCGGGTGATTGTCGACGAGGCGGCGGCGGGCATGCTCCGGGGCGTCGAGTACTATCGCTGGGTGTTCAACAACGAACCCGAGTGGGCGGAATTCCGGCTGAAGCCCAGGCGTGCGCCACGGAAGACGGGGCGCCAGGTCTCGCGGCGGCGAATGGAGTTAGGAGCTAGGAGTCAGGAGTGAGGGGCTGGGAACTGGGGATCGGAATGATGAGGCGCAGAAGTCGATGGTCATGAACACTTCCCGAGACCACCGTCGTGGTGCCCGTGCTGGTGCCCGCCGCACCGGGGCCGGCGCATTGCCACCCGCGCCCATGTCAAGCTTCGTGGCGGGACGGCTCCCGGTGCGAATCTTCGCCACGCACGCGGAAATGGCCCGGGCAGCGGCCGCGGAGGCGGCCGATTCTCTCCGGGCGACGTTGGAGCAGCAGGGCGAGGCCCGAGTCATCCTCGCCTGCGCAGCTTCGCAGGTCCAATTCCTGGCGGCGCTCACCGCGGCCCCGCGGATTGCCTGGTCGCGGATCACAGTGTTCCACATGGACGAGTACCTGGGGATCGCGCCCGATCATCCGGCCAGCTTCCGCCGTTTTCTTCAGGATCACGTCCTCCGCAAAATCCGGCCGCGCCGGTTCTGCGCACTGTGTGGGGAAGCGGACCAACCGCTGGCAGTGTGTGCGGACTATGCCCGGTTGCTGGCGGAGAAACCGATCGACCTCTGCTGCCTGGGGATAGGGGAGAACGGGCATATCGCCTTCAACGACCCGGCGGTGGCCAGCTTCCAGGACCCGCACCTGGTCAAGTTGGTGAAGTTGGATGCGGCCTGTCGGCGCCAGCAGGTGGGGGAAGGGGCGTTCCCAACGCTGGCAGCGGTCCCGGAGTATGCCTATACCTTGACCGTGCCGGCGCTCTGTGCGGCGCGACGGTTGGTCTGCGTGGTGCCGGAGCGCCGGAAGGCGGTCGCGGTGAGGCGGGCGTTGCGGGGGCGGATCACCCCGGCGTGCCCGGCGTCGTACCTGCGAACTCAGGCTCACGCCACGTTGTTCCTGGACGCGGAATCAGCAGCGTTGTTGGGGAGAAGGACGGCGCGGCGGACGACGGGGCCGTCTTGATCCCGCGCCGGGGTCTTTCCGACCATGGATCTGAGGATGAACGCTTCACATCGAGCGCACCGCAGAGACGGGTGGGTGGCGGTGTGGACCAGCGGTTGGCGCTGGGCGGTGCTGGTGTGCCTGGGCTTGGTAACGGGGGTCAAACCCCACGCCGCCCCGCAGGCCGCCGACCCGGGAACGAGGAACGCCGCCGCGCCCCTCGTCCTGGCCTGCCGGCTGGCGAATTACCAGGAGTTCGCGGAGGCGGCCTGGACCCACTTGCCCGCGATCGGCATTCGGCATGTCTTCCTGAGCGTCCCGCCGCCCGACCAAGTGGAAGCCACCCGCAAACGGCTGGCGGACCATGGCTTGACGGCGGTGGTGATGCGCGGCGATGCCGACCTGTCTCTTCCCGCCGGCGTGAACCGCCTGGCTGAGCAGTTGGCCACGTGCGAGCGGATGGGCGTTCGGTACCTCTTTCTGTCGGTGAAACGCCGCGGCGTGGAGAAGGTGGTCATCTACGAGCGCCTGCGGCAGGCCGGGGACATCGCCCGCAAGCACGGCGTGGTCATCGCCCTGGAGACGCACCCCGAGTTCGGCACCAACAGCGCGGTGCAACGCGAAACGATGGCGCAGGTTCACCACCCGAACGTCCGGGTCAACTTCGACACGGGGAACATCCACTACTACAATCGGGACGCCGACGCTCCCACCGAACTGCGGAAGATCATCGACTACGTGGCCACCGTGGAGTTGAAGGATCACCGGGGCGGGTTTGAGGTTTGGGACTTTCCGGCGCTGGGGCAGGGTACGGTGGATTTCCCGGCGGTGCTGCGGATTCTGCGGGAGCACGGCTATGCCGGGCCGGTCACGTTGGAAATCGAGGGGGGCCAGGGGGTCGGCCGCACCCGGCCGCAGATCGAAAAGGACATCGCGGACTCTGCGGCTTAT
>CAYSPU010000134.1:12565-16026 GCA_964432995.1 uncultured Verrucomicrobiota bacterium
CGCCGTCCTTTCCTCGCGGCCAAGCCCGGACACGCGGTGCCAACGGGTGCAACGGCGGCTGTGCTTGTCCCTCGCACTCCCTCCTGTGGCACACCGGAGCGCCTGGGGACGTGCCTTCCAAGCAAAACTAACTTCGAGCATTGGACATCGAACGGGGCGCCCATCCATGACTCCCGCTACCCAGTCTGGGATGCTACTCCGCATGAAAGGTAGGGCGATCCCGCGCCTGCGGGAGCGCCGCGAAGACCAGGCCAACGAACCGCCGGTTCCCGGCGCGATGCGGAGACACGCTCGCGAGTCCTGCTCGGAGCCCGCTCGCGAGTCCCGCTCGGAGCCGCGCCTTACCAGTTCTCAGGGTAAGCGAACCATCCACCTCATCAGCGCCGTATCCCTCGGCATCGCCGTCCTGGGCATCGTCAGCCGGGAACCCGCAACGGCGGCGGAGAGTGTTCCCGACCGCCGACTCCAGGCGCGGATCCATGACTCGGGCTTCCCCTTGGCGCACGACACCTACAACGGGATGGGAACGGCGAGCAACGGTCGCATCTACTACGTGCTCTGCTCGGAGTCGATCGATGTGGGCGCGCGAATGTTCTCCTACGATCCCGCTGGCGACCGGATCCGGTATCTGGGGGATCTCACGGAGGCCTGCGGTGAAGCGGGCCAGAAGGCCATCCCGCAGGGAAAGTCCCACGTGAACTTCGTCGAGGCCGGAGGAAGACTCTACTGCGCCACGCACGTCGGCTACTACAGCATCGTTGACGGCATGGAGAAGATCGGCATCCCTCCGGAGGGCTATCGGCCGTATCCCGGCGGGCATTTCCTCGCCTACGACCTGGCGAGCGGCAAGTTCGAGGACCTGGGCTTGGCTCCCCACGGCGAGGGCATTCTGACCATGAACATGGACGTTCGGCGCGGCCGCCTCTATGGGATCACTTGGCCGCGTGGCTACTTCATCTGCCGGGACCTGGCCGGTCAGGAAGTCAGGAACTACGGCATGTTCGCCCAACAAGGCGAAGAAGGCAAAGGCCCGACCTACCGCACACTCTGCCGGTCGTTGGTGGTCAACCCGGAGGACGGATCCGTCTACTTCAGCACTGGCGACGGCGCAATCCTGCGCTACCGGGTCGACACCGACGCCGTGACCGCCGTGCCCGACGAAGACCTGAAGAAAGACTACTTCGGGCTCTACGATCCAACCTCGCCCGGTCACATGGGATACAACTGGCGGCAGACCTTCTGGTATGCGCCCGAGAAGGCGATCTACGGTGTCCACGGGAATTCCGGTTACCTCTTCCGCTACGAGCCGGCCGCGAACCGGGTCGAAGTTCTCGAGCGCCTCACGTCGATGCCGTCGAAGCGCAGCGGGATGTTCGACCAATTCAGCTACGGCTACCTGGGTTTCGCGCTGGGGCCGGACGGACGAACGATTCACTATCTTACCGGTGGCCCGGTCTACCAGGACGGAAAGCGCGTCAAGGGCAAGGCGTCGACGGCGATGGGCGAGTCCAAAGGGGTGGAGAACCTCCATCTGATCACGTATGACATTCCGCGCCGCAGCTACTGTGACCAGGGGCCGATCTTCTTTCCCAACGGCGACCGTCCGGCCTACGTCAACTCGATTGCCGTGGGGATGGACGGGACCGTCTACACAATGTCCCGGGTGAAACGCAACGGGAAAACCGTTACGGACCTGATCAGCATCCCCGGCCCGTTCCGATCAGAGTTGCGCCCGGCCCAATAGGGGGGATGATCGTACCAGCGAAAGGAACGAAGATGAAACGGCAGGACTTGAATCGCAGGCAGTTTCTCGCCGCAGCTTCCGCCGGATCGCTGGCGGCGGCGGCCTCGCCGACACTGCCCGCCCACGGCGATGTCGTTCGCAAGGCCGGCAAATTGGCGATCCTGGGCGGCGAGCCTGTGCGAAGGAACAAGACGTGGCCACCCTGGCCGCAGATTGACGATCGGATTGTCGACTCGGTGGTGAAGACCACCAAGAGCGGGATCTGGTGTCGCATCCAGTCGGCCACCGGGACCGTGCCCACCTTTGAGAAGGAATTCGCCGCGTTGATCGGGGCGAAGTTCTGCGTGGCGACGGGCTCCGGGACGCAAGCGTTGCACACGTGCGTGGAGGCGCTTGGCATCGGCCCGGGCGACGAGGTCATCACCTCGCCCTACACGGATCCGGGGACGATCATGGGGATTCTCGCCAGTCGCGCCCTGCCGGTGATGGCCGACCTGGATCCGGAGTCGTACCAGTTGGATCCGGACGACGTGGAACGGCGGATCACGGAGAACACGCGGGCGATCATGCCGGTCCATATGATGGGCCAGCCGTGTCACCTCGAGCGGATCCTGGCGATTGCCCGGCAACATCGACTGGCCGTCATCGAGGACGCCTGCCAGGCGCACCTGGCAGAATACCAGGGGAAGAAGTTGGGCACCATCGCGTCCCTCGGCTGTTTCAGTTTCCAAACCAGCAAGACCATCCCCTGCGGCGAAGGCGGGGCCATCGTCGGGAACGACGAGGAACTCATGGACAAGTGTTACACCGTTCACAACCACGGCACGAACCGCCAAGGCCGCACCGAGGTGATCGGGCCCAAGTACCGGATGAACGAGTTCGAAGCGGCGGTCTTGCTGGCCCAGTTGGCGCGCGCCCGGGAGCAGTATCAGCGCCGCAACGAAAACGCCGCCCACCTCACCGCGCGGCTCAAGGGATTCCCCGGCCTCGTTCCCCAGAAGCTCTACCCCGGCACCGCCAGCGGCTCCTTCTACCTCTACACGATGTCCTATCGGAAGGAGCACTTCAACAACGTCGACCGGAGCCGCTTCCTGAAGGCGCTCGCAGCCGAAGGGGTGAGCCTGAGCCCCTACATCGAACGCGGCCTCCACCGGGAACCGTGGGTCGACCACGTCCTGCAGTCCAAGGTCTACCAAAAGATGTACTCGGCGCCGCGGCTCCAACGCTATCGCGACGAGCTGGCCTGCCCGAAGTGCGACCAGGTCTGCGCGGAGATGGCGATGCTCTGGGCTTCCGGTCCCCTCCTCGCCACGACGCGGGATATGGACGACATCGCCGACGCGATCCTCAAGGTCTACGAGAACCGGGACCAACTCGCCGCTGTCTGAACGGACGCGAACGCCCGCCCCGGCCGGGACCGACCCGTCCGCAATCGACCGCAACACAGTCCCAGGAGCTTTCCACGGGATCGCGGCGGTTGCCCCGGAAACCGGTAGGGGGATTCATGGCGGGCCACGGCGCCGCGCCGGCGCCCTCAATCCCGCTCGACGCTCACGCGCAGCAGAACCGTCAGGTAGAAGTTATCCACGCCGAACGAGGTGAGCGGGACGCGCATCGCGTGACCGTCCTGCACGCCGGGGGGATACTCCAGAGTTACCGGGTGCTCGCTCGTCAGGATGCCATGGCCTTCACACTGCCAGCATTCGTAGCTACCCAC
>CAYSPU010000135.1:0-15993 GCA_964432995.1 uncultured Verrucomicrobiota bacterium
GCTGGGCTTGATCACAATGCTGCTCTGGACGTGGCACACGGCCGGGTCGCTGTTGTTGTCGATCCGGACAGTGAGCGAGGTCGCTTTCCAGCGTAGTCCGTGATGGAAAGCAGATGCTGCATCGGGGTCGTCGTGCCGGTGAGCGAGGGAAGCGCTCACTCAACCTGGACTCCGTCACAGGAGTCCCCCGGCAACGGTCGAAATGGCCAGTCACGAATCGAGAAACCGAAGTAGCGGACGAACCGCTCCAACTGGCCGCCGTAGAGACCGTGCCCGCGGCCGTAGTTCTGGAACTCCCAGAGGAGGATGGCGCCGGCGAGCGCCGCCGGGTGGATGCCACCCGCCATGGCCGCTACCCTGAACACCAGGTTGCAGGCGGATCGCCACTCCTCCGCCCCGGCTTCCTCGCGGATCGCGGCCAGAAGATCTGGTCGGCGGCACTTTAGCCGTCTGCCCTGCTCAAAGGCTTCCCGCGCCACGGGGATCAGTTCGTCATGGCGTAGCCCGGGGCAGTGCGTCTCGTTCTGGACCGCCAGTCGAAACAACAGGGTTTCCAGCACTTGCCCCATTACCCCCCACTGAACCGGACGGTCGTGGTAGTATTCGCTGGCGACGTGGAACACCGGGTGTCGGAGTTGTTCGATCACCGGACGTCCGTAAAGCGGCGCCTGCCGACCCCAAGCCGCGAGGGTCTCCCGGGTGACTGGAGGCATTCGTCCGGACTTGGACCACTCCCCCAACTGGTAGAGACCCTGCCCTGTTGTTATGACACGGCATTCCGTTGCGGAACCTCACCGTCGCAAGTATAGGGAAGATCAGCGTCATGAATGAGCCCGCGGTTGCGGGGTCCGGCTCCCTGGCCCGCAGAAGGCCAAGGCGCCTCAGCGGCGGTCGGGACCGCCAATGAATGAACCGCGATGACGTCGTCCCGGATAGCGAAGTTCTCCGCCGACGGTCTCCGCAGCAAACAGGATCCTGCGCCGTCCGTTCTTTCGGTGCGTTGTCGCCGAGTTGCTCATCATGAAGCCGAATCCGTCATCACCAGAGTCCCTCAGCCGCTCATCTTTGCAGTCCGAGTGGTTTGAGTCCCTTGTTCGTCGCGCCAGATCGCAAGGCATCGCTGTCCCGGACAATCTGGCGGCGCCGATCGACTACGGTTACCGCCCTGGAACATACTGGGGTCCCGGTGTCGTCGCTGGTGCCGAACTCCACCCGGTCGGCCAGCGCCTGGCCGGCCTCGAGTTGCTGCGGGCCTCGGAACCGGTTCCCGAACCGAAGACGAGTCTGCCGCCCGATATGGCCGAACTCATGGCTGCCTTTACCAAGCTCTCGCAGAACCGCTTCCGGGATGACCGCCATCTGCCGTCGCTGAGATCCGGCAAAGTCGAAATCGCCCGGCTCGCGCTGGCATCCACAACCCGGGACGTCATCAGCATTCGCGCCCGCCCCCACGGCAAACGGATCGCCTATCGCGTGGTCGACGAATACGACACGCACTACGCCATCGCCCCGGGTTCCTCGGCCGAGCCCCTCACACTGCAACAGCTCATCGACTTGATCGAAAGCGCCGAAGGCGAGCTGGGTTTTCTCGGTCTCCGTATGCTGAAGAGCAAGGCGGCAGAAGGCCGGATGGGCCCGGGTGAGTATCGTGACTTCATCGCGTTCTCATCGGACTGCTACGCGGAACTGGCCGTCCACTACTGGTTCGCCGTGCGCGATTGGATCCACAACGAGAAACAGCACAACCAGGCATGAAGCCCGACCGTGCACCCGTTCGCCAATCTGCAGTCCCCACGCTGTCCGGGCCTCCTGAACCAAGCTCGCACGCCGCAGGCCACCTGCCCGCATCCGGCGAGGAAGCGTTCGCACCCTACTTCCGGAACTGGGACCCGCTCTGCAAACGGTTCCTGGCCTTGGGCGCCGACGCCGCTTCGTTCGAGCTGGTGAAGCTCGTCTTTCCGCTGGTCCGCGAAGCGTCGGTGCTCCAGCTGCCCCGCAACGCGCAAAGCCTCGCCAGCTGGCTCACCACCGCCGCGGTTGCCGGCCATCGCCTCGGGAAGAGCCACCCCGACCTCGCCGACCGCGTTCTCCCGGAGGCCGAAACCGCCGCCGCCCTGGACCACCTCAGGCTCATCCACAATCAGGTCCGACGGCGCGCCCCCACGCCCGGCGTCCTCACCCTGGCCTTTCGCGATGTCCAGCAACGTCAGTGGGCCGACGCAACCTCCGAGGAGGCGATCGTGAATGTCCTCCTGAACAACCTGCTGGACGCATTCCGGGCCGGGTTCGCCGCTGCCACCGTCGCGTTGGACGAACCGGATCTGCTGCTCTTCGCCGAGTCGTTTGCCGTGCTGCCAAACAACTATGGCGATCTTTACGTTCTCCGCTTGTTCGATGTTGTCCGCCAGTCGGTCGGAGTGTCTCCAGCCGTGCAGATGAGGCCTCCGCTGCTGAAGCTGGCCGATCAACATTCGAGCACCCGCCCGGTCGAAGGGGCCGCGCAACGCCCCTTCTTCGAGCGCAGGATCCGAAACAACGGGCACCCTCTTCCCGAGACCGAGTGCCCGGTGGACGACGTCGACATGCTCCAGTGGGTGCGGCGGGCCCGCGCCTACGCCCGGACGTTTCGGCGGAAGGACCCGGGCGCCCTCCGGGCTGTGCTGCGGGAATCGGCGGCGCACCTGGACGAGGTGCGCAGACTCATTGCCCAGGCGAAAGAAGATGCCGGTGGACCCGGCTTGGTCCCGCTGACGCGAGCCATCCTCAAGTGGCACCGGGACGTTTACGGCTGGGCTGCCCTCCCGTTCTACGCGCAGCAACTGTCCCGCGTGGTCCACTGCGTGGACTTCGCCATGTGGATGGTCTGGCTCGATCCCGTGCCGGCGCGTGGCGGATGACGTCCTTTGGAGCGCGGATTCCGCCCGGAGTCGCGTCACCCCTCCCGCTCTGGTTTGGCCAGGCGGCTCTCCAGTGCGTCGACTCGCCGGCGCAGGAAGTCGATCTGGGTAAGCAGGTGCGAGAGCAGTCCCACCAGATAAGGCGAGTGTGCCCAGCTCTCCCGGCGTTCAATGGCCTCCGGCGTTGTCTTCATCGCCTCGGGAATCGCCGTCAGGAGGTGTTCGACGCCAAAGGGTTTTCCCATAAACCCGGCCGCCCCCTCGCGCAGCGCCCAGGCGGCGGTCTCCAGACCGCCCATGCCCGTGATGATCAGAACCGGGATTGTCGGATGCTTGCGCCGCAACCACACGAGCAACTCCCTGCCGTTGACCTCGGGCATGTTGAGGTTGGTGACGACGATATCCGGCGCCCACTCCCCGCAGACGGCCATCGCCTGTCGGCCCGTGGCCGCGGTCTTGAGGTCATACTGACCCTCGAGGACCTTCGTGAGAACCCGAACGAGTATCACCTCGTCGTCCACGAGGAGCAGTCTCTTGCGGGCGCGCTGGGTGGGGGGCATGGCAGGGATCTGTTTGCTGGTCACTCTTCCCACGGCAAACCGCGTTTGCCGAAGTGACCGTAGTTGGTCGTCTGCCGATAGATCGGCCGCAGCAGATCGAGTCGACTGCTGATTGCCGCGGGGCGGAAGTCGAACCCGCGCACGAATTCCGCCACCTCCCGGTCATCGCCGGTGCCGAAGGTTTCCGCCCCGAGCGCAACCGGTTGCGCCACCCCGATCGCATAGGACACCTGGATCTCCACCCGCCGGGCCAAACGGGCCTTGATCACCTGGCGGGCCACAAATCGGGCGAAGTAAGCGGCGCTGCGATCCACCTTCGAAGGGTCCTTCCCGCTGAACGCGCCACCCCCGTGTCGGGCCATCCCTCCGTAGGTGTCGACGATGATCTTGCGACCCGTCACCCCGCAATCCCCCGTCGGACCGCCGATCTCGAAAACGCCGGTCGGGTTCACCTGCAGCCGAATGCCGGGGTGAAACCACTCCGCCAAATGCTGCGGCAGAAGCCGGCTGCGGATGGCCTCCTCGATCACGGCACGCTCCACACCCGGCCGGTGCTGCGTCGATACGACCACGTCCGTCACTTGAACCGGTCGACCTTCCCGATACTCCACCGTCACCTGGGTCTTCGCGTCTGGCCGTGCCCAGGGGAGGACTCCGTCCTTGCGCAGCCGGGACAACCCTCCGCTGAGCCGATGCGCCAGCAGGATGGGCAGCGGCATCAACTCGGGCGTCTCCGCGGTCGCGTAGCCGAACATCATGCCCTGGTCGCCGGCTCCCTGTTCGCTCGACAAGCTGACCCCGGCGTCGATGTTCGCCGACTGCTCGCCCAGCAGGTTCTGGATGCGGACCCCCTCCGCGTTGAATTCCTCCCCGGACTGGTCGTAGCCGATTCCCCGAATCACATCGCGGACGATGGGTTCCACCGTCACCGGCCCGCCCCGCGCCTTGATTTCCCCCGCCACGATGACGTGTGGACCCTTGCACAAAACCTCGCAGGCCACGTGAGCACGGGAATCGCGCTCCAGGTAGGCGTCGAGGATGCTGTCGGCGATCAGGTCGCAGACCTTGTCCGGGTGACCTTCGCTTACCGATTCGGAGGTGAACAGACCGTCTTTCATGGGCTCTTGATCTCCTTGGGAGGACTCAGGCGGCGCGCGGCAGGAAGCAAACCGACCAGATGCGCGGCGGGGCTTTGCGTTGCGTGTTCGGCCACGCCGCATCGGAACCCGCCAACGTGGACGGATCGATGCCAAACAACGCCAGCAGCGCGTCGCGGAGCTGCCGGGCCTCCCGCAGGCTCGGAGTCTCCAGCGACAACCGAATCCGGTGTTTGGTGAAGTCCGGCAGATGCACAGTGAAATGGCACCACCAAGTGCCGTTGTTGTTCCACAAATGGTGGTTCTCGTTGCCCGACTGACATCGAACCGAAGCGATGGGATGGTTCATATGATGCGTCCCGTGCTGGCAACGCATCAGGAGGTCCCGAAAACACCAACGCCGCCCGCACCTGCGAACGGCAGCATCTCCAGGGGGACAATACTCGATTTGGAGCAATCTGCTCCACGCATCCGCCACCGACACCCGCCGGCAACGTGGGCACCTTGGCCTTGTCCCAGGCCAGGAAGCCGGATCCCGCCCGCGCGAGACCTCTCCTGATGCTGCTTTCTTCTCAACCGACTGCCAATGAACGCCGATCTCGACGGGACCATAGCCATTGGACGCCGATGCTCAAGCCCGCGGTGTGTCATAGAGGGGCTTGGAAGCGGACTTGGGTCCACATTCATCCCTTGCTGGTTCTCGCCCGCTGTGCCACAAGACTGCTGCGCAGCGTTCGGGCGTTGCGTGCCGGAGAAGCCCCACGAAAGGAGAACATCAATGCACGA
Source organism: uncultured Verrucomicrobiota bacterium (assembly GCA_964432995.1). GTDB lineage: Bacteria > Verrucomicrobiota > Verrucomicrobiia > Limisphaerales > JAHDYP01 > CAYSPU01. Next base: position 5,341 of record CAYSPU010000135.1, read on the forward strand.
AAAGGAAGAAGAGGGCGAGGAGGAGGTCAGCGAGCAGGAAGTCATGAGCAAAGGCACCCGCGTTCACTATGTATTCTGGGACGGTGGGCCCGGAGGGGGCGCTCAATACGATGAGATCTACCACTACCAGGGCAAGTATTGGACGCAGTCCTATGCGAGCGGCTTTGAAGGACCCTACGACACCATGGACGAGGCCCTCAGCGGCGAATTCCTGGGCGTCAGCAACGCCGTCGAGCGCATTGAGAACGACGAGTTGTCGACCAGGGAACTGGTGGACAGGCTCACGGTTCACGGCGCCGATCCGGGACATGTCGTGGAGATCAATGACGAGGAATGGGAAGTCCAGGAAGACGGCACCCTCGCCCCGGTCGATCCGGACGACTCCGACTCCTCGAAGGACGACGACGAGTGAACTCCGGGCGGTGCTCACGGACTGACCTCAGAAATGCGGGAGCAGCCGCGTGTCGGAACGACGGTCGACTCGCCAACGTGCCGCCTTGCGGCGCCCTCGGAGAGGCCGCCCTACCACTCCAGCGAAGTGGTATCCCAGAGTAGTCAGGGGATTCATTCCCTTCCACAGCCACTGCCGTTGCGGACGCGTCTTCAGCCGCCTCGTTCTCGACTCCCCCACCGCCTACGAACTCCTGCAGGCGGCCTGAGAAACAACGGGCGCCGTTGTAAGCGCCAAGAGACTCGAAGCGCGTCATCTTTCACGAAACCGCTGCCGGGGTGCCGATGCGCGCCCCGGCCGGCGAACCGTGAGTTCAAACATGAAAGCTGCGCGCCTCGACCCCAGTCCGTCCCGAGTTCAGCCGGGGGACGTCGGCGCGTCTTCGCGAAACGCGATCGAAGCGGCGCTGGCGGACCTGAGGAGCCGGCTCCTGTTGGAGGCCCTCAGTGAGGCGTCGAGCGAGTTGCTCGCCAGGATGCTGCGGTTGGCCGCGATCGAGGCGGAGGCTCAAGCCTGGTTGACCCCGTATCCACTCCTTCTCTTTCCTGCGCTCTTTCAAGAGAAAGCCTTCGAGGCGAGCAGTTACCTTGACCGTCAACGACGCCTCAGGCCGGTCAGAACTGGCGGCGCGATCCGCAGCACCCTCGGCTCTTGCCCCCTGTGGGGCGACCCCCCAAGGCTGTTCGCGGCTTGAACCAATCCCTTTCGCACTTCCCCAGCGCGAGATTTCCAGGCTAGCGTGCGGCCGTGCGCCTGCGGGCAACAAACGCCGAAAAGCCCTCGGGAGAACCGCGCGCTGTTCGACACCCACGGCGTCGGCGCTGGCGACGATGGCTGGCGGTTGGCGCGGCGCTGGGGGTGGCGTTCGCGGCGTTGGTGCCGATCTGGTTTCCCTGGGTGCTGCGGCCAGCCGCGGCTTCGGTCGGTCTCCACTACGAGTCCAGCCGGCGACTGGGTTGGAGCCGCATCGCCCTGGACAACGTCTCCTGGTCGGCGTCCGGGGCGATTGTGCGTGCGCGCCAGGCGGAGATGGCCCTCCCCTCCGTCTGGTTCTGGCGGCGATGGCGCGGGCCGCAATCGGCAGATATCCACCCGCCCTTGATCTCAGTTTCGGGAGCGGAGCTGACTCTGCTGCCGACGGCGGCGGGCCAAGAGACGGGACCGCGCTCCACCCAGGAGGCATTCGACCGCGCGCAGTCGGCGCTGGCGGCGTTGGCGCCCTGGCTGACGTCCGTGGCGTGCGTGGACGGCATCGTGATTCGGGGATCGGAGCGGGTCCGGTTGGCGACTGCTGTCTGGGCGAGAGGCACGCTGCGGGCGACGGTGGAATCGGCGCGGCTGCCCCGGCCGCTGCAGGTGGAGATGCTCCTGACCCCGGAGCAGCCTCCGACATTGGTCGTGCGGGATCCGGGCGGCGATTTGGTTTGGTCGAATCGCTGGATGCGAACGGCTACGAATCTGCAAGCGAAAGCAGAGCTCCGGGTGGGAGGCCGGGTGGCCGAATTCGAGGCCGGGTTCGGTCCAGACGGATGGTGGCCGCAGAGCGCCGGGCTGGTCGCGGAATCGTTCCCCATTCCGCGCCGCTGGACGGGATGGTCGCACGACGCCGAGCTGGACGGGGAAGTGAAAGCGTCGTGGGATGGGGAACGCTTCCTGGTGCGGGCCTCGGGTCAGGAACGGCCGAGCCTCGAGCCTGAGGCCTCGTTCTGGCACACCCCGGTGGCTGTGGAGTTGGTGGCGTCCGGCGACCGGTGGAGCCTCGCGCTCGAGCGACTCCACTTGCGCGCTCCCGGCATCAGCGCCGAACTCGTCGAGCCGAAAGTTCTGCGCCGAGGCGATGCGATCGACGAATCCGACGCCGAGCTGCGCCTGGCGGCGGATCTCGGCCAGGTGCCGCAGCTTGAGGCGCGGGGCCAACTGCGCGGTGTGGTGCGCGTGCCGGTGGGGTTCGCACGGATCCCGCGGGTGAGCTTTGACCTGACAGGCCGCGGTCTCGAGTGGCGCGACTGGAAGACGGAGGAACTCGACGCCCACGGCTCGCTCGACTGGCCGCGGCTGACGGTGACCGAGGCGAAGGCGGTCTTTCCCGAGGCGCTCCGCGTGCATGTGGACGGGGAGATGGATTTAACCTCGAACCGGGTGGAGCGCGCCCGGTGGCGGTGCGAGGCAGCGGATCTGTCACGGTGGCTGCCGGCCGAGATGGCGGTTTCCGATGTTTCCGCGACCGGCACTGTGCACGGCCCGTTCTCCAAACTCACCCATGTCGGTCGCGCGGAGATCGCCGCTTTCCGTTGGCGCACCTTACCCAGCACCGGTTGCCAAATCAGTTGGGATGCCGAAGGCACCCACTTCCGACAACTGACGGCCTCGGCCGATGCCGGCCAGCTCCATGCCCATCTCGAGGGGGCTCTCCGCATCCAGTCGGGGAGCGCCCTCGCGGCCGAAGCTGATGTCCGCCAACTCCGCCTCCTGAAAAGCGCACAACCGTGGCTGCAGTTGGTCGAGCCCGTGCGGGCCCGATTCGCCCTGCGCCGACCTCGGGAATCGTCAATCCCCAGCGCCACCAGCGAAACGGGGACCATCGCCGAACTGGAACTACTGGAAGGCCCGCTGCGACTGGCCGGACCGGGAGGTGAACTCGAACTCGCCCTCGGGGTCCGCTGGCCCGAGCGCGGTCAAATGGCGCTGCGCGCGTCTGATCTTCAGGGAAAGGACTTGCAGGAATGGCTGCCCGCCATCGGGCAGGAGCTGCGCCTGGATCGCATCGAAGCGAGCGCCGGATGGACCAACGATACCGCAGCCGCCCACGCCGAACTGCGCGCCGGCTGGACGCCGTCCAACGCCCCGCCACTGTCCGCGCAGCTTCGGCTGGCAGCCAATCCTCTGGTCCGGCTTGAGCTTCTTGAGCTCGAGTCTTCGGATGCGCCCCAGGTGTCCGGCACCGGCGAATTGCCGCTTCGACTGGAAATGTCCGCGGGCCGGCCGCGCATCCGGATCGTCGCCGACGCCCCCGCGTCGTTGCAGGTGCGCTCCGCCCCCTCTGCAGAATGGTGCGATTGGCTGTGCCGGCACACGGGGTATTGCTTGCGGAACCCGCGCCTCGAGGTTTCCGCGGGCGGGAGCTGGAACGAACCGCAGGCGCAGGGCCTGTTCACCGCCGAGCAGTTCGCCGCGCCGGTGGCGTCGAACAGGTCGGACCTGGCGATCCTCGATGATCTGCGCCTGGCCGCCGCATGGCGCGGCCGGGAACTGCGCGTCACGGAAGGCTCCTGTCGCTGGAACGGGGAATCGGTGCGCCTCGGCGGCGCCGTTCCGCTGGAGCCGACGTCGGACGGCCTGTGGCGAGCGCGGTGGCTGGAGGCGCAGGTCACCGTGGACGCAGGCTGGGATCTGGCATCGTTGGCGGCGCAGCTTCCAACCTCCCTGCGGCCCACGGGCCGACTGACCACCCACCTGGAATGGCGACCCGAAGGCCGCGTGGATGGACAAGTCGAACTGCAACAGGCCTCGCTCCAACTCCTGGAATCGTTGCCTGCCCTCCGCAACGTCGATGCCCGGATCGAACTCAACGGCCAGCGCGCCGAACTCACCCGCTTCCGCGGCCGGATGGGCGGTGTCCCTGTCTCCCTGGAAGGCCGCGGCGCATGGACCGCGTCCGGTCCGCAGACCTTCGCCGTGCAACTCCGGACAACGAACGTACCCCTGGCGCGTGCCGAAGGTCTGATTGTCCGTGGCGACGTCGCGCTCGACCTGGCGAAGACCGCGGAGGCGCCTCCGCGGTTGACGGGCCGGATTGAACTGCGGAACAGCCTGCTGGTTTCCGATCTGTTCACCTGGATCGGATCCGCCCCCGGCTCGACGCCGCCGGGCACCCCGTCCCTGGGATTGACGAACCCGACCCTGGCCCAAGTCCAACTCGACCTCCGCATCACCGGCGACGGCGCGCTCCGGGTCCGCACCCCGATCCTCCAGGGCGTCGCGTCGGCCAACGTGCACGTCGGGGGCTCTCTCGGGGTTCCCACTCTCACCGGGGAACTCCGGATGGACGAAGGCCGCGTGTTGTTTCCGTTCGGGCGGTTGGCGTTGCGGCAAGCGACGGCGAGCTTCACGCCAGACGCGCCGCTCGAACCCGAGCTTTTCGTCACCGCCGCCTCGCGCGTGTACGGGTATCAGGTGCAGATGGAACTGACCGGAGCACCGGCCGATGCCAACATCCTCTTCTCCTCCACCCCTCCGCTGAGTGCCCAGGAAATCCTGCTCCTCCTTACCGCCGGTCGGTTGCCGCGCGACGAAGCCCGATTCTCCACCGCCGACAAAATCAGCCGCCTGGGGATGTTCCTGGGGCAGGACCTCCTCGACCGCTTCACCGGTAGTCCGGGCGACGCGTCCCGACTCGAACTCCGATCCGGCCAGGATCTCTCGGTGGACGGACGCACCACCTACGAGCTGCAGTATCGCCTGAGCCCCCGGTGGTCGCTCTACGGCGAACTCGACCGTTTCGGAGCCATCAACGGCGGACTCAAGTGCCGCATCTTCGCCCGATGACCTGCCGCCGCCTTGCTCTCGGTCTCGTTTGCTTCCTGGCGCTCACGGTGTCCGTTCCCGCAGAGGAACCCACGGCCGCCACCACCGCGAACACCCCGGAGGCGCCACCGGCTCGTCTCAAAGTCGCCGGCTGCGGCCTCCTCGAAAACCGCCGACGGCAGCAAGACCTCAAGATCCTGCAAGCCGAGAAACAAGCCCCGCCCTTCTATTCAACGGACTTCGTGGAAGACGCCGCCACTCTCCTCCTCGGCAGCCTGCGCGACGACGGCTGGCTTCAGGCCGAAGTCCAGGCACGCCTGACCCTCAGGAACGGAGCGCTGGAAGTCCACCGTTGGGGTCTCGACACCCCCCCCACCATTCCCCAACCGATCGAAGCGCAAGCCGTCCGCTTCCAGGTTCGCCGCGGCGTGCGGTTCTTCTACCAATCCCTCGAGTTCGAAGGCCTTCGCGTGCTCGAGAAGGACGAAGCGCGGCGGTTCTTCATCCCGACCGAGTCCCTGATCCGGTTGCGCGGCTTTCGGGTGTTCTCGCCGGCCGGCCTGCGGCGGGGCATCAGCAGCCTGACCGACGCGCTCGAACTCAAGGGCTACCTGCAGGCCGCAGTCGCCATCGAAGAAGACTCCCGCAACCCAACCACCGGCGCCGTCCGAATCCGGATCCGCGTCCAGGAAGGCCTCCCCACCGTCGTCGGCAATGTGCGCGTCCACATCTCCCGCCCCGATGTGGCCGACCCCGAGGAACGCACCCTGCCGGGAGGCATGCCCTACTCCCGCTTCTGGCAGCAGGACCTAGTGCGCCGCCTGCGCACCGAGCAATCACAGCACGGCCATCTCGACGTGCAGGTGAACGTGTCGACCTCGCCCCCGGCCCCAGGCGGCACCAACCAGGTCGTCGAGGTCGAAGCCCGCGTCGACACCGGCCCCGTCGTTCGCCTCGGCCAAGTCCGCCTCGAAGGCCTCCAGCGCACCCGCCCCTCCATCGTGCGCCGGCGGATCCCCCTGCCCCCAGGAGAACCCATCAACGCCGTGGCCGCCGAGAGCGCCCGCCAGCGTCTCTACCGGCTGGGCATTCTCGACCACGTCGAGCTGCACTTCGCACCGGACGCGCCCGCTGAAGTCCGCGATGCCGTCTTCGAACTCAAGGAAGGCCGCGATATGGAGGTCAACCTTCTCCTCGGCTACGGCAGCTACGAGATGCTCCGCGGCGGGGCCGAGTTCGAGTGGAACAACCTGTTCGGACTGGCGCACGGGATCCGGCTGCGGGGCCTGAAGTCCTTCAAGTCCACCGCCGGAAACGCGCTCTACACCGTGCCCGAAATCCTCGGCGAAGACCTCACCGCCTCGGCCGAGGCCAAGGTCCTGTTGCGGGAGGAGATCAGTTTCGACCGCGAGGAATACGGCGGATCGGCGGGGCTCTCCCGGTTCCTGCCGCCCCTGCGGAGCACCATCGGCTTGCGTTACAACCTCGAGTTCCTCCGGGCCACCGACGTGCACGGCGACCTCCCCTCCTCCTTCCAGGAAAGCCGGGTCGCCGGTTTCATCTTCGACTTCAAGCACGATGGCCGCGACAACCCCGTGATGCCCCGACGCGGTTTCAAGCTCTTCGGCAACCTCGAGGTTTCCTCGGATGCCCTGGGTGCCAACGTGGAATACCAGCGCCTCGAGGTCAGCAGCGCCTGGCATCACCAGCTCCCCTGGACCCAGATCCTGCACCTCGGTATCGGACACGGCGTCGCCTTCACCCCCGGCGATCCCGCAGACGAGTTGCCCCTGAACCGACGCTTCTTCCCCGGCGGCGAAAACACCGTGCGCGGCTACCAATACGGCGAAGCTGCGCCCCGCAACGCCAGCGGCGATCTCGTCGGCGCCGAGACCTATCTCCTCGGCAACCTCGAACTCGAACAGCCGCTCACCCCGCACTGGTCTGTCGTCGCGTTCCTCGACGCCGTCGGCGTCGCTGAACACCTCGACGACTATCCCTTCGACGAAGTGCTCTGGTCCGTCGGCGGCGGCATCCGACTCCGAACCGTCGTCGGCCCCGTCCGCCTCGAATACGGCTACAACCCTGACCCCCGCCCGGACGATCCCCAGGGAACCATCCAGTTCTCCTTCGGATTCCCATTCTGACAGACCTACCCTCCCCCTTTCCGTCCTCCTCCTCCTAATCCTGATCTTAGGGTTCGTGCAAAAACACGTTCCGAGTCCTGGGCGTGATGATCGCAATATCGGAGTGATGACCTCGGCCGGCTTCCGATGCCTTATCTCTCACAAAGTGCAAGCAGGGTGGCCCAGAACAAGCACCAGAGGGGCTCAAGTGCGTGCATTTCAAAATGTGCATATGACGCTCGACAATCGCGCGAGAGGCGGCATGTTCACATTATGAATACGGTTCACTACCCGACAGAACGATTGGAAACGCTCTTGCACGACCAAACAGTTGCCACCATGCCGCAGCTCAAAGCGGCGTTGGGCACCCCCGTGACCCAAACCGTTCTGCGCAAGCTCGTGCCCCTGGGTTACCGCACCAGCTACTCCCATGGCGGCACCTACTACACCCTGGATTGTCTTGCCCGTTTCGATGCCTTGGGGTTGTGGTCGTATCGCGATATTCAGTTTTCGCGGTATGGCACGCTGCTGCGCACGGCCGAGGCGCTGGTCACTCAAGCTCCCGCCGGTTATCAGGTGCCCGAACTGGAAGCGCTCGTTCACGTCGCGGCCAAGGACGCCCTGCGAAACCTGGTCCAAGCCGGCCGGCTCTTCCGGCGGGAATGGGAGGGCCGGTATCTGTACTGTGCCTGGGATCGGACCCGTCGGCAGGAGCAGTGGGCCACGCGGCAGGCCCAACAGAACAAGGGGGATGACCTGCAAGCGGCCAAGGCGCTGTTTTACAGTCTGCTCGACGAACAACAGCGGCGGCTCTACGCCGGCCTGGAAAGTCTGCAATACGGCTAGGTGGCATCATCTTGGCCGGGCCGCCCATCGCGCGTGGCCTGAATCCGGGCCACGCCGTCCGGCACGGGCGGCGCAAGCAGGCTCTGGTCGGGAATGCGCGTCAGGAAGGGCCGGCTCAACATGAGGCGCTTGAGGTGGATCAACTGCGTTGCCCCCGGAAGGTCGAGTGCTTGGTGCCAGGGCGTGACAACATCCCAGAGCGGCCAGCGGCCGGTGTCGTACATCTGCCAGATCGGATGGGCGCCGTAAGTGTGGCCAAACGCGCCGGCAAAGACGGCCCAATAGGCGTTGCGCCGGACCTGCAAGGCGCCTACGGGACGCTTGGGCGGCAGCGCGTCGGGCGGGTATTCGTAGGCCGGCTCGCCGTCAAAGGTGGGCTTGGGCGGTTGCAGGGCGTAGTCGCGTTCGACCGGGAAGTAGTTCGCGTTCTGCGGGCTGTGCTCGCTTTGCAGCATGTTGAAGTCGAGCCAATCGGTCTGGTGGAACCAGCGTGAGGAACTGGCGCCGCCCCGGGGATGGAAGGTGATGAGCTGCCGTTGCCCCACCACTTCGCGGATGCCATGCGCCATCGCCGTCCACACCGCTGCCGTGTTGTCCGCCAAGCGATCGCCGCCCAGCACCCAGATGATCGGTTTGTTGCCGTATCGCCGCGCGAGGAAGCGGCCGTAGCCGGCGGCGTTCTGCGCGTTGAAGAAGTCCGCGTCGGGCCGGCCGGCGTCGGCGCCGCCCACGTAGCGTCCCCAGGAAGGCAGCATACCGATGCACAGCCCCAGTTCGGAGGCGCGGTCCACGATGTAGTCCACATGGGCGAAGTACTCCTCGTTGGGCCGGCGGCTGTCGAAGTCGTGGAACGGCAAGTGTCCATAGGCGTTGGGCGTGCGGAGGCCATCGAGCTCGGCGACCACGACGGCTTGAATGACCGTGAAGCCATGCCGGGCGCGATTGGCCAGATAGCGATCGGCTTCCTCGCGGTCGAGCCGATGGAACAATTCCCAGGCGGTGTCGCCCAGGTAGAAGAAAGGCTGGCCGTTGGCCTGCATCAGAAAGCGGCGGTTCTCCGAGACGCGCAATTCAGGCAGTGGCACGGCGCGGGGCGGCGGGCTTTGCACGCGCGGTGCCGCAGGTGGTGTGGCCGGAGCCACGGCCGGCTTGGTGGGGCCTTGCAGCGCGCGAATCTGTTCAAGGGTCAACGCCCCCGTGCCGTCCAGGGCGCTGCCATGCACACGGATTTCGTCCAGTATTCCGCGGAACATGCGGTCGGCGGCTTCAGGGCGGGTGAGGCGGTTGAAGTGGCCGACGGCGAGCGGGCCGAGGTCTTCACCGACCGGGCCGCGATCGTAAGCGACGGTGGCATCCAAAGCGGCCTGGCGTTCGGGCGTGCCGAAGTAGAACTTCACTTCGGCCGGCGAGCGGGTGGCGTCATAGGCCACGGCGAAAAACCGCCAGTTGGCCGCCGGCGCACCGGGCTGCGCGGGAATCTGGCGGGCCGAACTGCGTGCGGGTGAACCGTCGGGCCATTGATTCACGCCCAGTTGCAGGCTGCCGTCGCCGGTCATCACCAGATCGAAACCGTCGCCGCCCTGGTTGATGGACGATACGATGCGGTTGCCGCCGCTGCCCACCTGTGCGCTGCGGCAGTTGATCCAACCGGAGAGAGTGAAGGATTTCAGACCCTTGAGGGCTGCCAACAAGTCGTCCGTCAGTTCCACCGCGCGGTTGGCCGGGGTGCTGCCGAAGTCGAGCGCAGCGGCTCCTCCGCCAGGGGGGGTGTTCGTAGTCCAAGCAAGCTGCTTGTCCGTGAGGGCGAGGGTGGGATGAGCATGGGCGGAGACGCCGGTGTTGGCGGTCACCTGGCCGCGGCCCTCGTTGAAGCGCAATTCCATAATCGGCCGCGAAGCGTCGTGCGCCTCGAAGGCTACGCGCGCGGGCGCCGTCAGGCGGTTGGGTGGCGTGGACTGGTCTTGCAGCTCGCGCACGGTCAACGTATAGCGCGTGCCATCGGCAAGGCCGCTGGTGGACAGGACGACCGTGTTGAGGTCGGCGCCGGCCTTGGCGGCCAATATCCTCACCGCGGGTTCAAGGGTGAAACGGTCCGCCGCTACACTGCGCGGATCCAGCGCCTCGGTGAAATAGACCAGCACTTCATTCCGCGCCAGGCTAGCAGTGGCGGCCACCGGCATGGGCGGCGTGGTGTCGCGCAGTTTGGGATCATGACGCAGCAGCAAGGCCCAGTCGCCATCGTCGGCTGGGGCCGGGGATAACCACCGCGGCCCGCTGGCCACCGGCGCCTCCGTCCATTGCCCGGAGCGCGGATTGAACCAGCGGGCGTGATAATTGCCCGGGGCCAGCGTGACGCTGACGTTGCCGGGGCGCGGCAGATAGACGGCGTACAGCTTGCCGGTTTCGGCCAGGCAGAACGCGCCGCCACGCACGAGGTCGTTGCGGGGCGCCAGCCGCCACCAGTCGAACGAGGTGAAGAAATCCACCATGTGGGCGTAGCCGCCCAGCATGGTCATGGTGGGGTCGCCACGGCCGCTGACCCAGCCGCCGCCGGTGTCGGGCGGGAAACCGACGCCGCGATTGGCGGTCTCGCCGGCGGTTTGATAGCAGCCGGCCATCGCGATTTCCCAGGCGCAGCGGCGGCGCGTGTCGGCGGCGCGCTGGCCGGGCGTTTTCTCCCAGACATCTTCGTAGCCATATTCCTCG
>CAYSPU010000136.1:0-1185 GCA_964432995.1 uncultured Verrucomicrobiota bacterium
CACGAATTCAGGGCGGAACACGAATCCGGATTCCCGGATGCCATTCGTGTTCCGTCCCGAATTCGTGAGGACTTCTTGTTCATCATGGCCTCAACGCGCGTCCATGTCTCGGAGGTCCAGCGTCTCCATGAACCGTCAGGTAGGGCGACCTCTCCGAGGGCGCCGCACGGTGCCTTCAACGAACCGGCCGGCGGATTGCGGCTCTTCTCGAACCGCAGCTTGCAGCGCACATCAGTCGCCACGAGACACCGCGCACCCGCAAACCCGGCTGCCGGACCAACTCGACTCGGTGACTCTGGCTGGCGCGCGATTCGAGTCGTCCTTCTCCTCGGTCTCCTCGGCGCGGTGCACATCGGTCACACTGCCGAACCCACCAACGCCCCGCCCACGCTCGAACAGGTGCAAAAGGCCATGTCCTCCGCGGACACGGTGTTCGCCCGCTTCGTCCAGGAGCGCCATTTGTCGCTCTTCAAGGAACCGCTCCGCTCCGAGGGCTATCTCTGCTGCCAGAAACCGGGTCGTATCCGATGGGAAACAACCGATCCGTACCGCTCCATCCTCGTCTCTGACGGTTCGGCGGTGGCGCAATTCGAGTGGATCGACGGCCGCTGGAAGAAGCTCGACGCCGGCCTCGCCCAAGCCCTGCAGGCCGTCGTCCAGCAGATCGCCGGCGTCATCCAAGGCCGCTACGCCGGTGACCAGCGCGAGTTCGCCGCCACCGTCACCACCACCGACACCGGTCCCCTCCTCACCCTCGTCCCCCAAATCGAACGCCTCCAACGCGTCCTCGAACGCATCGAAGTCCACCTCGCCCCCGATCTCCTCAGCACCCGCCGCGTCGTCCTCCGCGAGGTCGCCGGCGATCATACGGACATCCGCTTCGAGGACATCTCCGCCAACTTCACGCTCCCGGATGGCGTCTTCAATCGCAAGCAGCCTGCCGACATCGAGGCGATTCGCGCCGCCGCCGCCGCCTCGCGAACACGATGAATCCCCCTGCCCATTCCGGGATACCACTTCGCATGCAAGGTGGGACGATCCCACGCCTGCGGGAGCGCCGCGAAGAACAGGCCAACGAACCATTGGTTTCCGGCGCGATGCGGAGACACGCTCGCGAGCCTAGCTCGGAGCCTGCTCGCGACTCCTCCTCGGAGTCGCGCCCTGCCAGTCTTCAGGGCAATCGCA
>CAYSPU010000136.1:1195-15961 GCA_964432995.1 uncultured Verrucomicrobiota bacterium
ACGCTCAACGCTCAACGCTCAACCTCCCCACAGTTGAATGTTGAACGTTGGACGTTGCACGTTGAGCGTTCGGCGGTTCAAGGTCCCCATGGCGCATCCAGACGTTGGACGGCCCTGCCTCACGTTGCTGGACGCGCGGGGCCGCGCGTCCCTACCTGGTCGCGGGCCGCCGCCTGCTGGATCCTTCTTCTTGGCGTCCTGCTCCTGAGCGCGGCCGGTTGCTCCACGGCGCCGCACGGCAATTCCTGGACACCGCGACCCGCTGTTCGACCTGCACCCGACGCTGCGGCCCGCGCTGTGATCACCATTCGTCAGCTCTGGCCAGACCGCTACCAAGCCACCCAACGCGCCGTCCTCACCATTCGCCGCAAGCAGTTCGTCCTCGACGCTTTCCTCGCCTCCGACCCCGAAGAGGGCCAGCACCTCGCCATCGTCAGCACGCTGGGTGTGGGGACGGAAGTCCAACGCCAAACCAACGGCGTCTGACCACGGCCCTGCTGCCCGAGCCCTGGGCACGCCAATACGTCGCTCAGGACCTCGCCTTCGTCTTCGCGCCTCCGGGCGACCTCGAAGCCATCGGCACATTGGACGACCAACGGATCGTCCTCGCCGCTCGCGAGGGCACGCGGCAACGCCGCTTCCTCTGCACGCCCGACGGCAGCCGCCTCGACGCCCTCGAGGTGCTCGAGAATGATCGCCGCATCTACACGGCGCGTTTCTCCCCACCGCAGCCCTGCGCGGGATCAACCGCCCCCGTCCCGCTCCGGATCGAGGTCGATGCCGGCCTCTACCAACTCGACATTCGCACGGTCCAGATGCGCACGCCCCCCCGAAGCGCCGCGTTGCCCGCGGCCACGGTTGCCGCCGTCGATCGCAGCCAATGGGCCGGCTGCAAGCCGTCGCTCCAACCGACGACCGCGCCCTCGATCTTCCCGAAACCACAAGACGCCACGAAGCCCCACTGACGACTGACCCCGGTTATGGCCCCAAGCACACCGAAACGCCCGCGCCTGCGCCGCTGGAAACGCCGCGTCCTCTGGACCCTGGGCACCGTCGGCCTCGTCGTGCTCGTCGGCTACGCGGTGATGCTCCTGCTCATGCACCGCTGGGTGGCCAAACCCCCGGTGCTCGCCCAGGAACCGGACCTTGTTCGCGCCCAACCCGAAACCCGCGGGGATCGCGTTTACCTCGGACGCAACTGGTTCGGCCGCCGCGAGGGCCTCCATGTGCTCTACCTCACCGGCTCCGATTTCGAGATGGGCTACGCCCACGGCCTGCTCACCCAGAAACTCATCCACCAGCAAGAGCAAACCATGCTCGACCTCTTCCGCTCCGTCGCCCCCTATCGCTGGACCCAGTTCCTTCTCCAGTTCGCGGTCATCTACAAGAACCGCCATCTCCCCGAATTCGTCTCCGCCGAACTCCAACTCGAGATGCTCGGACTCAGCCGCGGTTCGCCCGACGTCCACCCCGAACTCGGTCCTCCGTTCAACCGTGTCCTCAGTTTCCATGCCGCCCAGGACATCTCCTACATGATGATGAACAGTCCGTTGATTCGCCAGCGCTGCACCGCTTTCGGCGCGTGGGGCGCCTCGACGAAGGACCAGCACCTGCTCACCGGCCGCAACTTCGATTGGGAAGCCGCCCCGGTCTTCGACGAACAACGCGTGGTCGTCCTCTGCGAACCGGACGCCGGCATCCCGTTTGTCTCCCTCGCCTGGGCCGGCATGGCCGGCTGCGTCTCCGGCCTCAACCGCGACGGGCTCTCCGTCACCGTCAACGGCGCCCCCTCCCAGCTCCCCGGCGATACCGCCACCCCCACCTGCCTCGTCGCCCGCCAAGTCCTTCAACACGCCCATAACATCGCCGAAGCCGAGACCGTCGTCCGCCAATCCCGTGTCTTCGTCTCCGCCCTCTTCCTCGTCGGTAGTCGTGCCGACGGCCGCTTTGTCGTGATCGAGAAAACCCCCGACCAGACGGCCACCCGCGCGCCCGGTGACGATCCCTGGATCATCTGCGCCAACCATTACCTCACGCCAGCGCTGGTCAACACCCCCATCAACGCCGAGTTCCGCCGCGACGACACCTCCCAGTCGCGGTACGACCGCGCCGAAGAACTCGTCCGGCGCACCACCGGCAGCCTGGATCCCCCCCGAACCGCCGAGATCCTCCGCGACCGCCAACTCCCCGGCGACCGCTTCCCAGGCAACGGCCACCGCAGCACCCTGAACCCCTTGATCGCTACCCACGCCGTCATCATGGATCTCAGCGCCGGAATCTTCTGGGCCGCAAACTCCCCGCACCAACTCGGATCGTTCGTCGCCTTCGACGTCGCCCACTTCGAACGCGAACTCCCCGCGCCAACCCTGCCCGCCGACCCCATCCTCGCCAGTGGCGAATTCGAGCGTTACCGCAACGCGGAAGCGCAGTTGGCAGCCGGACGGGCCGCGTTGAAGCGACGCGACCTCGCCGCTGCCCTCGCCGCCGTGCGCGCGGCCATGACCAACAATCCCGGCTGCTACCGCAACGATTGGCTCGAAGCGGAGGTCTTCGCGGCTCAGGGCCAGCCATCCGCCGCCGCCGCCAGCGCGCGTCGTGCCCTCGACGGTCAGCCCGCCCTCGCCGCCGAACGCCGGAAGATCCAACGCCTCGTGCCCGCCTCCACCACGGGAGGCTCCGGCAACGGCGTGGCGACCCCGCCCCCCCCGTGATGCACCCCAGCTCGGATACTCCAGCGCTGTATGCCATTCTAGCCGGCATACGGCGCATGCTTGCGGCGCACTCGGGACCGGTGCACCAAAAGAGTGTGAACTATGCCGGCTAGCCCGTCACCGATCCCCAAGACGTCCGACGAGCCGCCGTCCCCGCGCGCCGCGCTCCTCACCGGACTGCGGCGCCGGTGGCACAACGTCCGCCTCTGCTTCGGCTACGCCACCTACTACCTCTCCAAGGGCCTCTTCGTCCTCGCCATCGGTCCTCTGATCCCGTTCCTGCTCCCCTTCCCGCGCGCCAAACACCACGTCCTCAGCACGGTCACCTACCGTTACCTCGGGTTGCTCAGCCGATGGTTCCTGCCTGCCTGCGGCATCTATGATGTCATCGAGATCCGCAACGTCGAAACCGCGCGCGCGCAGCAACCCGCGGTCTTCGTCGCCAACCATCGCAGCCGGATGGACGCCCCTTTCCTGCTCGGCCTTCTCCCCCGGACCGGCGCCCTCATCAAGGCCTACGAAGGTCGCCAGTTCAGTTTCAATCTCCTGATGCGGCACTTCGATTATGTGAGCATCGATCCCACTCGACTCAGTTCGGTCAACCAGGCGATCACCCGCGCCCGACAGATCCTCGCTGGCGGAAGGAGCCTGCTCGTTTTCCCCGAAGGCACCCGCGCCTCGAGTGCCCGCCTCCAACCCTTCGGCGCCTTCGCCTTCCAACTCGCCCGCGACGCCGGTGTCCCCCTCGTCCCGGCCGTCGTTCACTCCGTCTGGCCCTTCATGGCCCGCATCCCCGGCAGCTACTTTCCCCCCGCCCGTAACGCCTTCCGCGTCCGTTTCCTTGACCCCGAATTCCCCCGACCGGATGATGACCCGCGCGCGTGGAGCGACCGCGTCCACCGGCGCATGGTCCAGGAACTCCGACGCCTCGACGTCGGCACCGCCTGGGATACGCGCGGCAACGGACAGAGTGCCTCGACGAAGAAAGAGCTAACCACGGATGAACACGCATGAACCCTCATCCTCCCTTTGAACGCGCCGATCTCCTCGCCATCCTCCCCCATCGGCCGCCCTTTCTCTTCGTGGATCGCGTCACCAAACTGGACCCCGGCAAGAGCATCGTCGCCGAACTCCAACTGCGACCCGAGGAACCCCACTTCGCCGGGCATTTCCCGGGGCGCCCCCTCATGCCCGGCGTGCTGGTCACCGAAGCCCTCGCCCAGACCAGCGGCTTGCTCCTCGGTCTCACCCAACTCCTTTCCAGCCAAGCGCCCCCCGAGCGCCCCCCGATCTTCTTCCTCGCGGCCGCCAACATGAAATTCACGCACCCGGCCCAACCCGGCGATCTCCTCATCCTGCGCGCCGAGGCCGACCGCGGTTTCGGCGCCCTGAGCCGGTTCCAGGTCGAGGCCAACGCCGGCCGTCACATTGTCGCCAGCGGCCATCTCACCCTCGCCGACGCAGCCTCTCGAACATGAACCATGACCTGCCCATCCAAGCCCGCTCCGTGAGCCGTAGCGCCGACATTCCTGTCGGCGTCAGGCCGGCTGGAAAGCCGGCGCTACGCAGTTCATGGCCCAAGGCGCACCGGACGGCTGGATGTGACGGCTGTCCGCGAACCGCTGACCGGGAACGGTCAAGGACGCGTGTGACTTCGAAGATCTTCTCATCGGCGCCCACCCGCGCCCATCTGCGGTCCAACCCCAGGTCCGATCCTGTCCTCCGCGGCCACCCGCGCCCATCCGCGCTTCAGCCCCAGGTCCGATCCCGTCATCCGTGTGCATCCGCGTTCATCCGCGGTTAACCCCTGCCTGCTGTGATGAGAACCCTGATCATCCGCGGTAACCCGCGCCCGATCGGTTACACCCGGCAGATGACCGACCTCGTCGTCCAGGGTCTGCGCGAAGTCCACGCCCAGGTCAAGGATGTGACCCTCTCCGACCTGACGCTTCTTCCCTGCCGCGGCTGCTATCACTGCTGGCAAATCACCCCGGGCCAATGCGTGCACGGCGATGACATGGGCCCGCTCCTCGAGGAAGTCCGCCGGGCCGAGGTCATGATCTGGACCACGCCCGTCTACTACTTCTCGATGAGCGCCCTCCTCAAGACCTTCATCGAACGCTGCTTCCCCCTCTACGCCCACGGCCAGGGCGTCACCCGCCGCGGTCGCACCCGGAACCGCCTCCGCTATCCCGAAGAATGGCAGAACAAGAAACTCATTACCCTCCTCGTCGGCGCCCTCCGCGATCCCGCCGCCTATCAACCCGCCCTCGATACCTTCGAGTGGATCGCGGACAGCTTCGACTTCGAACTCGGCGGCCAGCTCGTCCGGCCCGAGTCCTACCTTGCCGACTACCCGCTCTCCAAACCGAAAACCATCAAACGCATCCGGACCGCGTTCCTCCAGGCCGGACGCGAAGCCGGCACCACGGGTCGACTCAGCCCCGAGACCCTCGCCAACGCCTCCCTCCCCGTCTCCCCGGACGAACAGCACTTTCGCGATTACTCGGAAATCTACTGGACCCACGCCCTGCCCCTCGGCGACGAAGGACTCGTGCCCTCGAAGGTCCAGAAGCACGTCGCCTACGATGTGCGCATCCTCATGCGCGAGATGGTTCGCGCCTTCGATCCCCGCGCCGCCGCCCACCCCAACGTCACCGTCCAGTTTCTCTTCCCCGACCGTCAACTCGCCTTCGTCGTCCGCGTCGACCACGGCCAGTGCGCCCTCGAGGAAGCCACGGATCCGAACCCGGATCTCACCGTCCGCTGCGACGCCCGCACCTGGGCTTCCCTGTTCGTCGATCGCGTCGACGTCCGCGAGCTCCTCAAGAATCACCGGATCACGCTCGAGGGCGACAAGTCGCTCTTCCGCCGCCTCGAACGCTGGTTCCCACCGCCCAGCGCGTGAGTGTTACCCCGGGAACCGAGGCGCGAAGCTCGAAGTCCGGTTCCTGGACTCGGGGCGTGTGCTCCAGCGGATGGTACTTCTCCATGAACCCTGGCCGCGGGACGTGCAACCTTTTGTTGCAGGTGCAACAAATGGTTGCACTGTCGGATTCATGACCCCCGGGCGCGTGCGGAGCCAAGTGGAGCCTTCCCATGAACCATCAGCAGCAGGTAGGGACGCCCGGCCCCGCGCGTCCGGCGGTTACACACCAGAGTTCACGCCCTCTGCGGACGCCCGAGCCGGGCGTCCCTACCTTCCGCGGTTTGGTCCGGCTTCGTGAACCCCAACGAACTCGGGACTCCTTTCAGCCTTCCCAGTACAGGACGGACTGGCTAGCCTGCCGTCCGTCAGCACACCTACGCGCATGCCCTTCGCCATCTGCAACGAAATCTACCAAGGCTGGACCCCCGACGACACCTTCGCCGCCGCCGCGCGCTTCGGCTATGACGCCGTCGAAATCGCCCCCTTCACCCTGGCCAAGTCCGTGACCGACATCTCCGCACCCCAGCGCCAGGCCCTGCGCGATGCCGCCGCCCGACATCGCCTCGCCATCTCCGGAATCCACTGGGTCCTCGCCCAAACCGAGGGCTACCACCTCACCCACCCGGACACGGCCGTCCGCACCCGCACCGCTCGTTACTTCCGAGAGCTCGTCGACTTCTGCGCCGACCTCGGCGGCCGCTTCATCGTCCTTGGCTCCCCCAAGCAGCGCAGCCTCGCCGACGGCATCTCGCGCGAACAAGGATGCGAATGGGCCGCCGCCACCCTCCACGACGCCATCCGGCAGGCCGAAGACCGCCACGTCACGATCTGCCTCGAGCCGCTCTCGCCGGCCGAAACGAACTTCCTCAACACCGCCGCCGAAGTGGTCCAGTTCGTCGAAACCTTCGGCAGCCACGCCCTCAGGATGATCCTCGACGTCAAGGCCATGTGTTCCGAGTCGAAGCCCATCCCCGAGATCATCCACGATTCCTGGCCCTGCTTCGCCTACTTCCACGCCAATGACCGCAACCTCAAGGGGCCCGGCTTCGGCGATGTCGATTTCGTCCCCATTGCCGCCGCCCTCCGCGATGTCGGCTACACCGGCTATGTGTCGGTGGAAGTCTTCAACTTCGACGAAGGCCCTGAGATCATCGCCCGCCGTAGCCTCGAATACCTGCAGCGCGTCTTCGCCGCGGAGGACGCCGCGCCGTCCTGAAAGGAGTCGAACCTGCGTCCGGCTCCTCCACCCCACGGAAGAACACTGGCGCTTCTTCCGGCAGATGCTCCGCACCGGCAACGCACCCGGCAACCTCGTCACGGACGCCCACTTGGCTGCCGTGAGGGGGATTCGGAATGGAATGGAAGGTTGACTACGGGTGGGATCGCTTTGATCTTCAGCGCGTGATCTGCGGCGAACCATCTCTGGCCCAGCGCCTGGGGGTGACGACGCACGTCTCGCCTCTGCGCCGCAAGGCCGAGAAGCTCTGGGCGGCCTATCCATCCGCCGGAGCCGAGGTGTTGGAAGACTGGCTGGTGGACGTGGCCAACGCCCGCGGGATTCGGATCGTGACCCGACCCGGGGCGGACCTTGGCGAGTTCGTGCCGCCATCGACCGGAGTCTTCAACAACGAGGAGTTGGCGGTGTGTTTGTGCCAAGCCCAAGGTCTGGATCGACCGCAAACCCTGCGCTTGCCGGCACAACTGATCAGCGCCGGGGCGGCGAACGTCCAGGAGTTGGCCCGCCAGGCTCGCCGGGAGCGGGTCGTGCCGATCCTCGCCGAGTTGGCCCGCCTGGCACTGCGCATCGAGCCCGGTCACCCGACCTGGACTCGCCTGCGGGATCTCCTGGGTGATCCCCCCGCTCTGCGACAGCCGTTACTCCATTGGACTCGCCTGGCGGAACCGGTCCCTCATCGGGGACTCTGCGATGGTCGCAGTTGGAAGCTGGTGACATGAACCACGCACTCGTGATCCTGCAGGCTCTCGACCACCGCCTGAACGGTCCTGTGGAACTGACCCTTTACGGCCGCGCCGCGCTCCAGCTCGGGTTCGAGGATCCGCCGGTCGATTGTGCCGTCAGCCACGACGTCGACGCCGTGTTCTGGGCTGGGCAAGCCCAGGCGCTGGCAGACGCGAGCAACTTCTGGGAAGCCGTCGAGGCGGTGAACGCAGAGTTGGCGGACCGGGGACTCTACATCAGCCACTTCTTCCAGGAAGATCAGGTGGTGCTGACCCCTGAGTGGCGAACCCAGCGCTGTCCGATTGCCGGCGGCTGGAAGAACCTGAGCCTGCACCGCCTCGGCAACGGAGATCTGCTCCTGAGCAAGCTCATGCGCGACGATCCGATCGATCATGCCGACGCCCGCTTCATCGTGTCGCGAGCCGGCTTCTCCGCGTACGACGTTCGCCGCCTGCTCGAGCGGGCGCGGGTTCCGGACATCCCTGAGATTACCGAGCATTTCGAGCGGGCCAGCCGACGCCTGCTGGATGCGCTGGGGAATCCGGGCGGGAGTTAGGGCTCCCTCCCCTCACGGCACAATCACCCGATAGAACCGGGCCGTCCCATTCGTCGCCTTCGTGTCGATGTAATCCTGCGTCCCGCCAACGCTCTTGCGCGACAACAGCATCGCCCAGTTCTGCAGATCGGTGGATCCTTCGAGGGCATAGTGAGCCCCGGCCGTGGGTTCCTGGATCGTCAGCGCCAGTCCGTTGGTCGAAGTGCCGACCAACGTAAGCGCCGGCACGTGATTTGTCTCGGCATAGTCCTCGTGCTCCTCGATCTTCAGATACTGGTCGGCAGCGACGTCGCTGAACTCCTGCACAATCCCCGACGGCCATTCGATCGTGAGGGTCGTGACGTTCGTGGCGTCGCCCAAGCCGAAGTGGGCGATCAACAACTGGCCACCGCCTCCGAAATAGGCATTGCCTGAAATCTCGCGCATCTGCGAGAAGGTGCGGCCATGAATCGTCGCTTGGGCTCGAACCTTGGCGCCAATAGCCGTGCGGTTGGACACCCGCCCTTCGAGTTTCACCTTCAGCCAATGGTTGGGGTTACCCAGCGCCGGCAGGTTGTTCGTGTAGAGGAAATCGGCGGTGCTCCGATGCGGCACAAACAGATCTAGGAAGCCATCGTTGTCGTAGTCTCCCCAACTGAACAAGGCAGGATTTACAGAGAAAGGACCCAGCGCTGCGCTGGAAGTGACGTCCGCGAAGTCCGTCCCGGCCAGGTTCCGGTACAGCTTGAAGACGTAGGTTCCTCCGATCAGCTCCGCTCCCGAAAGATCCAGAAAACCATCATTGTCAAAATCGTTCCACGCTGGCCACGCGGTTCCCGACACGCCGGTCGGGAGAGCAACTTCTGCCCGGGTGAATCTGCCCCGTCCGTCATTCACGTGGAGAGCGCTGCCTGCGTTTCCCCCATACCAGAGGTCTGCATCTCCATCATTGTCGAAGTCGCCCCAACTGCCGCCCCCGATGCTTCTACACCGCTCAGAGATCAGAGAACCAACGTCGTTTGCCGTCATCTTCTCGAAGGTGCCATCTCCGCGGTTTCGATAGAGCGTGTTGAATTCCGACGCGGTGGTGAACTGGGATCCGTTGCTGATGAAGAGATCCAGGAAGCCATCCCGATCGTAGTCCCCCAGGCGGCGGCCTCAGACCAGTCTCTGGGCGTGTTAAAGGTCGCGGTTTCGACGGCCGTGAAGACTCCGCCGCCGTCATTGCGATACAGCATGTCCGTGTTCCCGCTCGTGGCGCGGGCAACGAACAGGTCCAAGTGGCTGTTATTGTCGAAGTCGCCGACCGCTCCGCACGAGCCTCCCGCCGAGTATCGGGTGAGGGAGTTCATGATTAGCGAAAAGCTGCCGTCCCCATTGTTGTGGTACAGCGTGTCGTGGGCACCTCCATAACCCCATTGTAAAGGTCCTCGAAGCCGTCGTTGTCGTAATCGAACCACACAGCCGCGGGGGTAGGGATACCATCGGTGACGAAGTTCGGCGCAGTGATCATCGCGAATGTGGGGTTGACCTCGAGTTCGTCGATCTCACTGGTGACCGAGGCGCCCACGGCGTCGGTGACGACGATGTCATAGGGGCCGGCATCGGCCACCTGCACGTTCGTGAGCGTGATTGTATAGCTCGTCGCCCAGGGGATGGGCGCGCCGCTGAGCCGCCATTGGTAGGTGTAGGGCGACGTGCCGCCGCTGAACCACACTCGATCTGTAACCGTGGCGCCGATGCTCACTGAGTGGCAGAAGTTGGTCGGGCCGCGTGTGATTTCCAGATCGGCGGCTTGCACAACTCCCACTCCGAGCGCGAGCAGACACCACCACCCGACGGCAGCCCGCAGGATGCGCGGGGCGTTTGACGTGGCCTTCATCTGGGGATCTCCTTTCCTTTCCATCGGTTGCGCCGGCGGTTCCGATGCGGTTGTGCACGGCTTTCGGCGCTCTTTCTCGAGTCATCGTTTACCAGGGGGGGCGACCGGCTTGGGCCGCATCCCGCCCTTCCAACCCGTACATCCGGAAAGGCAACCGAGAGTTTCGCAGAGTAGACCGATCCCGAGCAAAAGCCGCAGAGCTGGCAGAAGAACCGGTCCAGGAGCCGACCTGACTGGTTCACGTAGCTCGGTTTCTCCGCCCCTCACCCCAACCCTCTCCCGGGGGGAGAGGGGGAAGCATGCGAACGGGATCTGAGAACTCGGAAGCCTTCGGATTCGTCGGCGCATCGAGCAAGTCACCGCTGCCGACCGATGCGGGTGTGCTCCTCGTGGCGCGGAAGACACCGAACGCTCTCCCTCTCCCGTCGGACGGGAGAGGGCTGGGGTGAGGGGCAGCAGGCTTGGTGACCGCATCCTGCGGCGCCCTCGGAGAGGTCGCCCTAGCTTCGGTAGGCAGGTGCCCACGGCCTCGCGGATCCTTCGCCGATGGGGTAGGGTCCAAGATTCGCGAGAAGAGAACTCGCCTTGCCTGGGTCGTGGCGTGCTGTAGATTCCAGACGTGAGCAACAAGGAAATCGTGAAAGAGTTGCTGGAGCGCCTGCCCGAGGAAGCGACCCTTTCGGATATCGCCCAGGAAATCGAGCTCATCGCCGGGATCCGGGAGGGTTTGGCCGAATTGGATCGAGGGGAGCGTCGAACGGCGGCGCAACTCCGTGACCGGCTTCGCGAATGGACCACTTCACGGTGATCTTCGCTCCGCGGGCCGAGCGCGACCTCCAGGCGATCACGTACTACATCGCCCGCCATACCGACGCCCAGATTGCCGATCGGTTCGGCAACCAATTGATCGACCGAGCACTGACATTGGCATCCCTCCCTGAGCGTGGCCGGGTCGTCCCCGAGTTTGGTGATCCCGGCATCCGCGAGATCCTCTTCAAGAGTTACCGCATCATCTATCGCGTTCGCGGTCAGGCTGTGGAGGTCGTCCGCTTCTGGCATGCTGCGCGCGGTGCTCCCGAGATCGACTCCGACCAGTTCTGATCCTCTTTCCCTCGCCCCTCTGGGACTCAGAGACCCGCCCGCCCAGCATTGGGGTCCGGAATCCACCTCCCCGAGCTTCCCCCTCCACCGGGCTAGTCGCCCCAGGGATTCAGCGTGCTGACGCCCGGGAAGTCCTGGGTAGTCCGCGTGACCACCGTCAGGCCATGGGCGAGAGCGACGGCGGTTCGAGCAGGAACCTCATACACCCTCCACAGGACGACGATCTCTTGCCGCCGCCGGGACCCGCCCCAGGCGTCGGAGCCACTGAAGACCGCCACCGGAACGACTCGGCTGCAGCTTGACGACCCGCAAGGCGTTGCCGTCCTCCTGCCAATCCAACGTGGTGCCGGCGGTGATCTGGAACTGCTCGCGCAGTGCCTTCGGCACGACCGTTTGTCCTTTGCTGCTGACCGTGCTTGTCATGGTTGGAGATTTTTACCACGCGTTGGGGTTGTCAAGACCCTGGGGAGAGCACCGGCGGGTGCGGACGGGGCGCCTGGGCTCCGGGCTCGCGGCTCCGGAATCGGTCTGCCCTTCCGCGCCTTCGGAACCGCTACGAGGCTCTCCCCTCGCCCTCAGGACCGCGAGGTCGTCGCCAGTCGCGAATGGCGCACACTGTATCCAAAGTAGATTACCATCCCGACGGCGAACCAGATGATCAGCCGTTCCCAGGTCCGCCAGGGCAGATTGAGCATCAGGACGAGGGAGGAAATGGCGCCCATGGGCGCCACGAACCAGACGAGCGGCGTGCGGAACGCCGGCTTGAGTTCCGGGTTCCGAACCCGCAATACGAGCACGCCGACACAGACAATCACGAAGGCCAGCAGCGTGCCGATGTTGCAGAGGCTGCCGGCTTCCCGCACGTTGAACATCGCCGCGAAGAAGGCCACGATGAGCCCGGTGACGATCGACGTGATCCACGGCGTGCGGAACCGCGGGTGAATCCGGTTGACCATCGGCGGCAGCAACCCGTCGCGGGACATGGCCCAGAACACCCGCGATTGCCCATACAACATCACCAGGATCACGGAGGACAGCCCGCAGATGGCGCCCAACTCAATCAGTTGGGCCATCCATCCCATGTGCGCCACCTTGGCGGCCAGGGCAATCGGGTTCGGCACGTCCAACTGTTTGTACGGCACGACTCCCGTGGCGATGGCGGAGACGAGGATGTAGAGGATCGTGCAGACAATCAGCGAACCGATGATGCCGATCGGCATGTCCCGCTGCGGGTTCTTCGCCTCCTGCGCCGCGGTGCTCACCGCGTCAAAACCGATATACGCAAAGAACACCAGGCTCGCCCCCTGCATCACTCCCGACCACCCGAACCGCCCCCAATCGCCGGTGGTGTTCTCCGGCACGAAGGGACGCCAGTTGTCCGCCGAGATCATGCGCGCGGCCCCCACAATGAAGAGCAGAATCACCGCCAGCTTGATGAACACCACAACGTTGTTCACCGCTGCCGACTCCCGAATCCCGATCACCAGAAGCGTGGTGACCACGAACACGATCAAGATGGCCGGCAGATTGAACAGCGCCGTCACCGGCGCCAGCGATGCCACGTCCACCCCGCCCTTCGTCAGTTGCCCCACCAAACCGTCCGTCAACGGCTGCCAGCCAGGAGACACGCTCAACTGCAGATTGCCGATCATTGCCGCGGAGATTTCCACCAACTGCGTCCCCCGTGCCGCCGCCAGCTCCGGCGGCACCACAATCCCGAACGAGCCCAGGAACGAAACCACATAGCCCGACCACCCGACGGCCACCGTGATCGCGCCGACGGCATACTCGAGTACCAGGTCCCATCCGATGATCCAGGCGAACAGCTCGCCCAGCGTCGCGTATCCGTAGGTGTAGGCGCTCCCGGACATCGGCACCAGCGAGGCGAATTCGCTGTAACACAAGGCTGCGAACACGCAGGCCAACCCCGCCAGCACAAACGACAACACCACCGCCGGCCCCGCGTTCAGCGCCGCCACCGTTCCCGTCAGCACGAAAATCCCCGTGCCCACAATGGCGCCCACGCCGAGCAACGTCAGATTCAGCGGACCCAGCGCCCGCTGCATCCGTTGATCGCTCGCGGCTTCCGTCTGCAGCTCGACCACTGATTTCCGGCGTAATAGGTTCATAGATTCTGCCGCTTGGCCGTCATGTCAGCGCCGACTGACGTCGGCGGCTACGCTCAATCCGTGCGTAGCCGTCCCGCGTACGCGGGATCAGTCCGCGCATTCTTCTTCCGCACCAAACCCGTTCACCCATCTGTCAGCGCCGACTCACGTCGGCGGCTACGGCTCGACGGCGGTCGAGGTTGCAGCCAACTGGATTCCGCGCCGTGTATGCTTGGGCGCCGGGCGGAAGTCAAGCGGGGCGGTTCTTGATCACCAGCCGACTCTTCCGCGCGCCATAGAACAGGTAGATCGCCAAACCCACCGCCAGCCAGACCAGAAACCGCGCCCACGTCTTGGGCGGCAACTGAGCCATCAGGTAGCCACAACACACTACCGCCGCCAACGGTACCCACGGCACCAGCGGCGTCCGAAACGGCCGCTTGCGCCCGGGCTCCGTCCGTCGCAGCACCACCACGCCGATCGCCACCAGGATGAAAGCGAATAACGTCCCGATGTTCGTCAGCTCCGCCATCTCATTGATGTTGGTAATCCCGGAGAACACCGCCACAAACACCCCGGTCAGGATCGTGGTCACGTGCGGTGTCCGATATCGCGGATGCACCTTGGCCGCCCAACCGGGCAGCAAACCGTCCCGGGCCATCGAGAAGAAGATCCGTGGTTGCCCAATCTGGAATGGGATCAGGACCGAGGTCATCGCCACCAGGGCGCCCACCGCGATCACCGCCGCCAGCCAGTCTTTCCCCAACCTCGCGAGCACGGCCGCCAGCGGATCCGCCACTCCGCGCAGTGATTCCCACGGCACCATCCCGGTCAGGACCACCGCCACCACCACGTAGATCACCGTGCACACCACCAGGCTCCCCAGGATCCCGATCGGCAGATCCCGCTGCGGGTTCCGCGCCTCCTCCGCCGCCGTCGACACCGCGTCAAAACCGATGTAGGCAAAGAAGATGATCGCCGCCCCACTGGTGATTCCTTTCCAACCGTTCGGTGCAAACGGTGTCCAGTTCTCCGGCCGGACATAGAACGCGCCGACCCCGAGGAACAGCAGGATGATCCCGAGCTTGAGCACCACCATCGTTGTGTTGAAGCCCGCGCTCTCGCGGATTCCCCGGACCAGCACCCAGGTCACCAGCGCCACGATCGCCATCGCCGGGAGATTGAAGATGAGCGGAATCCCGAGCAGCCGCGGCGCCGCCGCGTACGCTCCAGCATCCCGAAGCACTCCGGCCGCCACAGCCTCGAGATTCCCGCCCGCCCGATGCACCTCCGCCACCTGCGCTGCGGCCTGGAGCGCCGAACGGTAGTCCGTCCCCAACCACGCCGGAAACTCCCACTGCAGACCCCGCGCGAGTTCCTGGAAATAGGCCGACCACGAAATCGCCACGGCCACGTTCCCCACCGCGTATTCGAGAATCAGGTCCCGCCCGATGATCCAGGCGACCAACTCCCCCAACGTCGCGTAGGCGTAGGTGTAGGCCGATCCCGCCACCGGCGCCATCGACGCGAATTCTGCGTA
>CAYSPU010000137.1:0-7588 GCA_964432995.1 uncultured Verrucomicrobiota bacterium
ACCAGACCGTGGACCTCACCGGACACTACCGCAGCGACGAACCCAATAACCCGCGCAAGTGGATGTTCCCCGACGGCACCGCCATCCCGGCCAACGGTTACCTCCTCGTTTGGGCCGATGAAGACGGCTCCACCGTTCCCGGCCTCCACGCCAGCTTCAAGCTCTCCGCCTCCGGCGAGGAACTCTTCCTCACCGACACCGATGCCAACCTGAACGTCGTGCTGGATTCAATTCTCTTCGGCGAGCAGGAGACCGACCGCTCCTACGGCCGCCCGGCAGCGGACCCGAACGTGTGGTCGATCCTGGACCCGACCCCCGGCACGCCGAACCCCTGATGAGTAGGTTCACCGTAGACTTGCCACAATCCGGAACTCGCCCTCAACCAGAAAAGCCTGCAGGCGTCGGGAGTTCCGACCAATAAACAACTTGGTACTCTCCGCCCATCCCGATGCTCTCCTCAGGCGTGCCCCCAGCCGGATGCAATCGTGTCTTTGCGACGATTCATTGGAGTCTGGTCGCGACCGCCGCCGACCCGACTTCACCGCAGGCGGCCGAAGCACTCGAACAGCTCTGCCGCACCTACTGGTACCCCCTCTACGCGTTCGTCCGTCGTTACGGCTGCTCGCCAGAAGACGCCCAGGACCTGACCCAGGCCTTCTTCGAGCGCCTGCTGGGGAAGAACCTGATCGCCGTCGCTGACCCGCACCGCGGCCGCTTTCGGACCTTTCTGCTCACGGCGCTGAAGAACTTCCTCATCAGCCAGCACGAACACCAAAACGCCGCCAAACGCGGCGGCGGCGTTCGGATTCTCCCGCTCTCTCCCGCCGACCCCGAAACCCGATATCGCGCCGAGCCCGCCGACCCTGCTACTCCGGACCTGCTCTATGAACGTCCTGGGCTCTCACCGTCCTCGAAAACGCCCTGGGCCGACTCCGCCGCGAATACGCCGAGGCCGGACGTGGCTCGTGGTTCGACCAACTCAAGGATTTCGTCTGAGGCCAGAAGAACGACCTCACCTACGTCGAGGTAGCGCGACAACTGGACCTGACCGAAGACGCGGTGAAGAAATCGGTTCTGCGCCTGCGCCAGCGCTTTCGTCACGCCCTCCGCCTCGAGATCAGCCAAACAGTGGCGACGGCCGACGAGGTCGAACTCGAAATGCGCCATCTGATCGAGGTGTTGCGGGGGTAGG
This sequence comes from uncultured Verrucomicrobiota bacterium, assembly GCA_964432995.1. GTDB lineage: Bacteria > Verrucomicrobiota > Verrucomicrobiia > Limisphaerales > JAHDYP01 > CAYSPU01. The sequence continues at coordinate 1,193 of CAYSPU010000137.1, forward strand.
GGGCCGCAGGCACCTTGTTAGAGGGTAGGGCGACTTCTCCGAAGGCGCCGAAGGAGTGGTCAACGAAGCATGTGTTTTTGGCGCGATGCGGAGATCGCGCCCCACCTTCCGTGTCTCTTTTCACTGCATTTCGCGTAGTACCTGATAGAGTCGTCCGAGTTCACCCGGGACCGACGCTATGGCCAGCCAACGTCTTTGTCGGAAATGCGGCAACCCCCTCGCCGCGGATGCCCCCGAAGGCCTCTGCCTCAAGTGCCTCCTCGACACCGCGCTCGAGGGCGCAGTCCACCTCGATGCGGACGGTGCCTCCGACAGCGTAACCACCGACGACTCTCCGTCCGCCGTGCCGAGTGGCAAACCGGGCGCTCCGTCGCTCGAAACCAGCGGCGCGGATCAACCCACCGGTCCGCAGCTTCAGCGGTTCGGTGACTACGAGCTGATCGAGGAAATCGGTCGCGGCGGTATGGGCGTCGTCTACAAGGCCCGCCAAATCAGCCTCGACCGCTTGGTCGCCCTCAAAACCATCCTCTTCGGACCGTTGGCGACTCCCGAGCAGATCCGCCGCTTCCGGACCGAAGCCTCGGCGGCCGCGGCCCTCCAACACCCCAACATCGTCGCCGTGCACGAAGTCGGCGTGCACCAGAACCAGCATTACCTGGTCATGGACCTGGTCGACGGCCCGAACCTCGGCCAACTGGTAAAGGATAAGCCACTCCCAGCGGGCCAGGCCGCCACCTACCTCAAGGCCGTGGCCGAGGCAATCCACTTCGCCCACGAGCGCGGCATCCTGCATCGGGACCTGAAGCCGTCGAACGTGCTGGTGGGCTCGGACGATCGACCGCGGGTGGCGGACTTTGGGTTGGCGCGGCGCATCGGGACCGATTCGAGCCTGACGCTGACGGGTCAGATGTTGGGATCGCCGAACTACATGCCGCCGGAGCAGGCGGCCGGGGGCGGAGGCAAAGTCGGCCGACCGGCAGATGTGTATGGATTGGGAGCTATTCTCTATCACCTGGTTACGGGCAGGCCGCCGTTTCAGGCGGAGACAATTCCCCAGACGATCCAGTTGGTGACGGGTGCGGAGCCGTTGTCGCCAGGGGTCCTGGTGCCGGGTGTGCCGCGGGATCTCGAGACGATTTGCCTGAAGTGCTTGGAGAAAGACCCGGGGAAGCGGTGCCCGACGGCGCAAGCTCTCGCCGAAGAACTGGACCGGTTCTTGAGGGGCGAACCCATCCACGCCCGTCCCGTTGGCCCCGCGGGCAAGGCCTGGCGCTGGTGCCGGCGGAAACCGGCGGTCACGACCACGCTGGCGGTGTCCCTTGTGTCCCTGCTGGTCATTTCGGTCGTTTCCAGCATCTCTGCGGTGCGCACCAACCGCGCGCGCCAGTCAGAGCGGCTCGAGGCCTACTACTCGGCGATCGCGCTGGCGGACCAGTACATCCAGCAGGGAAACATCCAAGGGGCGAAGGACCTGTTGTTTGGATGTCCGGCCGAGTTCCGGCATTGGGAATGGGGGCACCTGATGTACCTGTGTCATCAGGAGGTGTTGTCAATTGCCACGTACACCAACGAGGTCCCAGTCGATACGACCTCTCCGGAGTCGGTCGCCTTTGCGCCTTTGGGCAAGAGGCTCTCGTGGCTCTCGTTCACTCCGGACGGTTCGGCTCTCATCACGCAGGGCGTGGACGGTACGGTGAGGATCTGGTCGATTGAAGACGGACGCCTTCGGTTCACCGTCGGCGATCCTACCAACGGGGTCCACTGGTATACGGTTGACCCGCTGGGGCATCGTCTGGCGGTGCGAAGCAAAGACGGCACGGCCCAGGTATTCGATCTTGCCAGCGGCCGCAGGGTGTTCACGGCGGTTCACGCCTCCAACGCCGTTTGCTGTACAGCCCTGGATCCGGGGGGGCGACAACTCGTGACGGGCGGGGGAGGGGCGGTGCGCGTCTGGGATGTAGAGCACAAAGAGTGCTTGCGTCGCTGGGAAGTCGGTCCGGGATCCTTCGAGCGGTTTGAGCTGAACGAACCGGGAACGCAGTTGGTGGCGAAGCAGGGCCGCCGAACCACGGTGTGGGACCTGGGTTCGGGGGTCGAGTTGGATCGACGCGAAACGCCGGTGAAACCAGGGGCGATGGTTTCCTTCGAGGGAGCAAAAGGGAACCTGGTCACCTACGACGCGGACAACCGAGCCTGGCTCTGGCACACCAACGGCAGTCGCACCGACTTGAGGCCATTCGGGCGTCTTCCCCCCTTGGACGAGCGATGACTGTCCTCTTCGGGTGCCGGCTACAGACCGAGCACCGTCAGGTTGGGGGCGACGTGCCGGAAGTGCGCGACGTTGAGGGTGCGGACCTCCTGGCATCCGGAAAGGCGTGCGGCCTGCGCGTGCAGCGCGTCGTAGATCGTTCCGCCCCGGATACCGTGGGGTGGTGCCGCCGAGATCATGGAGCGATACTCCGCGACGGACAGCGCCCGGACACTCAGCATCCGCGCCAAGTCCTCGACCATCCGGGCGGCATCGGCCGGATGGATCTTGAGTCGCGGGTCACCCGAAAGGGTCGCGTAGGCCTCTGCCAGAGCGTGGGCTGACGTACAGGCGTCCGGCGCATTCGCCAAAGAGTCCGCCGCGGCATACTTCGGGCTCTGGCTCAGGCACGACTCGACCAGGACCGAGCTGTCGAGGAATCGTCTCACCGCCGGAGCCTCCGTTCCCGCAAGCGGAGGACGGCCTCGCCGCTGTCCCAGTTCTCCGGCAACGGTCCGGAGAAGACCAGTCGCCCGCGTTTGCGCGAGACGGCCCCGCCCGGGCGCTCCGGTGCGGTGATCTGTGCCGTCTGACCGACCACCTCGACCGTAACCGAGGTGCGCCCCAGCACGCCGATCGCCTCACGGATCTCCTTGGGCAACACCAACCGGCCAACCTCGTCCACCGTGACAGACGTTTTCATCGACGCCAACCTACCAATTGCCAACCCTATGGCAATGGATTTCCATTGAGGCGAGGTCTCTCCTCGCAAATCTCCGACCCTACCCCATCGGCGAACGACCCGCGAGGCCGCGCGTCCCTACCTGACGGTTCATGGAAAGGGCGCGAGAATCCCTGTCACTTTTCCCCCTGTTTCCCGTAGTACGAGGTTGATGAAGGGAATCATGCCCTGGTCACCGCCTCCGTCTGCCGCGCCGATCCTGGTCGCGGCCAGCGTGGCGATGCCCGTTGGGCATGGCTCCCGTGCGAACCCCAAACCGCCCATGAAACCGACCTGTTCGATAGCCCGTTGCGTTTGGCACATCTGGAGCGCCTGGTGCCTGCTGGCGCTCGGCTGTGGCAACCTCCACGCCCAAGACCCGACCATCACCAGAGGCCCGACCAACTTCTGGCACTCCGTCAGTATCGGCGCCACAGTCACAAACCGAGTGTGGGTGATCGGCGGTTACACCTACCAATGGCGGCTCAACGGTACGCCCATCTCCTGGGCGACGAACTACAGCATCACTCTCACCAACGTGCAAATGGCCGACGCCGGTCCCTACGACGTCGTCGTCACCGACGCCGTGGGCGCCTCGGTCACCAGCGACATCGACGAACTCGAAGTCAATCCGATGTTCATCATGATCACCGGCAGCCCGGTCACCACCAATAATATCGGCACCTGGCAGGCAGCGTGGTTCGATTACGACAATGACGGCTACGTGGATCTACTCAACGGTGAGGACCACCCCGGCAGGACAGCTCGCGACGCGAGTCTCTACCAGAACAACGGCGACGGCACGTTCCGAAAGATGACGGCCAGTGAGGTCGGCTCGCTGGTATCCGCCCCCATGGCCAGTCTGGGCGGCTGTGTCTGGGGAGATTTCGATAACGACGGCGATCCTGATGTCTGGGACAACGCACGGGCCAACGGTGGTCTTCACTGGAATGACGGGACGGGCCGGTTCACCCAGCTCAACGTCGGCAGCCTGCCCAGCGGCTTCGCGGGGGTCACGGGCCTGGCGGACTATGACAACGACGGGGTTCTGGATCTGACGATGCTAGGCGGCGACCCGTTGGACCTGACGACGGTGCGGATTCAACTCCATCACAATCTGGGTGGGACGAACTTCGAAGAGGTAGCGATCAGCGCGGGAATCGCGCGGTTCTCGGCGAATCCACCCTGGACCGGAGGCTGGGGGGATTACGACAACGATGGCTGGCAGGATCTGCTCTGCAGGCCGCTTTGGAGCCCGGCGGAACCTGGGGTCCTCTACCGGAACCTCGGGGATGGAACATTCGAGTCCATCGACCTCGGCAGCCCGACCTATGATTGGGAAGCCGACGCGGGAGGAGGGTTGTGGGCGGACTACAACAACGATGGCTTTCTCGACCTGTTCATGCCTCATAACAATGGGAACCCACACCCCAACTTTCTCTTCCGAAACAACCTCCCGGCACTCGGCAATAGAGACCACTGGCTCAAGGTGAAGCTGGAAGGCCGGGTCTCGAACCGGGCTGGGATCGGAGCCAAGGTTCGGGTGCAAGCGACCAATGGCGGTCGAACTCTCTGGCAGTTGCGTGAGATTTCCGGGAGCTCCATCAGCGGTTCGGATGGCCCGCTGCTGATCGCCCACTTTGGCTTGGGTGACGCGACGAACGTGACGACGCTCCGGATCGAGTGGCCATCGGGGATTGTGCAGGAGTTCAACGATGTCGCCGCGGATCAGCATCTGACCATTGTCGAGCACGAGGACTACCCGACGAACGCTCTGCCGGCGATTGCCTCGGTCAGCGCCTCGACGAACGGCCTGTCACTGACGATCCAGGAACCTACGGCCGGGGCTCACTACGCCCTCGAAGGTTCCACGGATCTGCAGAACTGGGCGATGTTGCTGGGCCGCACGAGTGCCGGCGGGACGCAATCCTTCACCGACACCAAGACCACGAACTACCCGGCACGGTTTTACCGGGTGATCGTGCCCTGAGGCGGCAGCCTGACCACGGACGGCCTCGGCTCTCCGCGGAGAGGGGGGACGTTGTGCGTCCCCCCTTTCCATCCGCGTTCATCCGTAATCCGTGGTTCTTGAGAGTGCTTGCGTTTGAACGGAAGGCAGCAGAGGGAGCAGAGTGAATGGGGAGGGGCGATGGACTCTGCTCCAGTTCTCTGCTGCCTCCGCTTCGGTCAAGGGCCGGACCTGCGCCTGCATCAGCGCGTGCGCATGGTTGTTCACGGGGGTTGTTCCCCACCGTTTGGTACCAGTACGCCCCTCCAAGGCTTTCCATCGCCGACATCTGCTCGCCGCAGCGGATTCCCAGGGCGACGTTCTGCCGGTATCTGGCGCCGAGCTGGGCTTGACGGAAGCAGGGCGTAGGAGAATCTTACATGTGTGACGACCACGATGACCGTGACCACCAAGCGCCAGGTGGTGTTGCCCAAGTCGATGTGCGAGCGCAAGCGTATCGGGCCAGGAACCTCCTTGCGGATCACCGAGGTCGGCGAAGGCTTCTACGTGACGCCCGTGCCGGAGCCGACCGAAGCCGAGCTGGCAGCGGTATTCAAGGCACTGGATGAGGGACGACGTCCCCGGCCCATCGCGGCCGAGGATGAGGCTGTCATCCAGGACGAGATCACAAAGTACCGGGCTGAGCGGCGGAGGCGCAAAGCGTGACCGTCGTCGTGGACACGAACGTCGTGGTGTCGGCGGCGTTCTGGCCCAAGAGCGAGGATCGGCGGTGCTTCGTGCTCCTGGCGCGGCGCAAGTGCCGCTTGGCCGTCACGGAGGCCATCCTGGACGAGTATCGTGTCCTTGCGACTCGGATCGGACGCCGGGAGTGTCCTGACCGAACCCCCACCCCTTTCGTGGACTGGATCGAGCGCGTGGCGTTGCTGGTGGAACCGTCCCCGTTGGGCGAGCGGCGCAGTCGGGACGTCAAAGACGACCCGTTTCTCGCCTGTGCCCTCGCCAGCCGCGCCGAGTTCATCGTGACCAAAGACAAGGACTTGTTGGTGCTCGAGAAGCCCTTCGGCATCGCGATCGTCACGCCCAGGGAGTTCTCTCGCAAGTTGAGGCCTTGACGCGGCGGCACTGCAGAGCTTCAGGCGAAGACCCAGTTTGGCGAACTGCTCGACCGCCTGCCCTGCGCAGCTCGAAGAGTGGAGGAGGGACACCCCTCCCGGTAACACCTGGATCTCTCCCGTTGGACGGGAGGGCGGGGGTGAGGGCGCGAGATTCTCTGTCACTTTTCCCCCTGTTTCCCGTAGTACGAGGTTGATGATGGGAATCATGCACTGGACACCGCCTCCTTCTGCCACGCCGATCCTGGTCGCGGCCAGCGTGGCGATGGCCGTTGGGCATGGCTCCCGTGCGAACCCCAAACCGCCTATGAAACCGACCCGTTCGATAGCCCGTTACGTTTGGCAT
>CAYSPU010000137.1:7598-15959 GCA_964432995.1 uncultured Verrucomicrobiota bacterium
GTCCATATTCGTTCTCCATCATTTCAGCGTCTGACGATTCTTGAGCACGATTCCCACACGCCAACGAATCCGCCGACGGGGATTGCCTCGGTCAGCACGGAGACGAACGGCCTGCAGCTAACGTGGCCAGCGGGGCGTGGTACGCCCTGGAAGGATCCACCGACCTGCAAACCTGGGCGATGTTGCTGGCCCGCACCAGTACCGGCGGGACGCAGTCCTTCACCGATACCAAGACAACGAACCACCCGGCGAGGTATTACCGCTTGATCGTGCCGTGAGCGGAGGGGAGATGGGAGATGGGGCCGACGGCGGACGGCAGAGGACGGACGACAGGGGACCGAAGTAAGGTTGACAATTATTGCCAAGCATTGCTAGCGTACTCCTCGTGAAGACGGTGACGCGGAATATTTCGCTGGCGGAAGACCTGGCGCGGTTTGCCGAACGCGAGGTCGAGGAAGGTGGCTACGGGAGTGTGAGCGCCTATTTCGCCGAGTTGGTGCGGCAGCGCCGGCAAGCCCAAGTCGATGCGGATCTGGCTTTGCTCAAGGAGGGCATGAGCAAGGCGCCATCGGGGTCCGGGCCGATCGAGGCCATCGTGGCGGCTTCCCGGCAAGCGCGACAGGCCATGCGTCAGGAGCGCTGGGAGCCACAACGGTGAGGGTCGTATTCGACACGAACGTGGTGGTAGCGGGGGCGGGATGGCGGGGTGAGTCGTTCCTCTGCCTGGTTGCTCTGGCGAGGCGCCGGGTGCAAGCCGTGGCGAGCGCCTGGATCCTGGAGGAGATCCATCGCACGGTGACGAGCTTACAGGCCAGGAACACCTTCAAGCGACATGATCCGTGGCCCATCGTCCACTGGTTCAGCGACACCGCACGGCTCGTTGCGCCCGCGCCACTCGGCAAGCAGCGAAGCCGCGATTCCGGCGACGATCCCTTTCTGGCGGCTGCCCTGGGGGCTGGAGCCAAGGTTATCGTCAGCCTGGATGCGGACCTGCTTGCTCTGGGGAGACCTTTCGGCGTCGAGATCATCACGCCGCGCCAGTTGTTGAGTCGCCTCCAGCGACCGCTGTGAACCGATGAGCGAATCGGTCCCAGAGGCTGCTGGCGAGTGATCCGCCAACCAGGTAATCCACGTCGATCGGGCTCTTCGTGTCTTCGCGGCTTCGTTGTTCATCTCCCCCAGCTCGGAGGGAAAACAGCAAAGGAACGAAGACGCGAAGTGGCCCGGAGCGCCGCAATCACGCGGGGCTTTCTCCGAGGACCCTGCGGAGCAAGGCGAGGCCGTCGCGGAAGTCGGGGATGACGACGTCGGCGCCGACACCGAGGAGGCGCTGATGTTTCCAGGCGTCGAAGCGGCCGGAGCCGTTGTGGGCTTCGTCGCTGGCCACCGCCACGGCCAGGCCGCCCACTTCCTTGGTGTTCTCGATCTCGACGTAACCGTCGCCGAACGAGAGCAAGCCGGCGCCGTCGATCCGATTCTCGCGCAGGATGCGTTCGATGACCATCTTCTTGGAGAACTTCTTGTAGTCGTCCAGGGCGCCGTAGATGCGCGAGCCGAAGTAGCGGGCAACGTCCAGGAGTTGGGCTTCCTGGAGGACGTAGCGTTCGTCGGTGCCGCTGGCGAGGTAGAGGTTCAAACCACGGGCGACCAGGGCTTCGAGGAGTTGGCGGGCGCCGTGGACGAGCAGGTCGTCGGGGCGGATGCTGCCGGAGCGGAGGCCATCGATGCGGTTCTGGATACGGAGGTCGAGGCGGCGGAGGTATTCGTTCTTGTACCACAGAGGCTCGCGCGGGGTGCCGCCGCGGGCTTTGACGCGTTCGGCGAACTGGATCATCTGGTAGATGGTCTGCTTGCCGTTGAGGCGCATGATGTCGTCGAACATGAGCTTGCGGACGGATTCGTCGGTGTCGCCGGGCTGTCGGGGGAGAAGTTCGACGAGGAGGGGGACCATGACGTCGGGCCAGCCCTCGCGGATGAGGGAGAGGGTGCCGTCGAAGTCGAAGAGGACGTGGCGGATTCCCGGGCGCGGCGCGAAGGAATCCGCGAACTCGATCAGGCCTTGGAAAGCGGTGGCGGCGGACATGCGGGTTGTGAGTAATGGGGATGGGGCCGGGTGTCAATCACGGGGTAGTCGCCGACGTGAGTCGGCGCGGGCTTCCGGTGTGCGTGGCTCGGTGGACGGTAGAATGCGCGGGCTGATCCCGCGTCCCCGGGACGGTTACTCCGGGGGGGCGCATCTTGACACTGCCCCCAATGAGCCTGCTCAGCATTTTGGGGCGCGGGTCTTCTGACCCGCAGAGCCCATCCGGCGTGCGGTCGCGGTCCGGCTGCGGCTCAGAAGAGCCGCGGTCCGGGGGCAGTGTCAAGATACGCCCTACTCCGGGCGGGGGGTGATTCGGTGCTTGGCGGAGCGGGCGGCTTCGGGTTCACTGGGTGCCGCATGAAACGAGGATTCCGAGTTCTTTGGCGTAGCTTCACGTTGTTGGTGGGGGTGTTGGCGGTGACGCTCGCCCTGGTATGGCTCTGGCTGCACCGCGGCTCGTACGATGGCGAGAAACCGCCGCGCGGTTACGGAAGCACCAAACAGGTGGTCGCGGCGGTCGGCATTGGCGCCCTGCGCCTGGTGGACATGACCCCCCCGCTGCCGGCGGGGGTCGTGGAGACCAAAGGGATCGAGTATGGCCGGGTGGAACCGTGGGTGCTGCAACTGGATCTCTATCAGCCCCGTGACCGGGGCACGAACCTCGTGCCGGGGCTTCTCTTCCTGCACGGGGGCGCTTGGCGTGGAGGTCAGCGAGAGGATTACCGGGTGTACACGACCTGGTTTGCCGAACGGGGTTTTGTGGCGGCTACGGCGAGTTATCGGTTGCAGCAGGCGGCGAAGTATCCGGCGGCGCTCGAGGACTGCAAGGCCGCGGTCCGCTGGATGCGAGCGAATGCGGCGAAGATCGGGGTGGACCCGGAGCGCATCGTGGTGCTGGGTGGCTCGGCGGGAGGTCATCTCTCCATGATGCTGGGCTACACGGCGGACGATCCGGCGTTCGAGGGTCAGAGCGGCACGCCGGGCGTCAGCAGCCGCGTGGCCGCGGTCGTGGACTTGTATGGTCCGGCGGATCTGACGACGCCCTTCGGGCAGGCGGCGTCGGTGGTCTGGGATTTCCTGGGGAAGAAGTATGACGAGGACCCGGAGTTGTGGCGTCGGGCTTCGCCGCTGTTTCATTTGAAGAAGGGCGCGCCGCCGACTCTGGTGTTTCACGGTACGATCGACGACACGGTGCCGATCGACCAAGGGGATTCGCTGGTGGCCAAGCTGCGCGAGCTGGGCGTGCCCCACGAGTATCATCGGCTTGAAGGTTGGCCGCACACGCTGGATGCGGCGCGTCCGATGAACGAGTTCTGCCGGGATCGGATTGAGCGGTTCGTCAAGGAGCATCTGGCGAAACGGTGATGGGGATCGAGTCGTTCCCAGTGGGGCGCGACTCCGAACAGGGGGCGCTTGCAGGGCTCCGGGCGTCATTCCTTATCCTGCATTCTGCATCGTCCCCTCGGCGCCCTCGGAGAGGGCGCCCTACCATTTGCTCATTCTGCATGAGGTAGGGACCCGTGGCTCGCGGGTCCGGACAGTTGCCAGCAGCGGGTGTGAGCGCCTGGTGGCGCCCGAGGACGGGCGTCCCTGCCAGCCACTCGGGGTCCGTCTGAGCGGTTCGGGATCGCGCTACGGATTGGTGAATCCTGTGGTGCGCAGATCCTCGGCTCGGATTCCTTGGCTACGGAGGGTGCGGAGGCTCAGGGCGTCGTGGCGTTTCGCCAGGCGGCATCCTTGTTCATCAGTCAGGAGCGGGCAATGGAAGAAGGCTGGGGCCGGCAGTTGCAGCGCGCGGTAGAGGAGGAGCTGGCGGGCGGTGGAGAGCAGCAGATCGGCTCCGCGCACAACCTCCGTGATGCGCATGGCCGCGTCGTCCGCCACGACCGCGAGTTGATAGGAAGGAACATCGTCGTGGCGCCAGACGACGAAGTCGCCGAAGTCGCGTCCAGCGACGAATGCCTGTGGGCCGAAGTGGCCGTCGACGAAGGCGATGGTGTCGCCGTCGGGGACGCGGAAGCGCCAACTGCAGGGTGGCGGCGGGTTGTTGGGGCCGGGTCGTGAAGTGGTTGTCGAGGCCGGTTCGCCGCGCCAGCGGCAGGTTCCCGGGTAGACGGGTTCCTCGTCGCCGGCGTGGGGTGCGGTGAGGGCGTTCTGGATGTCCCGGCGGGAGCAGGTGCAGGGGTAGACCGCGCGCAGGGCGCGGAGGCGTTCGAAAGCGGCGACGTAATGTTGGCGGCGTTGGCTTTGGGCGTACGGACCATAAGGGCCGCCGCAGTCGGGGCCTTCCTGCCACTGGAATCCGAACCAGCGGAGGTCCTCGATCAGGGCCTGGACGAAAAGGGGGCGGCAGCGGGCGGCGTCGAGGTCTTCATTGCGCAGCACGAGCGCACCGCGGTGTTGGGCGGCGCGCTGCTGGGCGATCCAGAAGGTCTGGGCATGACCGAGGTGCAGGTAGCCCGTGGGCGAAGGTGCGAGTCGACCGCGATAGCCCGGGGAGGATGGGGGGGAGGAGGGCACTCAGAAGACGTCGTCGGGGTGGGCGACGAGCCAATCGGCCAGTCCGGGCAAGGGGAAGGAGAGTTGGGCTTGGGCTTTGGAGCAGTTGAGGGTGGTGTCGGGAGATCGGGGGGGGCCGGTGTAGTCGCGCAGGGAGGCGCTTTCGATTTGCGGATTCAACTGGGGCCAGCGGGCGGCCACGAGCTGGCCGATTTCGTAGCGGGAGAGGCGTTGGGCGCCGGCGACATGGAAGAGTCCGGAGGCGTTCAGTTGGGTGAGTTCCCAGGCGGCCCGGGCGGTGACGGCGGCGGGGAGCGGGGACCGGTATTCGTCATGGAACAGGCGCGGTTTGCGCCCGGCCGACCACGCCCGTCGCAGCTCCTCGTTGAAACTGCGATCACCGGTGGGAGAGACGCCGCCGTTCAGCGACGTGCGGATCACCAGGTGACGGGGGTTGGCCAGAACGACGCGCTCGGCGTCCGCCTTCGTTTCCGCGTAGACGCTCAGCGGGTTGATGGGGTCGGTCTCGACGTAATGCCCCTTGCGGCCGTCGAAGACCAAGTCGCTGGAGAGGAAGACGAAGTGCGATTCGAAGGCGAGCGAGGCGAGGTGAACCGTCGCCTCGGTGTTGATGCGGCGGGCGAGATGGACGTTCTCCTGGCAGGCGGCGCTCCGGCTCATGGCGGCGCAGTGCAGGATGAGCTGGGGGCGATCCCAGGAGAAGAGACGATCCACCGCGTCGCGGTCGGTCAGATCGAGCATCTCGCGGGTGAGGGCGACGACGCTCCAATCCGGGGCCAGGGCGGGGGCGAGGCGCACGAGGTGACTGCCGATGAGGCCGCCGGCCCCGGTGATCCAGGCCAAGGGCTTGGGGGCCGTCGTTCCCGCCTCATCTTCGGCTCCGGAGATTGTCATGGGAAGCAGCGATCCACCAGACCGCTTCTTGGGGTGCATCTTGACGCGGCCACCAAGTCCGAGCGGAGTCGGTGCGCCGGAGTGCGGCCGTCCTCGGCCGCAGAAACACACGACGGAATGGGGATAGCCGCGAAACCGGGATATCCATCGGCCAGGAGGCTTCCTGCGCCCGGGGACGGGCGCACTCCTGTGCGGGTATCGGCGCCGCTCCTTGAGGGCAGCGTCAAGATACGCCCGCTCGAGTCGCACCCGTGAATCCCGGTGCCCTGAGGTAGGGACGCCCGGCTCGGGCGTCCGGATCCTACAGTTCGCCCAACCGGTCTGCCGGGACGCGCGTGGCCGCGCGTCCCTACCTGCTGCCGGCGGTTCACAGATAGATTCATGCGGACTCGGTCCAACGGCGGGTGAGATGGTCGTACGCGTCGATGCGCCAGTCGCGGAGGAATGGCCACTGGATGCGGGTGCGGTCGAGTTGGGCGAGGTCGACGGGCACGAGACGCGGTTGACGGCGGCGACGTAGCAGCCGTCGGCGACGGCGTGGCTGCGCTGGATGAGTTCCCAGGCGGCGTGCTGGCGTTTGCCGTGGGTGCGCTTCTCGGCCGGGTGCCAGCCGATGGCCGTGGGGTAGAAGAGAATCTGGGCGCCCTGAAGGGCGGTGAGTCGGGCGGCCTCCGGGTACCACTGATCCCAACAGATGAGAACACCGATGCGCCCGTGGCGGGTGGTCCAGGCGCGGAAGCCAAGGTCGCCCGGAGTGAAGTAGAACTTCTCGTAGTACAGCGGGTCGTCCGGGATGTGCATCTTGCGGTAGACGCCCGCCGTCGCGCCGTCCGCGTCGAGCACCGCCGCGGTGTTGTGGTAGAGGCCCGCCGCGCGCCGCTCGAACACCGACGCGACGACGACCACGCCGAGCTCCTTGGCGACCTTCGCCACCGCCTCCGTCGTCGGCCCGGGCACCGGCTCGGCGAGGTCGAACAGCGCGGGATCCTCGCGCTGGCAGAAGTACGGCGTGCGGAAGAGCTCCGGCAGGCAGACGACGTTCGCCCCGCGCCCCGCCGCCTCGCGCACCGCCGCGAGCGCCCGCTCGACGTTCGCTGCGGCGTCGGTACCGCATCGCATCTGGACGAGGCCGACCCGAAAGGTCGATGAACGCTGGTTCATGGGGCGCGTTATATAGAGCATTCGCTCTGGCGACGCTCATGTTCCACCGTGGCACCGCGCTCAGGAAGGTCCCCTCGCTCGCCGCGCAGTTCGGCATCCGCGGCACGGACCAGCTCGCGCGCGATCTCGGCACGGTCGTCTCGCACCTCGTCGCGCGCGACAAGTTCGTCGTCGGGGCGAGCTCGGCCGGCCTGCTCCGCCCCGATCTGTCGCTCCCCGCGTACGCCGGCCTCGTGCCGGACGACGGCCTCGCGCCGATCTTCAACTTCTTCGACCGCGTCGGCGGCGGCTTCGGCTACCGCCAGGCGGTCACGCGCGACCACGCGCGCGACTTTCGCGGCGGGCGCCTCTCGTACGACGAGCACGACGGCACCGACTTCGTCTGCCCCCCCGGCACGCCGCTCGTCGCCGCCGCGCCCGGCGTCGTCGTCGCGACGCGCGACACCTGGCTGCGCGGCGGGCTCACCGTCTGCGTCGACCACGGCGACGGCGTCGTCACGCAGTACACGCACTGCGCGGCGCGCGTCGCGGAGGTCGGCCAGCCCGTCCTGCGCGGCGACGTCGTCGCGCTCTCGGGCACGGCCGGCATCGACCTGACGCAGTTCTTCCCCTGGATCCCGCCGCACGTGCACTTCATGGTCTGGATCCGCGGCTGGCCCGTCGATCCCTACCTCGCCGACGGCGAGACCCCGCGGCCGGGGACGTGGCACCACGGCAACGAGCCGCGCACGGTGACAGGGCCGCTGCCGGACGATCCGGCGCCCTCGCTCGCCGACCTCGGCGTCTGTGAGGCGGCGATCGGCGAGGCGCTCGCGCTCTGCCGCGACGCGCGGATCCGGGAGGAGCTCGAGCGGGCGCCGAGCGATCCGGCGCGGGTCGCGATCCTCGAGGACAGCCTCCATCACGACCGCGACGCGTGGCCCGACGAGGCGCGCGCGCTGAAGCTGCGCCCGCGCGCGAACCCCGGGAGCGTTCGTCTCACGTTGCCGCTCCCGGCGTCGATGTACCGCGGCGCGCGCGCGGCGGACGCGCCGTGGACGAAGGCGAGGTGAAGCCGGTGACCTGCCTCCAACGGCCTCGTCGAGCTTGCGACGGCCCGGGTCGCCGACGGCGCGCTACTTCCTCACGCACCGAAAGCCCGTATTGGCCCAGGCGCTCGGCGCGACGTAGCTTGCACGATCTTCAGACCATAGAGCACTGTGCTGCCAGCTCCCCGCTCGCCTCGTGCGCCGTTCGTCGTCGACCAGAGTGACCGCACAGATCGGATCTGGACCATAGTTGCCTGCCGCCCAACACCCGGCGCCCCCGTACGGTTGGTAGGAGTCCAACATCCACTCGGCAACGCCACCGATGATGTCGTGCACGCCGGGCGGATTGGTCGTGTCCCCCGTCGGATGACTTCCCACGTCATCGGGATAAAGATGGGGCTCGTTCGTGCAAGTATAGTCGAGCGCGATGTCCGCTTGGTCACAGGCGGGATACGCATCCCCCCACGGATACCACTCATCGACACCGCGGTTGCGCGCGACGTATTCCCATTCCGCCTCCGTCGCGAGCCGCATACCATCCCACGCGCAGAAGGCCGCCGCGGTGTACCAGGTGACGCAGTTGACGGCCTTGTTCTCGAACGAGATGCTCGGCCCCCCGTCATGCCTGTTAGCAGTTGCCTGAAGCACCTTCGCCGAGGTCGGGGTAGAAGCGAT
>CAYSPU010000138.1:0-15896 GCA_964432995.1 uncultured Verrucomicrobiota bacterium
CCTCCATCTCCACGCCCGTCCGGGCTTGGGTCTCGGCCGCGCAGGTGATCTCGATCCCCCGACGCCGCACCCGGAAGCGGATCTCCACGTGCTCCAATCCCAAGGGGTGGCAGAGGGGGATCAGCTCGCCCGCGCGCTTGGCGGCCTGGATGCCGGCCACCTGGGCCACCGTCAGCGCGTCGCCCTTGGGCAGTGCCCGGCCCTTGAAAGCGCGGATCGTGGCCGCCTGACAGACCAAACGGCCCACGGCCACCGCGCGACGATGCTGCACGGGCTTGGCCCCCACGTTGACCATGCGCGCGGCGCCGTCCCGACCGAGATGCGAGAACTTCCTGCTCATGACATCGAGGAGGTTAGTGGAAAACAGGTGAAGAACTCCACTTCGGTTTCCGCGGCAAGGTCGTTCGTCTGCGGCGGCACACGGATCAACGCGCTGACTTCCCCCAGACAGGTCAAGTCGCCGGAGCTGCGCCAAACGAGGGGGCGCAACCTGGGCGCCGCGCCGGGCCATTCGAGTCGCGCCGGCCAGAGCGTTTCCCGCGGGCACGCGTCACTCCGCAGGTCCGCCGCCAGTCGGCCCCGCTGTGACGGCGGCGTTTCCGTGGACCCCAGCAGACAGGCCAGCGCCGTCGCCACCCCGAGATGGAAGACGACGTAGTGGGCCAGCGGATTCCCGGGCAGGCCGAAGGCCACGCGACGGCCGTTCACGCCGAAAATGGTCGGCCTGCCGGGGCGAATCCGGATCCGGTCGAACACGATTTCGAAGCCCAACCGCTCCAGCAGCACCCGTGTGAAATCGTGTGCGCCGACACTGGCGCCGCCGCTCACCAGGAGGACATCCGTCTCCGCGACTCGCCCGGGATCCAACCGGTGCCAGGCCGCCTCCAAATCCTCGGGCAAGTGCTGCTGCTCCACCGCGCACGGCCATCCGCTGAGGAGCGACCGCACCAGAATCGAGTTGCTGTCGCGGATCTGACCCGGTTTCGGTGGCTGGTGGGGAGGAATCACTTCGTCGCCGGTCGTCAAGTGCAACACCCGCAGGCGCGGGCTGACCAGCGGTTGCACGTGGCCAATGCCGGCCAGCAGCGCCAACGTCCCGGCGTTCAACCGCCGGCCGGCCGGCGCCAGCAGCTCCCCCGCCCGCCGATCCTCACCGCGGAACCGGACGTTCAGCACCTCGCTGCCGCGGCGGAGAAGACGAACTGCCTCGCCTTCGAGCTGCGTCGCTTCCTGCATCACCACGCGGAGGCCGGGCCCGGGCAACGCGGCGCCGGTCGCAATGCGCACGGCTTCCCCCGGCTGCAACAGCCGCGGTCTCCAGTCGCCCGCGCGCAGGTGGTCCACGACTCGAAAGCCGCTGGCGGTGTCGTCCCGGAGGATGGCGTAGCCGTCGACCGCCGCGCGGTCAAAAGGCGGCAGATCCTCCGGTGCGCCAACCGGTTCCCGCAGCATGCGGCCCAAGGCGTTGACGAGCGCCACGCGTTCAGGCGGCAACGGCCGAACCCGCATCCGGATATCGGCCAGCGCCTCGTCCAGGGACCGCGCCACCGCGGGGGGCTGCGTGGAAGTCGTGAAGGCTTCAGCGGTCGCCGGCGGCAGCGGCTGGCACGACGTGCGGCACGGGACGCCATTGGTGAGGCCCAGGTCGTCGAATACCGGTCGCTTCCAGATCGGCACGTCCTGCTTGAGACGGTCCAGGAATGCCGCGAGCAGGCCCAGGCCCTCGGCGCGATGCACCGACGCGATGCCGACGTACATGGCCACCGCGCCAACTGGGACCAGGCCGACGCGATGGACGACCCGTGCACTCAAGCAGGCATATTCTGCTGCCAGCTCTTCGAGCAACCGACGCACCTGCCGTTGCACCATCTCCGCGTAAGCCTCGTACTCGAGTGCGCGGATGGGCTGCCCGTGTTCCTCGCCACGCACGATCCCGTAGAACTCCGTCCGCGCGCCGACCGTGCCCGCTTCCACCGGGGGCGGTTGGTTCGCGGCGATGGGCTGATCGGCAAGTTGGATCTGGATTTCCATGCGTGTGGGATTCCCGGGCTCAACCACCGGAGACCGGCGGCAGGAGCGCGACTTCGTCGTCGTTGCCGAAGCGCGTGTCGATTCCGGCAAACTCGCCGTTGCGGGCAAGACGCACGTAAGGCCGGTGGCTGGCGAGGCTGGGGAAAAGCTCGAGGAGAGCTGTCCACAGCGTCTCGGTGGTGAACGGCGCCGGTGCGGCGAGGCGGGTTTCGCTGCAGCCGGTCGCGTCTTTCAACTGGGCAAAGAAAAGTATGCGCATGGTACGTGACGGTCAGGGAAACGCGCTCCAGAGCAGCCGCCCGCCGGCGAACACCAGCACGAGCGCCAGCACCCGACGGAAGGTGAAGGCGGACCAGCGGCGGGCCCCGAGGGAGGTGCCGAGCAAGGCGGCGGCTCCGGCCGGCACCGCGAGCGCGAACAGTCCCCCGTCCACGGCCGCCGCGCGCGCGCTGAGTCCGGCCAACCCCGCCAGCGAGTTCAAGACGATGAACGCCGCGGCGGTGCCGCCGGTTGTCTTCACCGGCACCCAACGCAGGAACAACAAGAGCGGACTGAGGAACACCCCACCGCCGATGCCGCTCAACCCTGCCAACAGACCCAGGCTCGCGCCCATGACGAGTGCCAGTCCGACACTCGGCGGACGCGGCGCAGCGTCGTCGACGAGGCGTCTCCGGGGGAGCAGGCTGAAGCCGGCTGCCACCAGCACGCCGCCGAGCAGGCCACTGTAGGTGGAGAGTGGCAGAGCCACCCGACCGCCCAGCCACGCACAGGGTACCGAGGTGGCAACGAGCGGGAACAACACGCGCAGGTTGAAATGGCCGGCGCGGCTGAAACGCCACCAGGCCACGCCGGCCACACAGCAATTCATGAGCAGGGCGGTGGCGCGCGCCGAATCGGGCGCCACCCCCGCAAGCGCCAACACCGCGAGGTAGCCGGTTGCGCCGCCGTGGCCGACGGACGAGTAGACAAAGGCCACCGCAACAACTGCGGCCGTCAGGGCGAGCCAGACGATGGCACTCGCGTCAGTCACAAGCGGTTGGTCGTCGACGCACGCGATTCATACGCGGAGGCACTCAGGCCGTGGCGCTCCGGATCGCCTTTTGAACCAGCGCCTTGACCACTTCCACCTTGAACCGGTTTCGGGCGAGCGGTTGCGCCCCGGCGACCGCCGCCTGGGCCGCCGCTTGCGCCAGGGCCTCGCTCGGCGCCTGACCCTCCAACAGCGCCTCCACCTGGCGCGCCGCCAACGGAATCGGCGCCACCGCCCCGAGCACGACCCGCGCGTCATGGTAGCGGCCGTCCCGCAGTTGCGCGCAGAAAGCAACGCCGACGATGGGAAAGTCGATCGCGTTGCGGATGCGGAACTTGAGATAAGCCTGGCAGTTGCCCGACGGCGGCGCGGGGATCTCGATCTCCTCGACCAGTTCGTCCGGCTCGAGGACCGTTGTCCGGTTCTTCGCCGCGGTGAAGAACTGCTCCGCCGGCAGACGCCGTCGGGTGGTCTTCACCGTCGCGCGCAGCGCGATGAGAGCCGGCGCGAGGTCCGAGGCGTTGACCGCCACGCAGCCGCAGTTGGCGCAGCGATCGGCTTCGCGCTCCATCAGGTCGCGCGACAAGGCGCCACAGTCTTCGGCCACGAGGGTGCGCTGGTCCAATGGACGTCGCGGGGCTTGCGTGCGCTGGCTGACCGGAAGCGCCGCCTGGTTGACGGCGAGAGGGGCATGGCTCGGAGAGGCTGGCGTGGATTGCGCACGCCCAAGGTAGGCATCGATGGATGCCGCCGCCCTGAGACCCGAGGCCATCGCCTGGACGATGGTGGCGGAGCTGCCGGTGACATCGCCACCCGCGAAGAGGCCGGGGATGGCCGTGGCGCCCGTCACCTTGTCCGCCGCCAGCAGCCCGCGTTCCGTGCCGAGCCAGGATTCCGCATACCCGAGATCCGCGGCTTGGCCGATGGCCACCAGGACCTGATCGGCGGCGACCTCCTTCTTCACTGAGGCATCAAAGGCGGGAGCGAACCGTCCGCTCGCGTCGAAGACCGACGTGCACCGCACCAGTTCCATTCCGGTGAGTTTCCCCTTCTGTTCCAGGACGCGATGGGGTCCCCACGACGGCAGGATGGTGATCCCCTCCTCGAGCGCTTGCTCCACGTCCTCGGGGATGGCCGGCATCGTCTCGAGGCTTTCCAGGCAGGCCATCGATACTTCGGTCGCGCCGAGACGCCGCGCCGTCAGCGCCACGTCCACCGCCACGCTGCCGCCGCCGATCACCAGCACGCGTTGGCCAACGCGCGGGCGGGCGCCGCCGCCTGTTTGGACCGCGAGGAGAAACTTCAGTCCGGAATCGAGCAAGTCGCTCCGCTCCAGGCGGAGGGTACGGCCGGTCCAAAGGCCGGTGGCCAGGAACAGGGCGTCGTAGCGCTCCCGAAGGTCGCGCCCCGAGAGGCCCCCGGCCCCCAGCGCCGCCCCCAACTCGAAGCGGATGCCCATCCCTTCCAGGGCGCGCACCTGGGCCGCCATCACGTCCTTGGGCATGCGATACGCCGGAATGCTGTAGGTCAACATGCCGCCCGCCTCGGGCATCTGATCGAGGACCGTCACCTGATGCCCGGCTTGGCGCAAGAAGTAGGCGGCCGTGAGCCCCGCCGGGCCCGCACCCACCACCGCCAGCCGCTTTCCGGATTCCGCCGCCGGCGGCCGATAGAAGTCCCCGGCGTGCTGCAGGGCGTAGTCACCGAGAAATCGCTCCACCTCACGGATCGACACCGGCTCGTCGTAACCCCAGCGGTTGCAGTCCGGTTCGCAGGTGTGCGGGCAGACCCGTCCCGTCACCGCCGGCAGCGGGTTGGTGCGCAGCAGAATTGCCGCCGCTTCGTCCAGTGCGCCGGCCCGGATCCTCGCCATGTAGGCCGGGATGTCATTGTGGATGGGGCAGCCGTTGACACACGGCGCCGCGCTCACGCACATGCCACCAAAGATCGAGTGAAAGCGATTCTCTGCAAACAACGCGTCGCACCGCTTCCCACCCTTGCGCAGACAATCGAAGCCATTGTCCGGATTGCGGTAGTACCAACAGCGGGGTTCCTGGCAGAGGTTTCCCGCAATGGTGGCGACGTTGCGAATCTGGGGCGATGCCACACTGCGGGCGGCCTCTGCGAGCACCGGGTAGTCCTGTCGCAGGACCGGGTGCCGGGCGATGTCGGCGAGCGTTGTGAGACTGCCGATGCGCACCCCCTGAGCGCTGGCGGTCACATAGCGCAGATTGGCAAGCGGCTTGAGGCCGATCAGGAGTTCCGGCGGCGCGCCGTGGATGGCGTCCTTCAGGGTGCCGAGGAGGTCGGTGCCGCCGGCGACCGCCGCCGCCCCTTGCGGCCGCTCCCGGAGCAGCGTTTCGGCCGACTTCAGCGAATCGGCCGGCACGTATTCGAAAGGCTGGAGGATCATGGCATGCCCTCAGATCTTGCCCAAGGCCCGAAGCACTTTCTCCGGCGTCAGGGGGATGTCATCGACGCGGATGCCGATGGCGTTGTAGACCGCGTTGGCGACGGCTCTTGGGGTGCAGGTCAGGGTGCCTTCGCCGATGCCGCACGCGCCGTACTCGCCGGCGCCCCGCCAGACTTCCAGGAGCACCGGCTCGACGACCGGCATGTCGAGAATGGTCGGCATCTTGTAGTCGATGAAATTGAAGTTGAGCGGAACCCCGCGCACCGGGTCGTAGATCAGTTCCTCGGTCAGCGCCTCGCCCAGCGCCATGACTTGGCCGCCGACCTGTTGGGCTTCGGCTCCCGAGGCGTACATCACCGTGCCACAGTCGTTGATGATCACCAATTTGAGCACCTGCGTGCGGCCGGTGCTGGTGTCCACCTCCACCTCAGCGAAACTCGCGATATACGGCACCCCGGTCCGCTTCCCCGAGGGCCGCCGGCTGACCATCACCGACAGCGGCACCAGGTCCCCCTGCCAGAGCAACTCCGTCACGCGGATGCTGCGGCCCGGCCCGAGGATCTGGCCCCCGGCCACCGACAGTTGATCGGCCGGAACGCCAAACACCGGGGCCGCCAAATCCAACAACTTCTGCCTGAGTTGCTGCGCCACCACTGCCAACACCTCGGATTGCAGAAAGGAAACGGCGCTGTCCGTCTGCACGCAGTCGCGCATCCCGTTGTCCGTGTCCACAGTCGATACCCAGGTGATGTCCTCCGGGCGGACGCCCAGGAAGCCGAGCGCCTCGGCGCAACCGAGGACGTTGCAGGTGTTCGACCCCGTACCGGTTTCCACGGTAGGCGCGTCCAGGGTGACCGATCCATCCGGATAGAGGGTGACCTTGGCCTGGACCTGCCCGCGGCGTTCCTCCTGCCATTCGGCGTGCCAGCCGGGGTGCAGCGAGAAGCCCACGCCGCGCTTCAGGACGCCATCGTAGAGCGGGCCTTGCCCGGGTTTGTGCCGCTTTTCGGCCCAACCGATGCGCGTCGCGCCCGTCTCGAGCACGGCCGCAAGGCTCGGATCCGGGCAAGCGCCCCAGGCGTGCCCAAAGTTCTTCCGCGCCAACTCGACGGGGTCCATATCCAGCCGCTCCGCCAAGCCATCGATCATCCGGCCGAAGATGAAGTTGAACTGCGAGTTGCCCACCCCGCGCATCATGCACGCCGGAATGCGGTTGGTGTAGACGGCGTAGGATTCCATCTTGATGTTCGGAATCGGCGCCAATGCCGCCTCGGCGATCTCCGTGGGGGCGAACTTGAGCGCGAAAACCGAGTGGTCCGCGTGGGCACCAATGTCGCCGATGGATTTGAGCTGCAGCGCGGTGATCTTGCCGTCGGCAGTGGCGCCCACCTTGCAGTGGTAGAGCGCGCCTTGCCGGGTGTCGTGGAAACTGTCGCGTCGCGTGTGCTTGAACTTGACGGGCCGGCCGGCTTTCTTCGCCAGCAGCGCGGTGAAAAGGAAGAACGGCTGGTCGCCCGTGTCGCACCGCCCGAATTGCCCGCCCACGTATTTGCTGATGACCCGCACGTTGTGTATGGGCAACTCGAGCATCTGGCTGACGTGCATGCGGGTCTGATCGGCCGAGTACGAATTGGAAAACACCGTCAGCCGGTCGCCCTTCCACTCGGCGACGCAACACCAGGGATCGAGCGACCCTTGCGTGGGGTTGTGGTGACTCGTGTCCATCTCGATCACCACGTCTGCGGCGGCGAAACCCTGTTCCACGTCGCCCTTGCTCAGAAAGACGTCCGGACCCCCGATCGGATCGGGAGGGAGCACGTTGTGCTCGGCAACTTCCGGGTGCAGGACCGGCGCGTCCGGCCGCATCGCCGCGTGCGGATCGAGCACGAAAGGCAACTGCTCCCACTCGACCTCGACCAACTGCAGCGCCTGTTCCGCGAGGATCTCCGTGTCGGCGGCAATGGCCACCCCCACCTCGTCCCCGGCCCAGGTCGCATAGTCGCCCAGCACCCGGCGATCACGGAACTTGTGCCACATCATCCGGTCGTAGCTGACCGTGTCCACGGCGTCGGTCCAGCCCGCGTTGGTCGGTTTGAGGCGCGCAACCTCCGGGTCCTGATACGTCAGGATGGCCCGCACACCTGGCAGCGCCGCAGCTCTGGCGGTGTCGAGCCTCTTGATCCGGGCGCGGGGATGGGGACAGCGAAGCACGCGCGCGTGCAGCAGACCGGGGTAGCGGCGCGCGCAGATCTCGTCGTCCGCATAGGGGGCGCGGCCCTGGGCTTTTTCGACACCGTCGATGCGCGGGCGATAGCCGCCGACGAACTGGCGCGGCACTCGCGGTTTGTAGGGAGTGCTCATTTCCGTCCTCCTCGGGCGGCGATCTTCTCGGCCGCATGTTTCACGGCCATGGTGATGCCGGCGTAGCAGCCGCAACGGCAGAGGTTGCCGGACAGCGCTTCCTTCACCTCCTCGAGGGTTGGTGAGGGGTTCTCGTTCAGAAGCGCGCGGGCCGTCATGACAAAGCCCGGGGTGCAGTAACCGCACTGCAGGGCCGTTCCATGCCCCGGCTCGCACTGTTCGGCGAAGGCCTCAATCACCGGGTCGTCGGGGGGCAAGCCCTCGATGGTGAGCACGTCGTGGCCGTCGGCTTCCACCGCCAGGAGCATGCACGACAGCACCGCCTTGCCATCCAGGATGATCGTGCACGCGCCGCACGCGCCTTCGTCGCAACTCACCTTCAACCCGGTGAACCCCAGCCCCTCGCGCAAGAACGCCGAAAGCGTGGTGGTCGGCAGCAGATCGCGTCCCACTTCGAACTCGCGCCGTTCCCCGTTGATGCGTATGGTGATCCTGCGGGGCGTTGGCGGAGACGGCGATGGAGAAATGCTCTCGTCGCGGGTGAGGGAGGACGGCGCCATAATCTCACTCATGATGACGCGACTCTCCCAAAAGGCCGCCGCGCTGCCAAGCGGCAAGTCCGGCCCCGGATCTGCCCCGCGCGTCCAAGGAACAGGAGCGTTGCTGACAACAGGATGCCACAGCCGATCAGGACAGGGCTAAGAAAACCCCGGGTGGCGTGTCTATTCAACATGCATACTTCCATCATGACGGTTTTGTCCGGCTGCAGCGTGGTCTTGGGGATGGCCGTGGCGGCTGGCGGTGCAGCGCCGGACCTGGCGGCCCGCCCGGCGGGTTCAGAAGCCATCACCATTCAAGGGCAGCCCCACGCCGTGTATCCCGTCGTGCTGACGAATGCCCCGGTTCATCTGCCTTCTCCCGGCGTCAGCCAGGAGGGCCACGAATATCTCTTGGTCCGCACCGCGGCCGGGCACAAGGCCATCGCGGTGGTCACCGTGGAGAACGGCCCCCGCAACCTGCAATACGGCACCGAGAAGATCGGCAAAGGGGACCAACTGAAGGTGGACGGCGCGGACTTCCCCACGCTGGCGGCCACGGGCCTGCACGCCGAGGCCGAGTTGGACCGAACCAAGACCATTACGCGCAAGGCGGTCGAGGAAATCACCCGCATCGGGCGACCCGCCGCGTCCTCCGGCATCGGTTTCCTGGCGGCGGATGAAGACCTTCTCTCGGTCCTCAAAGGCGACAACGACCTCGTTGCCAGGCTGGGCTTCAAGCACCCCGATCTGGCCCGCCCCCTGTTTCACGTCTGGAACTTGCTGCTGCGGCAGTATGCGCTCGGGAAGTTGGGTCGATTCAAGGACGACGTGGGCAGTTTCTGGTACGGAGGCAAGGAGGTCCGCCTGCGATCGGAACGCACCAAAGGCTTCCAGGAGTCGATCTTCAACGACGAGATCAAGGGCGCGTTCGACATCGAAATCTGGCGAGACTTGGACCCCGATGAGCTGCGGCTGGTCAAGGAGCGTTACGCGCACTTGAGCGCCACCGACCGGGAGGCCTTGGTGCGGCGGCTGACGCGGCTGCGCACGGGGGAAATGGAGCCGTACTACATCATGCGCTACGGGTTCTACGAGGGGCACACCGAGTATCGGGTCGATCCGATTGCGATCGCCGTGACCTTCAGCCTGAAGCCGCTGGCGGAAATCGACCAGGTCTTTGACGGGAAACTGGATCGCGTTCTGACGAACCACTTCACGGCAAGCCCGGCGCTTCCGTATTGACACCGCCCGGTTCGGGCCGAAAGTCCGACGCGTGTCTGAGTCCCGATTCGAACTATGAAAGCTGTCGCCATCAATGGAAGCCCGCGGAAAGGCGGGAACACGGAGATTCTCTTGAAGCAGGTGCTGGCGCCGCTAGCCGCGGCCGGTTGGGAAACCGAGTTTGTCCAACTCGGGGGAAGTCCCATCCGCGGCTGCCAAGCCTGCTACCGCTGTTTCGACGAGAAAGAGTGTCGCTGCCTGCAGGAGGAGGACGCGTTCAACGCTTGCTTCGAGAAAATGGTCGCGGCCGATGCGATCATCCTCGGATCCCCCACTTACTTCAGCGGGGTGAGCGCCGAGATGAAGGCGCTGCTCGATCGTGCCGGCCTGGTGGCGCTGGCCAACGGGGGACTCCTTCGGGGCAAGATCGGGGCCGCCGTGGTGGCCGTACGACGTGGCGGCGGCACCCACGCCTTCGACACGATCAACCACATGTTCCTCATGTCCGGGGTGATCGTTCCGGGATCTTTGTACTGGAACCTCGGATTTGGCCTGGACAAGGGTGAGGTTGCCAAAGACGACGAGGCGGCGCGGAACATGACCGATCTGGGGCAGACCATCGCCTGGTTGGGGGAAGCCATCCAACGCGCCCCAAAACGCCCGCGCGCTGCGGTCGCAGAGTAACTGCATCCGGCCGCAGAAACTCACCCGCGCCAGGAAGCGCCCCCTGAAATCCGTGGCGCTGCTCCACTGCGGTGCTCCCTGCGCCCGAGACGGGCGCAGCCCCTTCCCGACCGCGACCGGCCTGCCAAGCCGTAGCCTTGGCGGAGGCTGGTCCTCGGTCGCAGCAGTCGCGATGGGCGAGAGGGCAGTCAGGGTTCAGGGGCGCGTCCGGCACGTGGGACTGCTGCCCGCCGAAGCTGCCCTGCGGAGACGGCTGAGCCGCAGCGAAATCGCGTCCGCAAGCCGGATGGGTGCTGCGGGTCAAGAGGACCCGCGGTCCGAAAGGGAGGAACGACGCCTGGGGGCAGCGACGAAACGCCCCCGCATCACACTCGGTGGTTAGCGGACGCTTGAACGACGCAGATCTGCTGTTTACGATTCGCCGATGTTGCGTTGCGCAGGTTTGTCCATCTTCCGCCGGTTGGCGGGTCCGACCACTTTCATCCTCTTTTCCGCCGCGGTCCTTCGCGGCGCGCCCACCCCCGTCGGGCTCTGGGAGTTTGACGACGCGTCGGACTTGCTGGCGGCCACCACGGGCGTCGACCTTCAGTTGCAGGGCACCCATGCGGCCATTGCCGGCCCCTGGGCTGGCAACGGCGCCGTCCGCATCGGCCTCGGCAGCTACTACATTTGCTCCCACGGCATCGCCCCCAACGGCACGGGCACCCTGGTCAATCGTTACTCCCTGCTGATGGACTTCCGCATCGACGCCCTCGGTCCCTGGTACTGCTTCTTCCAGACGAATCCGGACAACGCCAACGACGGCGACTGCTTCATCCGCGCTGGCGACGGCGGCATCGGCGTCGGCGCGACTGGTTACTCGTCGGTTCCGTCGCAGGTCAACCTCTGGCAGCGACTCGTGGTTGCGGTCGACAACGAACACGGGATCTACCGCATTTACCTCGATGGCGAGTCAATCCTGAACGGCTCGGCCCAACCGGTGGACGGGCGATTCTCGTTGGACCCCACGTTGCTCTTGTTCGCTGACGAAAACGGCGAGGATGCCCCAATCGATGTGGCGCGCGTTGCCATCTACGACGCCTGCCTGTCGGCGGCCGAGGTCGCGGCGTTAGGCACCGTGGCCGCGGAGGATCCTTCGAACCACGCCCCGACCGTCGTCGTTACCCCCGCCGGGCCGGCAGCGACTGTGACCGGCCAGGCCGAAACGTACGAGTTCACTGCCACGGACGCCGACCAGGATGCCGTTCGGATCCGCGTTGATTGGGGGGATGGGGGCGACCTTTCCGCGTGGAGCGCTCTGGCTTCGGCCGGCCAACCCGTTACCTTCACCCACGCTTACCTCCAGCCCGGCACTTTTCAGATCCAGGCTCTCGCTCAGGACGCGTGCGGTCAGGCTGGCGTATGGACCAGTATCCAGACGGTCTCGGTCACCGGCCCGGTGTTGGTGGAGTTTCTCACCCCACCGTATCTGCAGAATGTGCGCACCAACGCCATCGCGGTGATGTGGGAACTCAACACCGCCGTCGAGGCCACCGTCGAATACGGCCTGGACACCGCGTATGGCTTGCAGGCCGCGTGCACCCATGAATCCTCGGGCGCCGGAACTGAGACTTATCGGGCCACCCTGACTGATCTCGAGCCCGGCACCACCTACCACTATCGCGCCCTCGTGGACGGCCAAGCTGGTCCAGGCGGCACCTTCACCACCGCGCCCGCCGAACCCACTGCCTTCTCCTTCGCCGTCTGGTCCGACAGCCAGGGATCGAACCACGGCACGTATGCAGCCGATCCCCTCGAACCCACGAAGAGCATGTTCCGCCATATGGCCACGAACGGCATCCAGTTCGCCGTGACTGCGGGCGACCTGGCGGAGAACGGCGCTTCCTACTCGGACACCCGCCAGTATTACCTGGATCGGGTGGCGCTGCTCCTGGGGACCGCCGTTCCGTGGTTTGTTGCCTGGGGCAATCACGACGCCGGCGCCACCGCGGTCATCCGGCGGTTCGCCGACCTGCCCAGCCAACAGCGTGCGGGCTTCACTCCCGGCTATGGCAGCTACTCGTTCGACTACGCCGGGTGCCACTTCATCTGTATCGACTACGCCTCGATGACGAGCGACATCAGCACTTGGCTCGAGTCCGACCTGCAGTCGACCGCGAACCGGGACGCCCGATTCACCTTCCTCTTCATCCACGTGCCTCCCTACTGTGAATTGTGGATTGATGGAAACGCGTGGCTGCGCGCGACTCTGGTTCCGCTGATGGAGGCCTACGGTGTCGACGTCTGCTTCAGCGGCCACACCCACGAGTATTCGCGCGGGTTCCTCAACGGGATCTATTACTGCGTCACCGGCGGCGGGAGCTGGCTCGATTTTCCCGAAGTGCTCGTCGCCGACTGGACCCACATGACGGTCGGCGGCCACCACGCCATCCCCGGCGTCGTGAAACCCAACGCCGAGAGCGGGGGCGGCCTCATCAACGAGTACGTGCGCGTGGAAGTCACCGAAAGCGCGTGTACCGTGTCCATGCTCGGCTTCGCCCCCGACGGCACACCCCTCGGCGTTTTCGACCAATTCGCGCTCTCCAACACCACCTCCCCGCATCCGCCCACCCCGCCTCTCATCGCGGGCCCGTCCACGGTCGATGCCTTCGAGACCGCAGCTTTCGAACTGACCTGCTCTGCATTCGCCGACCCCGACCCCGGCGACACCCATTTGCAGAGCCGCTGGCGCCTCTGCCGGACTGCTGATGTTCAGACTGCTGAGGCAGTCGTCCTCGAACAGCTCACGGCCCCGGGCGTCACCAACTGGTCCGTGGCCACCAGCAACCTCTGGCCCGGACAATCCCTCTACGCCAGCGTGCAGCACATCGCGTCCGACGGCTTGGCCAGTGAATTCGCTGCCCCCATCGCCATCCGCATCACGCCAGACCCGCTCTACCAAGAGGACTTCGAGGACGTCACCGAATTCGCCCTGCCCAGCGGCTGGACGGCCACCCATCGGACCACGATCGTGAACAACACCTCGGATCCCGACGATCCGCAGTCGAACAACTACCTCACCTGGACGGTCGTCTCGACGGACCGCCTGGGCGCGTTGGGCGCCAACCGCCTCTCCGTGCCGGGAGTCGTCCAGGGCAACTCCGTGTATGCCGAATCCGACCAGCGGAGCGGCGCCCAGATCCAGTTCCTGCGCACACCCGACTTCGATCTGCGTGAGGCCACCAACGTCTACCTCGTCTTTCGCAGCAACTACATGCAGAACCAGGACAGCCTCGCCGCCCTCGAATACTCGGTGGACCAGGGAGTCTCCTGGCTGCCCGTGCTCTTTCTCCTCGACGCCAATGACGTGATCCGCACCACGGACGACCTCGCCATCGACGCCACCGCCACCTTCACCCGGGTGGACCCGGACAACGTGCCGACGGCCGACGGCGGCTCCACGTCCGGAGGAACCTACGGCGAACATATCCTGTGTCGCCCCTTCGACACCCTCGCGCCTTACATCCAGGGGCGCGTCAACGATGACACCGTCGAGTCGAAGCGCGTCGAACGGCACCGCCTGCCGGCGGCTGACAGTCAGGCCGCGGTCCGTTTCCGGTTCACGTTGGTCGGTACCGCCAGTTGGTTCTGGGGCATCGACGATTTCGGCCTCTACGGAACGCCCGCCGTCGCCGACCCGCTGCAGATCGTCAGCACCACCGCCGTGGAGAACGGGTTGCAGCTCAACTGGACCGGGCCCGCGGGGCCTTACCAAGTGCAATTCCGCGCCGCTCTCGAGACCGGCGCCTGGGAGGACTACGGAGGCGTGATCGACGCCTCCCAGCAATCCGCCGTCTTGCCCACCAACCAGGTCACCGGTTTCTACCGGATCCGCCTGGCGCGATGAGGCAGCCTCCGCGTCGCCATTGACTCCGAAAGCATGGGCAATGAGAATGCCACCGCGTGGAAGCACTGCGGACGGGAATGGCATCGCCTCGGCACGGGGTCGCCGGAGGCCCGGCAGATCCGCGGCGCCGGCGGCGCTACGGCCAAGCCCTCGGTGCGCGGTGGTTCGCCCTTTCCTGGTGCTGCTTCCGCCTCGCCCACGCGGCCGCCGCCGATCCTGCGGACTCCGGAGTCGACCGGGGCTGGGAAGACGCGGTCCTGCAAGAACAGTCCCGCCTGGAACCGATCGCCGCCGATGACGCCGCGTTCGGACAGGCGGCGGAGGAGTTCTCGGTGCGGATGGAGCGGGAGTTCCCGATGGAATGGGATTGGTGCCTCCAGGATGCCGGACCAGATCTGCGTTCCTGGTTGTCCGCCCGCTCGCTGGGCGAGGTGGTGCAACGCGCGATCGCGGCCGCCCTGGCGGAGCTGGGGAGCGACCGACTGGGCCCGCTGGCCGCCGAAACCTCGCGGGCCAGCCCGCGTCAATGGCTCGAGGCCTACCGCGCCGTGTGCGAGACGCGTCGCCAGCATCGGCTGCGGACCCTGCGGGAGCGATATCCGAAGTGGGTCTTCACGAAGCACCATACGTTGGGGGGATCGCACTACGCTTATACGGAAGGTCAATCCGACGCCCAAAACGAACGCAACTTCCAACCCGGAACAGCGCTCTGCGTCCTGGAGCTGGACCACCCCCGAAGCCGGGTGCGAACTCTGATTGAGGACGCGGACGGTGTCATTCGCGATCCGGACGTGTCGTGGGATGGGCAGCGGGTTCTGTTCGCTTGGAAGAAGTCCGATCGGGAGGATGACTACCATCTGTATGAAATGGAGTTGCCAGCGGGGGCGGTTCGTCAGGTGACTCACGGTCTTGGCTTCGCCGACTACGAAGGCGTGTATCTGCCGAATGGCGATCTGCTGTTCAACTCGACGCGTTGCGTGCAGACCGTGGACTGCTGGTGGACGGAGGTCAGCAACCTGTACACGTGCGCGGCAGACGGCAGCTACCTCCGCCGCTTGACGTTCGACCAGGTGCACGACAACGGCCCCAGCGTGATGCCCGACGGCCGGGTGCTCTACACCCGCTGGGAATACAGCGACCGCGGGCAACTCTTCGTGCAGGGCTTGTTCCAGATGAACCCGGACGGGACCGGGCAGACCGAGTTCTACGGTAACAGCTCCTGGTTCCCCACCTCGTTGCTGCACGCCCGCGGCATCCCCGGGTCGCGGAAGGTCGTGGCCATCTTCTCCGGCCATCACACAATGCAGGTCGGCAAGCTCGGGCTGCTGGACCCGAGTCGGGGCCGACAGGAGAATGCGGGGACACAATTGATTGCCCCCGCGCGCGAGACTCCGGCAGCCCGCGTGGACTTCTACGGCCAGGAGGGTGAACTCTTCCAGTACCCTTATCCGCTCTCGGAATCGGAGTTCATGGTCACCGCCGCCCCGCTGGGTTGGGCGCGGTCCCCTACCCTCTTCAAGCTCTATTGGATTGCGGCCGACGGCCGTCGGGAGCTGCTGGCGGCGGATCCGGAGATCTCGTGCAGCCAACCCGTTCCCTGGGCGCCGCGCGACCGGCCGCCGGCGCGTCCGTCGGTGACCGACTACCGGACAACGACGGGCACCTGCTATCTGCACGACATCCATGCCGGACCCGGCTTGGCAGATGTGGCCCGCGGCCGGATCCGACGAC
>CAYSPU010000139.1:0-15772 GCA_964432995.1 uncultured Verrucomicrobiota bacterium
ACGCGGCCGGTCCGGGGATCGATCGCCTCGGGCAAGGCGTCGGCATAGGTGGACTTGAGCTTGGCGGCCGCGCGGTAATCGAGCAACCGCCGCACAATCTCATGTTCGGCCAGGCTCTGGAGGGTGGCTTCGTCGGTTGCGTATTGGCCGGTGCGGGTCTTCTTGGGGGCATCGGCCAGGCGCAGGCGTTCGAACAACACCTCGCCCAGTTGTCGGGGCGAGTTGACGTTGAACTCGCCGCCGGCGAGGGCGTGAATGGCCCGTTCCTGCTCGGTCATCTGTCGGCTGAGTTGCTGGGAAAACTCGGCTAACGCCGGCGCGTCGATGCGGATCCCTTCCGCCTCCATGGCCGCGAGCACGGGAACGAGCGGCATTTCGAGTTCGCGGAACACGCGTTCCTGGGCCACGGCGGCCAGGCGTGGTTCGAGAACGGCCTGGAGTTGGAAGGCGAGGTCGGCGCGCTCGATCGTGGCGTGATCGATGGCCGTGGCGGGAGAGGTGTCGAGAGCGAGTTCGCCTTGCGCGGCGCCGGTGCCCGGGGTGCTCGAGGGCGCGCGGCCCAGGAAGGTCTCGGCGAGATAGACCAGGGTATGGCGTTGGTCGGGTTCGATGAGGGCATGGGCGAGGGCGACGTCGAACAGCCGGCCCACCGGTCGGATATCATACCCTAACAGGGTGAGGAGGTCGGGCTTGAGATCGCACCCCACGATCTCGCGGCCGGCATCGGCCCAGAGCGGTTGGAACTCGTGCAGAACCGCACCGGCTTCCCCGGGGCGCGGCGGCAAGGGGACATACCATCCGGTGCCGGGGCGGGGCACGAAGGCGAGGCCCAGGAGACGAGCGCCCCGGGACGGACCGCCCACGGCGTGCACCGCCAGGGCCAAGCGCGGCGCGTTGTTCAGGACGGCCAGAAGCTCGCGCCTCTCGGCGCCCGCGGCGGCCAGCCGATCGCCCCGCCGGATCCCGCCCCCGGTCGACACGACGTGTGTCATGGACGCGTTCACCGGCGGCATCGGTAACGTGGCGCTCCGCGCTGTCTCGGCTGCGGCATCATCGACGCTCGCCTGATTTCCGCGGCCCGACCCACCTTCACCGGAGCCGGGAGCCAATACCGACTCGCGCAACGCCTGCGCCGCGCTTGTGCTCGAAGGACGCGACGTTCGATATGCCTCCCCGAACAGCCGCCGCCCAATGGAGTGGAACTCAAACTCGAGGAGCACGGCGCGGAGGGCGTCGTCGTCGCGATCCCGCAGGGCGAGGTCCTCGAGGCGCACGTCCAGAGGCACCGCGCAATCGATGGTGGCCAGCCGCTGCGAGAGGCGGGCTTGTTCGCGATGGGCAATCAGGTTGTCGCGGAGTCGTCCTTTGAGTTCGTCCGCGTGGGCGAGCACGTTCTCGAGACTGCCGTATTGCGCGATGAGTTTGGCGGCCGTCTTCTCGCCGACGCCGGGAACGCCGGGGATGTTGTCCGACGTATCCCCCATCAGGCCGAGGAGGTCGACCACTTGCTCCGGGCGGGCAATGCCCCAGCGGGCGCAAACGGCGTCGGGACCGAGGATTTCGACCTCGCTTCCCATGCGGCCGGGGCGGTAGAGGAGTGCGTTCGGCGTGACCAACTGCCCGAAATCCTTGTCCGGCGTCACCATGTAGGTGAGGAATCCTCCCGGCTCGGCCCGGCGCACGAGGGTCCCGATGATGTCGTCGGCCTCGTAGCCGTCGCAGGTCAACACCGGGATGCGGAAGGTCTGAATCAGGCGGCGGACGTGGGGAAGCGCCTGACTGAGCTCCTCGGGCATGGCTTCGCGCTGGGCCTTGTATTCGGGATACGCCAGGTGGCGCTGCGTGGGAACCGCGGTGTCGAACGCGACCGCCACGTGCGTCGGTTCGCGGGTGGTCAGGATGTCGAGCAACGTCTGGGTGAAGCCGTAGAGGGCCGAAGTGTTGACGCCTTGGGAGGTGAAGATCGGTCGCTGGATCAGAGCGAAGTGGGCGCGGTAGACCAGCGCCATCCCGTCAAGCAGGAACAGCTTCTTCGGCATGGCGACAGGCTAGCCCGGACGCGACCGACTGGCAACGGCGCAGCCGCCAGGAGAACGCCAGTTGACGTCCGGGGCGGGGAATGGCCAGACTCCGCGCCGGTATGGGTGTGTGTGCCGCAGGCGGTGGCTCGGCCAGGTCCACCGGCAATCCCTCCCTGCAATTGGTCGAACTGAGTCGGAACCGACGCGATGTGCGCCGGTTCGTCCGCTTCGCGTACGAGATCTACCGCAACGATCCTTTCTGGGTCGCCCCGCTGGAGGTGGACTTCCTCCGAGTCTTCCAGGACGCGAACCCGCTCTTTCAGCACGCGGAAATGGCGTTGTGGATGGCCGCGCGGAACGGCCGGGATGTGGGCCGCATTGCGGCGATCGTGGACCATCACCACAACCGCTACCAGAACGACCACACCGCCTTTTTCGGCTTCTTCGAGTGCGTCGACGATCCCGCTGTCAGCAACGTTCTGCTGGATCGGGTCGCGAGTTGGGCGCGCGCCCGCGGCCTGACGCGGCTTCTGGGACCAATGAATCCGACGACGAACGACGAATGCGGGCTGCTGGTCGACGGCTTCGACTCGCGGCCGGTGCTGATGATGACCTACAACCCGCGTTCGTATGTGAAGCTGGTGGAAGAGGCGGGATTCCGCAAAGCCAAGGATCTGATCGCCTTTCACATCGACCTCGCGAACGCGCCCATGGACCGGCTCGGGCGGATCGCCGCCAAGGTCCGGCAGCGACACCCGGAGCTGTCGTTCCGCGCCATGACGCGGAGAACCCTGCGCGCCGACCTCGAGAAGATGAAGGCCGTCTACAACGCGGCGTGGTCGGAGAACTGGGGCTTCGTGCCGATGACCGACCCGGAGATGGACTTCCTGGCCGCCCGCCTGAAGCCGTTGTTCCAGGAGGGGTTCGTTCAATTGGCGGAAGACCATTCCGGCCCTGTGGGCTTTCTGCTGGCCATGCCCGACTACAACGTGGCCTTCCAGGCCTTGCGCGGCCGGCTGCTGACGCCGCGGTTCTTCGGTTTCCTGCCGTACCTGCTCCGGCGACGCCGCCCGACCCTGGCCCGCGTTCTCACGTTCGGCGTGAAGGAATCCCACCGCGGCCGCGGGCTCGAATCCGTGATGCTCTGGGAAGGCCTCAGCGTGGGGGCCAGACTCGGCTATCGGGAAGCGGAAGCCTCGTGGATCCTGGAGGACAACGAGCCGATGCGGCGGATTCTCGAGGTGTTCGGGGCGCGCCCCTACAAGACCTATCGCCTCTACGATCGTCCCGTCTGAAGTGCCGCCGGACCGGCTGCGCGCTCTGCCGGGGCCGCCTCACGCCGCTCGTAGCGATGGTAGAGTGCGTTCCCCAACGGCAGGAGCACGGCCGTGGCCAGCATTCCGGCAAACACGTCCACCACGTAGTGGTAACGACAGTACACCGTGGCCATGCACAACCCGATCGCCACCACCGTGTGCACCCAGCGCCACCGCCGGAGATACCGCCAACTGAAATAGAGCGTGGCCAGGGCGACCGCCACGTGACTGCTCGGAAACGCCGCCCCCGGCGCCTCGAAATGCCGGTACAAGAAGATCACCGTCCGATAGAACGGTCCCCGCTGGACACTCTCCGGATACTCGGGCGGCACCGGCGGCAGAAGCTCCTCCGGAAACGCATAGGCCCGGCTCTCGCCGAAGACGGCCGCCGCCCGATCCCCGAAAAACACCCGTGGCCCCATCACCGGCACGAAGATATACGTCGTGTAGCAGAGGTAGAACACAAAGGAGACCACCGAAACGAAATGGAAGAACTGCTCGCGGTTCCGCACCAGGAGCACCAGCCCAATCCCCCCAATCATCAGATAGTACGAAAAATAACAGGCGTAGAAGATCTCGCTCACCCACACCTGCGGGAACTGCTCCATCAACGCCAGGCTCGGCTGGAACCCGAAGAGTTGCTCCTCCAACCGGATGAAAAACGGGTCGTAGTAGTTCGCCGCAAACATCTGGTTCAGCTCTCCGGTCTCCCGGTAGAACCCCGTGTAGAGGAGGATCGGGTAATACTGCCGGAGGAACCGGATGACCACCCCGCCCTGTCCGGCCGCCTGCAGCCGGATGATGCCGTGAACGATTCCCAGGACCAGTGCGTGGGCCGCCACCAGCCAACCCCACCCCTCCACCCGCCCCCCGTGAAACAACAGGATCAAGACGCCCACCACGACCAGATACCCCTGCGTGGCGTAGTCCACAAAACGGTAGCACTTCAGCATGTTGTACCCGCCCTTCAACGTCCCCCGGCCAAGGTCAAGCCCACCAGCAGCACCAGATACGTCGCGTAATACGCCAGCAGCAAGGACCCCTCGCGCCGCGACACCAGCCGATCGGAAAGCCCGAAATTCGCCACCAGCAACATCAAAATCAACATCGCCGGGAAATTCAGGACCTGGGTGAACCGCGTCAAGGTCAGCTCGTGCAACGACGCCGCCGAGCCCACGATCAACGACAGGTTCGCAATGTTCGCCCCCAGCAGATTCCCCAACGCCAGGTCCGACACGTCCTTCCGCGCCGACGTCACCGCCGTCACCAACTCGGGAAGGGACGTCCCGATGGCCACCACCGAAAGCCCGATGACGATGGTGGGAACGCCAAGGCCGGTGGCGATGTGCACCGCGGCGTCCACCAGCAGGCGGCTCCCCCCCACCACCAGGATTGCCCCCAGCGCAAACTGCCCCGCCCTGACCCATCCGCTGGCCCCCGCGGGGATTCCCGCCGCGCTCCGCGGCGCGCCGTTGCGGCCGTCGCCGCGCGCCTCTCCCCGGGGCCAGTGCCGACGGAAATCATACATGAAGTAAGCCACCCCCAGCACCACCAGCCCCAATCCCTGCCACTGCGCCAACCGCAGCGACCACGTCAACAGCAACACCAGCATCCCCAGCCCCAGCATCACCAGGTAGGGCGATCTCACGGCCGACGGATGCACCACCACCCGCTCCACCACCGCCATCGTCCCCAGAATCAGCGAAAGGTTGCAGATGCACGAACCCACCGCATTTCCCACCGCCAGACCCGGCTCCGCCCTCAACCCGGCGATGATCGACACCGTCATCTCCGGCGTGGTCGTCGCCAGACTCATCAGCGTCGAGCCGATCACCAGGCGCGGCATGCGCAGGATCTCCGCAATCCGCACGCTCGAAGTGACGAACAGATCTCCCCCCTTCACGACCAGGGCCAGACTGACCAGGAGCCAAAGGAGATCGAAGATCATAATGGACCGCCCGACGCCTGCGCCCTGCGCCCTCGCGCCGCGCAGGTTTCCCGGCAGTCCGCTGCCGGGAGCCGTTCCCTCATGAGGACACCGCGCAGAGCTTCTCCATCCGTTCGATTGCGGGATCCCACGAGACCGGATGCGGCTGCACCACCTGGAGCGGGAACGAGTGCCGGAGAATCTCGCGGCCTTCGGCCAGGGACTTCACGTGCCCCAACGCCACCGCTTGGGCCAGGATATTCCCGGCCGCCGTGGCCTCCGCCGGTCCGACCACCACTGGGATCTGCAGGGCGTTGGCCGTAAAATGGTTCAGGAGGCTGTTCTTGGAACCTCCCCCCACGATGTACAGCCGCTCGAACGTGTGCCCGGTAATCTGTTCCATGGACTTGAGCGTGCGCCGATAAAACAACGCCAGGCTCTCCAAAGCGCAGCGAATGAACTGGCCCGGTTTCCGCGGCAAAGGCTGACCCGTTTCCTTGCAGAACGCCGTGAT
The DNA here is from genome assembly GCA_964432995.1 of uncultured Verrucomicrobiota bacterium. GTDB lineage: Bacteria > Verrucomicrobiota > Verrucomicrobiia > Limisphaerales > JAHDYP01 > CAYSPU01. Next base: position 5,779 of record CAYSPU010000139.1, read on the forward strand.
CTTGTCCGGCATGTTGCCCGGCACCAGGAACCGCGGATCCGCCGGGTTGATCAACGACTCGAACGGCGCCGCCGACGACGCCAGGTGCGTCATGATCTCGTAGTCGAGTTCCTGCTGTCGCTCCGCCCAGTAGCGACGGCACTCCTGCACAATCCACAATCCCACGATGTTCTTCAGAAACCGAATCGAGTGTCCAAACCCGATCTCGTTCGTGAAGTTCAGCTCCCGCGCCGTGGCATTGAGGATCGGCTGCGCCAACTCCACCCCCATCAACGACCACGTCCCGGAACTCAGAAACGCCCACCGATGCCCCGTCGCCGGTATCCCCGCCACCGCCGCCGCCGTGTCATGCGAACACGACGCCACCACCTGCGCCCCCTCAATCCCCACCTGTTGGGCGACCTCCGGACGAAACGGCCCCAGCACCGTCCCCGACGGAACGACCGGGGGCAACAACTGCGGCGGCAACTGCAGCGCCTGCATCAACGACGCCGACCAGGTCCGGGTCAGGGGATTGTAAAGCTGCATCGTGCTCGCCAGCGAGACCTCCGTCTTGGCGACGCCCGAAAGCAGGAAGTTGAAAGCGTCCGCGATCGGCAGCAACTGATGCGCCCGCTTCAGGCGCTTCGGGTTCTCGGCTCCCAGTTGAAAGATCGTGTTGAGCGCCATCTTCTGGATTCCCGTCTCCGCGTAGATCGTCTCCCACGGCACGCGCGCCAACACCGCCTTCATCCCCTCCTCACAGCGCGGATGGCGATAGTGGAAGATCGGCGTGATCAGCGAGCCATCCGGCTCGAACATCATGTAGTCCACACCCCAGGAATCGCAACTGACGCTCGCAATCGGATCCTCCCTCTCGGTGGCCTTGCGCAATCCCACCAGCAATTCCTGGTACAGATGCGGGATGTTCCAGCAAAGCCCTTCCTTACCGCTCAACGGCTGGTTCGCGAACCGGTGCGTCTCGTGGAGCAGCAACTTGCCCCGGTCCAATTCCCCCAGGATCACGCGTCCGCTCTCCGCCCCGAAATCGCACGCTACGTAGTAGCTAGGCATAACTTGTTGACCACAATGTGCCCGTGACGTTACCTGCCCCGCCGCGCCCCTTCAAGCAGGGAAGCAGACCAACCTCGATTCCCCGCGGCATCTCTCCCTCCCCATCCATCGATGCCACCTCGCGCCAGAGGCAGGGCGACCTCTCCGAGGGCGTCGCAAATCTGATGCACCGATCCATCGTGAGATTCCCGGGTCAACCCGGACAGCGTCGCAAGTAATCGAGCAAGACCGACAGCTCGCACGTCGCCACCGCGCAGACCCGGTCCCCGCCCCCGTAATAGACGAACAGCTTGCCCCCGATCACCACCGCACCACACGGAAAACAGACCCCCCGATAGAACCCCTCCACTTCGTAGGCCGCCTCCGGCTGCAGAATCCAGTCCGGCGTCCGGTGCCGCACTACCCAGGGGTCCTCAAGATCCAACAGCAGTGCCCCGATCCGGTAAAACTTGTCCGCCCCAACCGCGTGATACAATGTCAGCCAGCCGTACGGCGTCTTGATGGGCGGCGTGCTAATCCCGAGCTTGTAGCGCTCCCAGGAGTAACGCTGCCGGATCAGCAAACCGCTCGGCGCCGCGGGCAGCCCCAGCAACTCCTCGCCGCTCTTGATCCACGCGCACGCCTCCTCCGTTCCATACGCGGGCCCCACCCACTCGAGCGGACGGTGCATCATCCAGAATCTCCCCCCGATCTTCTCCGGAAACAACACCACGTCCCGATCGTCCAGCAGCGGGTCCGTCAGCCATCCCGCCCGGATCCAGCGCCGGAAATCGCGCGTCATCGCCAGCCCCGTCAATGTCGCATTCGCCCGCAGGTTGCGCGGGAACTCCGGCGGCACGTCGGGACGCACATACCGCTCCCGCACCGCCGGGACCCAAAACTGGCCGAATGGAAAGTGCCGGCACGCATAGGTCACATAGAACCATTCCCCCATCCGGATCATTCGCGGGTCCTGAATCGTCGCCCCGTCAAATCCCTCCCCGCTGGGACTCAGCACCGGCCGGTCCGAGACCCGTTCGAAATGATACCCGTCCCAACTGCGCGCCAAGCCGAACCAACACTTGTACTCGGGTCCCGACTCCGCCGTCCGATACAAGAGCAGGACCTCCCCTGTCGCCTCGTCGCGCCAGGCGGCCGGATTGAACACCGCCAGGTCCTCCCACGGATGGTCCGGGTGCGGCGAGAGAATCGGGTTGCCAGAAAACCGCTCGAGTTGTACCGGAGCCGCCACGGCCTGCAAGTATCCTCGATGGCTCCCGCTCGGCCACCAAAAAAAGCCGCCGGGAGTTGCTCTTTGACTTTTCAACCGGACAATCCGATATATCCCTCCGGCGACATCTCGAAAGGAACCCCATGCAAAGGTCGAGGCGGATCGGCGCGGTCGCACTGCTCATCGGCACCGTCGCGGCTCTGGCGGCAGACTACCCGCTGCAAGTCAAGAACATGAGTCTCGAGGAAGCCCGTGCTTGCCCCGGCGGCTACGGTGCCTACGGCGACCTCCAGAAGAAGATGCCGGGCGTCACCAAGACTCCCGCCGCCGTCTCCAAGCACCCTCTGTTCGCCCGAATGCAGAGCTACGGGCCTGCCTCCGAGGAAACATCGACCGCCGCGAAGTGGATCCTCTACTTCGACGAATCCAAAGGCACAGGCAAGGGCTACGACCGGATGATCGTCGATGTCAACGCCAACGGCGATCTGACCGATGACCCCGTCGTCCAGAAGGCCACCCAGGAAGGACGCGATGCCAACGTGGACAACGCCCTGTTCGGCCCGGTCGAAGTCCCCGCCTCGATGGCGGTCGGCCAGTGGCGTCCCCGATTCTGCGTCGAACTCTACGTCTACAACCGCGAGGGTCTCAACATCCAGGGAGACGGTGGCCGGGTTTTCATCGGCCGGATCCAGGCCCGCGCCGGGAACTACCTGGAGACAACCGTCGACCTCAACGGCGTGAAACAGCGGATCGCCGTCGTCGATGGCAACTGCAACTTCAAGCTCGGCGAGAGCGCCCAGATGCTCGAGGCCAACCGCGGCCAAGGACGCCAGTCGTACTACCTCTACGGCCGCGATTGGTTCCTCCGCGACTTCAACAACGACGGCCGCTTCGTGCGCACGCTGGGCGATACCGAGGCCGAGCATTTCTCCGCCCTCATCGACGTCGGCGGGCAACCCTTCAGCACTGCCCTGTCGGACGACCTCAAGTCCCTCCGCCTGGAGCCGTACGCCGGTTCCGTGGGCAAGGTCAAGGTCGAAGCCCTCGTGACCGGGTTCATCGTCGGGTGGGAGAAGGCAGAAGGCCAGTGGGAAGCCGTCACCCCCGCCATCCAGAACGGCTTCGCCACCCTGCCCGCCGGAAAACTCCGCCTCTGCGCCTGTTCCGTCGGCGCCAAGAACCCCGAAGGCCGCTGGGTCCGGGGCGAGAGTTCGGACGTCGGCACCAAGACCTTCAACGTCGCCCCCGGAGGTGAGTCCGCCCTCGAACTCGGCCCCCCCTTCAAACTGCAGATCACCTACACGAAGGGATCGAACCGGGGCGAGAGCGGCGGAGCGCTGGGCGCCGTGCGCAGCCTGTTCGGCGGGTCCGGCGGCTCGAGCGCGACCGTCCTCCAGATGAACGTCACCACCTCGGGCGCTGCCGGTGAACAGTACTCCAGCTTCATCCAGGAGGGCGTGCGCACCGGAACCGTACCCCCACCTAAGTTCGAGATTATCGACGAAAACAGCAAAGTCGTCGGCACCGGCAACTTCGAATATGGTTGAGGCGGCACCTGCGCGCACTCATGGCGAGTGCCACAAAACCTCGTCGGCAAGAAGGTCACCTTGAAATCCACCTTCAACCTCGGACCGCTCAACCCCGGAGGAAAAATCGTCGAAAGCGCCCCGGTCCAAGTCCAGCTCTGACGTCAGCCTCGCACCGAGCCCGGATTCCACGCCATCCACCGGATGCGGGGAATCCGGGCTTCCTTGTGGCCCCCCTTCCCCGCGTGCCACTCTTTCGTCGAAACCTGTCCACACTCCCATGAATGCCGGCAGCCAGCCTCTCCTCGCCACGCTCCTCGCCTGGGCGCTCGGCATCGGTCTGCCCGTGCTGCCGCACGCCGCGGAGCCCCCGGCCGAGGAAACTCCTCCACCCGCCACCCTCGAACGAAACGAGAAAACCGGCGACCCCATCCCTGCCAACTTCACCCCCAACCTCACGAATCGCATCCGGCTCGGGGGCATCGTCCGAAACGAAGCCGGCCAACCGATCGCCGGCGTCAAAGTCCGCATCCCCACACTCGATTCCCTCTCATTCGGTCCCCGCGAACGCTACGAATGGGGGGCCACCGGATCCAAACCCGTCACCACCGACGCCGACGGCCGCTGGTCCTTCGACGATGTGCCCCCGGACGTCTCCGCCGCACGCGTCGAATTCGAACACTCTGCCTACTGCCGCAGACGGGCCCAAACCGAAGGCGACTCCACCACCGCCGGCACTGTGATCTCGCTCGACGACCTCAAGTCCGCCCAAGCCACCGTCACCCTCAAGCGCCGCCTCACCCTCACGGTCTCCGCCACCGACGCCGCCACCGATGCCCCTCTCCGCAGCTTCGTCGCCACCCCGGGATATGCCAGCGGTCGCTCGGTCCGCTGGGAACCCCGCCAAGCCCGTCGCACGAACCGCGGCCAGATCCTCTTCTCCCCCGACGACGCAGATGCCCAGCTCCCCGCCTACGTTCGCGCCCAAGCCGACGGAAAAGCCGCCCGTGTTGTCTGCGTCCCTTCCGCCCCCTCCGGTGAAGCTGCCGTCACCGTTCCCCTGAGCAACGGAATCGGTATCAACGGCACCGTGACCTCCGCCGACGGCCAACCGCTGGCCAACGCCCAGGTCGCGCTGCTCACCGAGTTCGCCGGCGCCACCCTCCGCCAAACGAACTTCTTCCGCGCCGCGGACCTCGTTTCCACCCTCACTGACCGCCAGGGCCGCTACCGGTTCCCCCCCACCCCCGAGGCGCCCACTCTCGTCACCGTCCATGAACAGGGATTCGCGGCGCACCCGCTGAGCGGATCCGCCATGCCCATCGACCTCCAGCTCCAACCATGGTGCCGCTTCCACGGCGACCTCACTCCCATCCCCAGCGCACCATCCGAGCCTCTCGCCCTCTTCCTTACCGCCTCCCCGTTTGTCCCCCAACTCTTCCGGCAGCCATGGCTGGGCGCCCTCAAGCTCGATGTGAACCAGTACGCCGTCGAAACCGACCCCGACGGCACCTTCACCATCGACCACGTGCCCCGCTGGAGCGGCATCGTGCTCTGGCACACCGTGAAGCTCGACGACGCGCTGCCCGCCCGCGAGGACACCGTCTGCTTCAATGGCAGGTTTGTCGGCGCGCCCATCGGTGCCACCATGACCCACGACTTTGGCGGCAGCTCTCTCCGCGGACGACTGCAGCCCGACGATCCGGACGCGCCCATCCCGTGGAACACCACGCTCAACCGCGTCAGGTTTCGAGAGATGGACAATCCGACAGGCGCCAGCATCGACCGCCTCTTCACCTGCAACGAGGCCGGCCTGTTCCGCATCGTCGGCATCCCGCCGGCCAAATACGATGTCAGCCTGAGCGTCCTCGCTCCTCCGCTGCTCTTCGGAACTGCCCACCGTGAAGTCGTTTTTCCCCCATCCACCTCCAGCAACACCCCGGTCGACCTCGGAACTTGGACGCTCACGCCCACCCGGAAGCCCAAGGTGGGAGATCCTGCACCTCCAACCGAGATCACCACATTCGACGGAAAGAAGATCCGCCTCGCCGACCTCCGCGGTCGATACGTTCTCCTCCACTTCTGGACCCAATGGTGCGGCGCCCGCGCCACCTCCTTTCCGGTCCTGCAGGAACTCCACACCGCACACACGGCTGATCGCCGACTGGAGATCCTCTGTCTCTACGATGGCCCTGACTACCCGCGAGCCATCCTGCGTAACCCGATGCCCTGGCCCCAGGGTTGCGGCGACGCTCCCGAACAATACCCCACTTCGGAACTCCCCTCGCTCTACGTCATCGACCCCGAAGGCCGCGTCGCTGCCGCCGATGTCTCGGTCGCAGAGGCTGGCGACATCATCCGCAAAGCGCTCCAGCGCTGAACCCTGTTGCTCCGTGGCCGCCGACGTCAGTCGGCGCCGAAGCCGCCAGACCATGCTGGAAGCCGCTGCCGCCTGACGGGGCGCCGCTTCCGTGACAAATCCGCCGCCCTCATTCAGCGACAGAGGTCCACACTCCAGTGCAACTTTTTGTCGTATATACGACAAAAGGTTGCACATGGAACCAAGGAGTGGCAGGCAGGGTCAGGCGTTAAGCATTAAGGCCGTCTGCGTGAAGGACCCGAGAATTGCCGCCCCGCGGGCCTTCTCCCCACGTTGAAGTTGCGCGTTGCACGACACCCCTCACCGTACAGTTGGTGATTGTCACCCAGGCGAGGCTGATCCTTAACTTAATCCTTAATGCCTGACCCTGCGGGGCCTGTTGCCGCCGCTTGCACCCATCGCCTCCTCATGTCAGCGTAGCCCCGTTTGGCAGATCCTCCGCCAGGAGCGGTGGCATTGGATCTCCTGGCCATCGCCGCCAGATCTCCCGCCGTGCAGGCCCTGCGGCGGCGCCTGGAGAAGGGAGACGCATTTTCTCTCGCCGGCGTCAGCCCCGCCGCACACTCGTTCGTCGTCGCGCTCCTGAACGCCCTCCACCCCAAACGCACCCTCGTGGTCGTCGCCGAAAACCTCAAAGCCCAGGAAGCACTCCATCAAGACCTGCAAACCTGGCTGTCGCTTGCCGCCCCCGATACCGCGACCGCACGCGCGCCCGCCTCCCTCTGCTTCTTCCCCTCCTGGGAAGTGCTGCCTCACGAAGACCGCCTTCCCCATGCGGACGTCATCAGCGAACGCCTCGAAACGCTCCTGACCCTCAGCCAACCTCCGGACGCCCTCGCACCCGCCGCGCCCATCGTCGTCACCTGCGCCGCCGCGCTGCTGCAAAAGACCTTCGCCCCCGACGCCCTCCGCCGCAGCACGCGTCGTCTCCGCCAAGGCGACCGTTGCGAGCCCCAGGCTCTCGCCGAGTGGCTGGAAGCTCACGCGTTCGAACCCGAGGCTCAGGTCACCCAGAAAGGTGAACTGGCTCTGCGCGGGGGAATCCTCGATGTCTTCCCCCTCTCCAGCCCTTGGCCCGTACGCCTCGAGTTCTTCGGCGACGAGCTCGAATCCCTCCGCACTTTCGACCCCGTAACCCAGGTCTCCCGAGAAACCATCCGCGAAGTCCTCATCCCGCCCGCCGGCGAACTCGGCCTGCTGCGACGGGAACCGCCCGGCAGCCCGCAAGTCGGTCTTCTCATCGACCACCTTCCCGCGCAGGCCCTGCTTGTTCTCTGCGACCCGGAACGGCTCCGGGAGCACGTCGAGGACTATGCCCGTCGCGTCGAAGCCGCCTCGCCCCTCCTCCTGCCGTGGCGTGACCTGGTCGAACACCTGAACTCGGGAGGAGTCCAGGCGGTCTCGCTGATCGAGAACGCACTGATTCCCGACGGCCAAGCATCCCCCGTTCCCCATGAAGCGGAACTCGACGTCCGGAATCCGGAGTCTGAGTTCACAACTCCTGCGGATGGTCCGATGGAAGAAGATGTCCTCCGTGGACAACCTCCTCAAGGTAGGGACGCGCGGCCCCGCGCGGCCGCCTCCGCAGGTTCGCCACACAGAATCCCCCGGACGCCCGAGCCAGGCGTCCCCACCTCTTCCGGGATGGAGCATGTGTTGGTCAGCGAACCGATCGTCCTCTCCCTCCCTTCGCTCGAGGCCTACCGCCCGATCGCGGAGCGCGCACCGGATCTGCCGGTCGCCGAGGCGCAGCGGCGGGAGTTCTTTGCCCAACTCCACCGCTGGCTCCGTCAGGGCTGGGACGTCCACCTCTTCTGCAACAACGAAGGCGAACGCCAGCGCTTCGGCGAGATCTGGCTGGAATGCGGACTCGGCAGCCCGGCACCTCCCCCTCACCCGACTCCGTCCGCGCCAGCACCGTCCGCGCCTCAGGAGACCGTTGGTGATACCCAACCGGAGCAGAGCACGCCCGGCGCTCTTCCCCTGCCCACGCTCCACCTGGGCTCCTTGGCCCGCGGTTTCCTCTGCGCATCCGCCTCCCTGGTGGTCGTCACCGACGCCGAGGTCTTCGGCCGTTACCGAGTCCAACGGCCGCGCCGCCTGAAATCTCCCCATGCCCCGGCCACCCGTTCGGCGATGGAAATCAACTTCACCGATCTGGAGGAAGGCGATTACGTCGTCCACCTCCAGCACGGCATCGGCCGTTACGTTGGCCTGCGCGTGCTGCCCACCGGCCGCAGCCGCCATACCACCACCGCCACAGACACCCAGCCAGAACCGAACGCCCCCGGCCAGGAATGCCTCGTCATCGAATACGCCCCTCCCGACCCCGCCCAGCCCGCGCCGAAACTCTACGTCCCTGTCACCGAAGCCCATCTCGTCAGCAAATACGTCGGCGCCGGCAAAGCCCGCCCCCCTCTCAACACCCTCGGCGGCTCCCGTTGGGCCAAGGCCAAAGCCCAGGCCGAAGAAGCCGTCCGCGACCTTGCCGGCGAACTCCTCGCCATCCAGGCCGCCCGCGAAACCCAACCCGGCCACGCCTTCCCCCCGGACCCACCCTGGCAGCGCGAGTTCGAAAGCGCCTTTCTCTTCGAGGAAACCCCCGATCAACTCCGCGCCATCCTCGAAACCAAGGCCGACCTCGAACGCCCCAAGCCCATGGACCGCCTCATCTGCGGCGATGTCGGCTTCGGCAAGACCGAAGTCGCCATTCGCGCCGCCTTCAAGGCCGTCCTCGGCGGCCGCCAGGTCGCGCTCCTCGTCCCCACCACCGTCCTCGCTCAACAGCACTTCAATACGTTCAGCGAGCGCATGGCCGATTACCCCGTCCGCATCGACCTCCTCTCCCGCTTCCGCAGCCGCCGCCAACAACAGGAAACCCTCCGCGACCTCGCCAACGGCGCCGTCGACATCGTCATCGGCACCCACCGCCTCATCCAGTCCGACGTCGCCTTCGCCAGGCTCGGCCTGGTCATCATCGACGAAGAACAACGCTTCGGCGTCCTCCAAAAAGAGAACTTCAAACGACTCCGCCGCCTCGTCGACGTGCTCACCCTGAGCGCCACTCCCATCCCGCGCACGCTCTACCTCGCGCTCACCGGCGCGCGCGACATGAGCACCATCGAAACCCCGCCCCACGACCGCCTCCCGGTCGAAACCATCGTCACCGCCTACGACGAACGCCTCATCCGCGACGCCATCCAACGCGAACTCCAACGCGGCGGCCAAGTCTTCTTTCTCCACAACCGCGTCACCACCATCGACACCTTCGCCCGCCGCCTCCAGGACCTCGTCCCCAACGCCCGCATCGTCGTCGGCCACGGCCAGATGGACAGCGACACCCTGGAGAAAGTCATGACCCGCTTCGTCAATGGCCAGGCCGATGTCCTCCTCTCCACCACCATCATCGAAAGCGGCCTCGACATCCCCAACGCCAACACCATCCTCATCGACCGCGCCGACCGCTTCGGCCTGAGCGACCTCTACCAGCTCCGCGGCCGCGTCGGCCGCTACAAGCATCAGGCCTACGCCTACTTCCTCCTCCCCCGCCACGCCGGTCTCCTCTCCGACGCCCGCAAACGCATCAGCGCCATCAAGCAATACTCCACCCTCGGCAGCGGCTTCAAAATCGCCATGCGCGACCTCGAGATCCGCGGCGCCGGCAACCTCCTCGGCCCCGAACAAAGCGGCTACATCACCGCCGTCGGCTTCGAACTCTACTGCCAACTCCTCCAACAAAGCGTCGCCTCCCTCAAAGGAGAGAAGGTCAAACCCCGCCGCGAAGTCCGCATCCGCCTCGATTTCCTCGCCCTCAGCCCCGGCGAG
>CAYSPU010000140.1:0-8763 GCA_964432995.1 uncultured Verrucomicrobiota bacterium
CCGTAGAGGGGCAGGGTCAACATCGCCCGGGTACCGTGCCGCTGGACCATCTGCAAAACCTGCACGACTTGACCGTGGGCGTGGTGGGTTTCGGGCGCATCGGGCGGGAAGTGGTCCGGCGGCTGGTCGCCTTCCGAGGCGTCGTGCTGGTCCACGATCCCCTGGTCCCCGCTGCCGACATCGAGCAGACCGGCGCCCGCGCCGTTGCTCTCGACGCGTTGCTGTCGGCCGCGGACGTCCTCACCCTGCACTGTCCTTCCACGCCCCAGACCCGTCGCATGATGAACCGCGAAGCGTTCGCCAGACTCAAGCCCGGCGCCATCTTCGTCAACCTCGGCCGCGGCGATCTGGTGGAAACACCGGCGTTGATCGACGCGCTGCAGAACGGCCGCCTCCGCGCCGCCGCCCTCGATGTGTTCGACCCCGAACCGATCCCTCCAGACCACCCGGTGCGGCAGATGCCCAATGTGATCCTGGCGCCCCACATCGCCTCGGCCAGCCCCGCCGCCGTCAAGAAACTCCGCGAGACGGCCGCCCTCCTCGCCCTCAAGGCGGTGCGCGGCGAAGCCCTTCCCCACATCGTCAACGGGGTCGCCCCATGAACCCTTTCCGCGTCGCCCTCCTGCAGCACGATTACGCCTCGGTGGAAATCGAACGGCGCATCGTCGAACAGGCCGGCGGTCAACTCGTCGACACCGACACCCTCCCCGGGGCGGAACGCCTGCCCGCCGCCGAAGAAGCGGACGCCCTCATCGTCCGCTGGCTGAAGGTGACCCCGGAGATCATCCGCCGCCTGCATCGCTGTCGCATCATCATCCGGTATGGTGTCGGCTACGACAACGTGCACTACGAGGCCGCCACCGCCGCCGGCATCATGATCGGCCACTGCCCTCACTATTGTCTCGACGAAGTGGCGACCCACGCGCTCGCCTTGTTGCTGGGCTGCGTTCGGGGAATCGTCGGCACCCAGTCGATGCTGGCATCCGGCGGCTGGAACGAGAATCCGCTGTTCCGCGCGGATCGCCTGGCCGGGCGCACCCTTGGGATCGTCGGGTTGGGCAACATCGGCAGCCGACTCGCCCGCAAGCTGGGCGGCTGGGAGATGCGCTTGTTGGCCCACGACCCCTTCGTGGATCCGGCCCACGCAGCCGCCCTGGGCGTCACGTTGGTGGACAGGGACACCTTGTGGCGCGAATCCGACTACGTCTCCTTGCACGTCCCGCTGTTGCCGGAAACCCAGCACCTGGTGGGCGACCGGGCCTTCGCGTTGATGAAACCGGGAGTGGTTCTGGTCAATACCTCCCGCGGGCCGGTGGTGGACGAGGTCGCTTTGCGAACCGCCCTCGAGCGCGGCCAAGTCGCCGCCGCCGCGCTTGATGTCTTCGAACGCGAACCGCTTCCGCCGGACTCGCCCCTGCGCCGGCACCCGCGTCTCCTCCTGAGCAATCATGCGGCCTGGTATTCCGAGGATGCCTTGGCGGAATTGCATCGCAGCGTCGCCGAAGACGCCGTGCGCGTCTGCACCGGCGGCCTGCCCGTGGCGCTGGCGAATCCCGAAGTCCTCCATCACCTGGGTCGATTCCGCGAATGGACCCCCACCTGGAATGCCCAGTGGCGATGGAAACGCGCCGCCGCCCTGAAGCCGCAGAGTCCCGAACATCATGATTCCATGCAACGCCCTCCCTCAGCCCCCGCCCTCTCGCATCCGCTGGGAGCGGCTGTGCCCACCCAGCGGGGGTGAGGCGTTCTTCACCGCTCCATGGGTAACCACTGTGCTCGCCGCGTATCGCTCATGAACGAACACCATCCGAGCACTCCGTCGGCTCCGGGGCCTGTAGCGTATGCCACGCTTCACCGCTTTGTGGTGGATGCCTTCGAACGCGCCGGCGTGTCGGCCGCCGACGCCCAGGTGACCGCGGAGGTCCTCACCAAGACGGACGCCTGGGGCATCTTCACCCATGGCACGAAGAATGTCCGCGGGTATCTGCGACGACTGAAGGCCGGGGGCCTGCGCGCGACCGGCCGGCCCCGGGTCGCCGCGGAAGGCCCCGCCTGGGCCGTTGTGGACGGCGACTCCGCTCTCGGCATGGTCACCTCGGTGCTGGCCATGCAGACGGCGATCGCCAAGGCACGCGCCTGCGGCATCGCCTACGTGGGAGTGCGCAACAGTTGCCACTTTGGTGCCGCCGGTTACTACGCCTGGCTCGCGGCCCGCGAGGGCCTCATCGGCTTGAGCATGGCCAACGACATTCCCTCCGTGGCGGCGCCCGGCTCCCGCGGAGGCATCACCGGCAGCAACCCCATCGCCTACGCCGTCCCCGCCGGTCGCCATCCCCCCCTGCTGCTCGACATGTCCACCGCCACCGTCGCCGGCGGCAAGGTCTATGCCGCCCGCACTCGAGGCGAACGCATCCCGGACACCTGGCTCATCGGCGCCGACGGCCGACCCACCACCGACCCGAGCGGGTATCCGGACGTGGGCGCGCTCCAGCCCGCGGCCGGCCACAAGGGATATGGCCTCGCCCTGCTCATCGAAACCTTGTCCGGCATCCTGAGTGGTGCCGCCTTCACCTGGCGCGTCGGCACCTGGATGTGGGACGACGGCACCCAACCCACTCACCACGGTGCCGCGTTTCTCGCCATCGACACCAATGCCATCATGCCCGCCGCCGAGTTCGCCCGCCGCATGGAGGCGCTCGTGGACGAAATCCACGCCGCTCCCCGAGCGGACGGTGTCGAACGCCTCTATGTGCCGGGTGAAATGGAGTGGGAACGGCACGCCCGCGCGACGGCGGAGGGCATTCCCCTGCCCGCGGACGTCCGCGCCAGCCTCCTGGAAGCCGCCAAAATGACCGGCAACGACGGCAGCGCGTTCGCGGACTGAAGCGGAGCCCCCTTCCATGAATCTCCCTATCTATTCTGGGATACCACTTCGCATGAAAGGTAGGGCGACCTCTCCGAGGGCGCCGCAAGACACAGTCTCCGAGCCCATTGTTTCCAACGCGATGCGTAGACTTCCTCGCGAGTCCTGCTCGGAGTCGCGCCCTACCAGTTCTTGGAGTAACCTGTACAGAACTCTAACCCCCTCACCATGAACCTCCCATTTGAGGTAGGGACGCCCGGCCTCGGGCGTCCGGCGGTTCCCGGGGACGAGTCGCGATGGCCTGGACGCGCGGGGCCGCGCGTCCCTACCTGCCTGTTCAGGGGCGCAATGCGCGAATGGCTTCGGCGGGTTCTCACCCCAGCCCTCCCCCTCCGCGAGGGAGAGGGGGGCGTAGCGGGGTGAGGGCGATCCGGCTAGGTTCATGGACCCCATGCGCATCCAACCGTCACCCACAAGCGCCGCCGACATCCCCCACCGGACATGTTCTCTCTGCAAGATAAGGTGACGATCGTCACCGGCGCCGCCTCGGGCATCGGCGCCGCCATCGCCGACAGTTACGCCCGCGTCGGCGCCCTGGTCTACGTCGCCGACTGCAACCAAGCCGGAGCCGCCGCCGTGGTCCGCCGCCTCGAACAGGATGGTGGTCGAGCGCGGCTGGCCGTCATTGATGTTGCCAGCGAGGCCCAATGCCAAGCCCTGGCGGAGCGCGTCCTTTCCGAAAACGACAACCGCTGCGACGTGCTGGTTAACAACGCCGGCGTTGGGCACGTGGGTTCGATCCTCACCACCGACCCAGCCGACCTCGAACGGTTGTGGCAAATCAACCTCAAGGGCGCCTACTACCTGAGCCGCGCGCTCCTGCCGGCGATGATTGCGCGCCGCGCCGGTTCGATTATCAACCTGGCCTCCGTGGCCGGCATCACGGGCATGGAGTCGCGTTTCGCGTATACCGTCACCAAACACGCCGTGGTCGGCATGACGCGAGCCCTGGCGATGGACCACGGCCAAACCGGCGTCCGCATCAACTGCATCTGCCCCGGACGAACCCAGACGCCCTTCGTCGAGGCGCGGTTGAAGGAGTATCCCAACCCCCAGGAATACATCCAGCAACTCGTGGCGCCGCATGCGCTGAAACGGATGGCGCAGCCGTCGGAGATCGCCGCCGCGGCGGTCTATCTGGCCAGCGACGAGGCCGCGTTTGTCACCGGCAGCACGCTCGTCGTCGACGGGGGTTACACCGCCGGCAAATGACCTCGCGCGAACGAGTGCTCTGCGCCTTGAACCACGAGGAACCGGATCGAGTCCCGGTCTTCCTCGGCACGTCCGGCGTGACGACGCTGAACACAGCGGCCTACGACCGGCTGAAGGAGCACCTGGGTTTGCAGACCGAGACGCGGTCGTTCTGGCGTGCCCTGCAGTACGCCGTTCTCGACGAAGAGGTGATGACTCGTTTCCACTCCGATGGCCGCCCGCTCATCCCCGGACCGGCCCCCTCGACGCTCACTCGTGACCTGGGACCTGACCGCTTCGTCGATCCCTGGGGCATCACCTGGCAACGACAACCGGGCAACCACTTCTACGACATCGCCGAGCACCCGCTCCGCGACGCGACCGTTGGCGACGTCGCGCGCTATCCCTGGCCAGATCTCGCGGACCCGAGTCGTTTTGCCGGACTCCGCGCGCGGGCGCGTGCGATCCGCGAAGCTGGTTATGCGGTCGTAGCGCTCAGCGGCATCAGCCCCTTCGAATTCAGCTACATGCTGCGCGGCATGGACCGCTGGTTTCTCGACCTCGCCTGCGACCACGAGTTCGTTCACGCGCTCCTCCGTCGGTTGACCGACCTCATGCGTTCCGCCGTCGAGCAACTCCTGGCCGAGGCCGGCGATTACATCGATATTCTGATCACCGGGGACGATCTGGGGAGCCAGAAGGCGCCGCTGGTCTCGACCACCATGTACCGCCAACTCATCCAGCCTTACCACGCCGAGTTGTTCCGCACGATCCGCAGCCGATCCCAGACGAAGATCTTCTATCACTCCGATGGCAACGTCCGGCCGTTGCTCGGCGATCTCATCGACATTGGCATCGACGTGCTCAATCCCGTCCAAGTCTCGGCCCGGGGAATGGGCGATACCGCCACCCTGAAGCGCGAGTTCGGAGGTCGGCTGGCCTTCTGCGGCGCGATCGACTCGCAGTGGGTGCTGCCACACGGCTCGCCCGACGACGTTCGCCAGGAAGTGCGGCGCCGCATCAAAGACCTCGCGCCCGGCGGAGGTTACATTCTGGCGTCCGTCCACTGCATTCAGCCGGACGTGCCACCGGAGAACGTCTGTGCCCTGTTCGATGAGGCCGTCGTGGCCGGACGCTACCCACTGAACTTCTGAGGCACGCAATGTCACCCAAGGAGAGAGTGATCGCCGCCCTGGAGTTCGGGACGCCCGACCGAATCCCGGTCGGCGAGACGGGTGTGGACTATCCGATCACCGAAGCCGTCCTGGGCCGGCCCACACTCTACCGTGCCAAGTGGAAGGAATTCACCGCCCTCTGGGAGGGGCGCCGCGATGAATACGTCGCGTCCTGCAAACGCGATATCGTCGAGCTGGCACGAAAGCTCGAACACGATGTCGTGCCGGTCTTCCTGGTCCCGTCGCGCCATGCGCAGGTCACCCCGCCGGAGTTCGTCGCGGACTACCGCTGGCGTCTGCCGGACGGACGTGTCTACGCCTTCTCCCCGGAAAGCGAAGGACACCCCTTTCTCGTCTCCAACCCCGAGGTCGCGTTGGACGACCTCGAAGAGATCCCCTTCGCGCTCGACGAGTCGGAGTTGGAGCTTGTGCGCCACGTGGTGAAGGAAATGGGTGACTCCCACTTCATCCTGGGGCGACCCGGCGACGGCGTGTTGCCGATCATGAAGTACACCCTCGAATTCCTCCTCGCCGGCATGATCGAACGTCCGGAGGTCATCCACCGCATCATCGAGATCGAAACCCGCCACTGCATCCGGGTCAGCGAGGCGTTGCTCGACGCGGGTTGCGACGGCGTGCTGCCGACCAGCGATCTGGCCGGAAACAACGGCCCGTTGATGTCTCCACGGATGTTCCGCGAGTTCATCTTCCCCCGGTTGAAGGCCGAATGCGACGCCGTGCACGCCAAGGGGAAGTACCTCATCAAGCACACCGATGGACAGTTGTGGTCGGTTCTCGACCAGATGCTCGAGGCCGGGATTGACGGTTGGCAGGGCATTCAGCCAGAAATCGGGATGACCTTGCCCGCGCTCCAGGAACGCTATGGTGGGCGGTTGTGTTTCTGGGGCGGCGTCTCGATGCCGGCGCTGGTCGCGGGCACCAAGGAAGAGGTCGCCGAGGAAGTGCGTATCGCCTGCGAAAGCGCGCCCCCCACCGGCGGACTGGTGATCACCTGCGCGAACAGCGTCATGGTCGGCGTGAGACACGAGAACTACCTGGCCCAACTCCGCGCGGCCAGACGCTACGGCCTCAGAAACAGCAACTCGCCGCCGCCGGCTTCCCAACCAGATCCCCCAGACGGCCCGGCAACCCTATGAGATATCTCGGCATCGACCTCGGTTCGTCGTTCGTCAAAGGCGCCGCGCTGGATCTCGAGGCGCTGACGATCTCCCAGGTCGAGCGCCTCCCCTTCCCCGACCCGATTCCCGGTCTGGACCCGGCATGGCGCGAGTTCCAGCCCGCGGAAGTGACCGACGTAACACGCTCTCTTCTCGGCCGCCTGTTGCGTCACGCGCCCGATGCCGCCGGCATCGTCCTGTGCAGCCAGCTCCACGGCATGGTGCTCACCACCGAGGACGGCCGGGCGATATCGAATGCCATCAGTTGGCAGGACCAGCGCGCCTTGCACCCCTTCCCAGGAACTTCCGGCAGCTACTTCGACGAACTCAACCGCCGCCTCACGACGGAGGAACGCCGCCAGCTCGGCAACGAACCACGTCCGGGCGTCCCGCTCTGCTTTCTGTTCTGGCTGGCACAACACGGATTGCTGCCCTCCGGAAGCGTCGCCGCCGCCCTGCCCTACTTCGTCGTCGCCAATCTCTGTGGTGGCACGCTCAAATCGGACGTGACGAACGCCTTCGCCCACGGCGCGCTCGACGTCACGACCCTGGATTGGCACCGACCCGTCATCGCGAAGCTCGGCCTGGATGGCGTTCATTGGCCGGCGATCGTCCCGCAGGGTGCCGTCGTGGGCGAGTACCGCAGCGGCTCTCGACGGCTCCCCGTCTTTGCGCCGGTCGGCGACTACCACTGTTCCCAAGCCGGGGCCTTCCTCGACGAAGGCGAGTTATCCGTCAACATCTCGACCGGCTCGGCCGTAATCCAGTTGGCGAACGATTGCGAGTTTGGCGACTTCCAGACTCGCCCGTGGTTCGATGGACGCTTCCTCAAGACCATCACCCACATCCCGGGCGGGCGGGCCCTGAACGCCCTGATCCGCCTGCTGACCGAGTTCGCCGAGGCCCAAAGCCTGGACGTTGGAGACCCCTGGGATTACATCCTCACCGAAGCCGCGAAGATTGAATCAACGGATCTGCGTGTGGACCCGGCTTTCTACTTCAGCGCCCTGGGCGATCACGGCGCGATCACGAACGTCCGCGAGGAGAACCTGCGCGTGGGCCATCTGTTTCGCGCCGCCCTGACCGGCATGGCGGACAACTACGCCCGCTGTGCCGTCCGCCTTTCCCCCCACCGCGACTGGTCGCGCTTGGTCTATTCCGGCGGGGTGGCGTTGAAGGTGGAGCTCCTCCGCCGACTCATTTGCGATCGCCTCGGCGCGGCCCACCGCCTGGCGGCCTCGGAGGAAGACACGCTGCTCGGCCTGCTGGTGCTGTCCCTGGCCTTCAGCGGTCGCCTCGCCACAGTTGCCGATGCCATTGCTTTCGCGCGCAGAAACTACCAACCTGTCCAGTAACTATGGCTCGCTTCTCACGCCTCCAAGTCCTCAACCGGATTGTCGAAATCGGGCTCGTTCCCGTGTTCTATCATGGCGACGTCGAAGTCGCCGGCCAGGTCGTCGCCGCGTGCGCGGCCGGAGGCGCCACCGTCTTCGAGTTCACCAACCGCGGCGATCACGCCATCGATGTCTTTCAGGAACTGGAACGTCGCGCCCGGAAGCAGTCGCCCGACTTGATCCTCGGCGCCGGAACGATCGTGGACGAAGCCACCGCGGCACTGTATGTCGCTCACGGGGCCAACTTCATCGTCAGCCCATCGTTCAATGAGCGTGTCGCGCGGTTCTGCAACCGCCGGAAGATCGCCTACCTGCCCGGCTGCGCCACGCTCACGGAGATCGGCACCGCCGAGGAGGCCGGCGTTGAGATTGTGAAACTCTTTCCGTGCGAGTTGATCGGTGGCCCGGAGTTCGTCAAGGCGTTGCTGGGCCCCTGCCCCTGGACGCGGGTCATGGTGACGGGCATGCGCGAGGTATCCAAGCCGGCGCTGACCCAGTGGTTTCAGGCGGGCATCGTCGCCGCCGGCATCGGCCGCGAACTCTTCAAGAAGGAATGGGTCGACCAGCGCGACTACGGCGCCATCACCCGGCGCGCCGCCGAGATTCTCCAATGGATTCAGGAAGGGCGCGGACGCTGAGGAGTGGAGCATGCCTTCCCATGAACCGTCAGGTAGGGCGACCTCTCCGAGGGCGCCGAAGGATGGCGGATCAGCAAGTTGGCCTGTCGACGATCTGCCGGCTGGAAAGCCGGCGCTACGCAGTTCATGGTCTCCAAGGCGCAGCAACCGTAGCGCCGACATTCCTGTCGGCGACCTGCAGGCTGGAAAGCCGGCGCTACGCAGTTCACGGTCTCCAAGGCGCAGCAACCGTAGCGCCGACATTCCTGTCGGCGACCTGCAGGC
>CAYSPU010000140.1:8863-15682 GCA_964432995.1 uncultured Verrucomicrobiota bacterium
TGGAAAGCCGGCGCTACGCAGTTCACGGTCTCCAAGGCGCATCCAACCGTCTCCCCTGAACGTATGAAGATCCAACGCTTGAGTCTGCTCCCCCTTCTCCTCCTGACCTGCCTCACGGGCATGGCGGTCACACCGCAGCCTGCCGACTTCCATCTGCGGAAACAGTGGGTCGAAGCCCTGGCTCCCAATGCCGCGCGGGTCGCCTTCCTCTACGCCGACCAGCCGAGTGCCGTCCTTCTCCAGAACTGGACCCGCCAAGCCCAAACTGCGCCCCTCCCCGACGGAGGCGAGTCCCAGGAGGTCCTCTTTCGCGACCCCACCACCGGGCTCGAACTGCGCGTCACGGCCAGGGTCTTTGATGACTTTCCCGCCATCGAATGGGTGGCGAAGTTCAAGAATACAGGGGCCACCGACACCCCACTGCTGAAACAGATCCAGGCTTTGGACGGCGTCTTCACGCTGCCGGCCGCCAAGGCGACCACGCTGCATTGGGCCCTCGGCGGTGTGGCTTCGTTCGACGACTTCGCGCCGCGCACCACTGAGCTCAAGCCGGGTGCCGCGTTCGCACTCCAGTGCCGCGATGGTCGGTCTTCGAGCGAGGTGCTGCCGTTCTTCAATCTCGAGGGCGAAGGCGCCGGCGTGGTGCTGGCCGTAGGCTGGAGCGGGAAGTGGCTGGCGAAGTTCGACTCGGCGCAGGCTGGAACCGTGCGCGTCCAGGCCGGCCTGGCCCACACCAGCCTCATCCTGCGCCCCGGCGAGGAAATCCGAACACCCAGCATGCTCGCCCTGTTCTACCAAGGCGACCGGTGGCGCGGACAAAACCTCCTCCGCCAGTTCATCCTCACCCACCATCGCCCCCAACGAAACGGACGCCCCCTCGTCCCGCCCATCACCTGCGGCAATTGGGGCGGCACCCGCGCCGAAGTCCATCTCGACAATATCCGCCGGTTCATCGAGCACCAACTGCCCATCGAATACTACTGGATCGATGCCGAGTGGTATGGGAACACCAGCGGCGACATCGGCTGGGCCTCGAACGTCGGGCGCTGGAACGTCAAAACCAACCTCTACCCGCACGGCTTCAAGCCCCTGAGTGACGCGCTCCGCCAGGACCGTCGCGAACTCATGCTCTGGTTCGAGCCCGAACGTGTCATGGCCGGAACCCCTTGGCACCAGGAACACCGCGACTGGCTGTTCGACACCGGCGGCAGCACCTTGCTGTTCAACCTCGGCAACCCGGACGCCCGCCGGTTCGTGACCGACTTCATTGCCGACCGCATCGCCGAGTTTGGTCTCGGCTGCTACCGCCAAGACTTCAACATGGACCCGGCACCATACTGGCAGAAGGCCGACGCGCCCGACCGCCAGGGGATCAGCGAAATCCGCCACATCGAGGGTCTCTACACATTCTGGGACGGTCTGCTGGCCCGGGACGCCAATCTGATCATCGACAACTGCGCCTCGGGCGGACGGCGCATCGACCTCGAAACCGTGGGTCGCGCCACTCCCTTCTGGCGAACCGACGGCCCGCGCGACGCCATCGC
Organism: uncultured Verrucomicrobiota bacterium; assembly: GCA_964432995.1. GTDB lineage: Bacteria > Verrucomicrobiota > Verrucomicrobiia > Limisphaerales > JAHDYP01 > CAYSPU01. The sequence continues at coordinate 10,408 of CAYSPU010000140.1, forward strand.
CCATCAATGCCACACCTACGGCCTGATGGCCTGGGTGCCGCTCAGCGCCACCAGCCAGGATCGCGAAGGCGACGACTACGAGTTCCGCAGCAGCATGTGCAGCAGCCTCTGCATCAACTGGGCGCATTCCGGTGACGGCCCCTGCGAACGGCTCCCCGCCGATTTCCCCTTCGCCTGGGCCCGACGCACCCTCGAGCAATACGTTTCCATCAGGGATTATTACCTCGGCGACTACTATCCGTTGACCCCCTACTCGCAAGCCGCCGAAGCCTGGATGGCGTATCAACTCGATCGCCCGGATCACAAGGACGGGTTGGTCGTTGTCTTGCGCCGCCCCCAGAGCCCGTATGAGAGCGCCCGTTTCCCATTGCGCGGCCTCGACCCGAGCGCCGCTTACCTGGTGACCAACCTCGACACCGGCGAGCGCCTCCGGCAGACCGGACGGGAGTTGACCGAGCATGGCCTGAATGCGGTCATCTTCAACAAACCAGGGTCCGCGCTAATCACGTATCGGCAGTAATCCGGCGCCGCTCTTGCCGTTGGGGCAGAGCGATGCAGGCAAGGGAATCCTCGCTCGAAGGTCCATTCCTTTGCCTCCATTCCCCTGCCCTTGCCTCCCCACGTCTGAGGCGCCGCCTCGCTGGGGGATGCCACGTCACTGCATCGATCCTCGGCATCCCCGGCATCAAGGCAGCTCCGAACTCGGCTCGCCCTGAAGGCGCCCGAAGGCATTCAGCTCACGTACCCCTGTAGCCACCACCCGCAGGTCCGGACTCAAGACAACCTCGGGGTGAGCTCGCGAGTTGCTCGAGTTGAGCAGCACGACTAGGCCTTTGTCCCCAACCGCAACACGGCGCATCCAGAAACTGCTGTCCTCGGGAAACCGGGCGTCTCCAGGGAAAAGATCGCGGGTGTTCACCCGCAGGTCCGGTTTCCATTGGTGTTTGGCTGCCTCGAATTCCTGCTCAAACCGCGCTGCCTCCTTGGCAAACACCGTGATCCCCTCGGGAGGGCCAGGGATCGTGACACCCCGCCCGCGAAAGACCCACAGTTCTTGCGGCCTCTTCACCATAACGCCCAGGAACTGGTTTTCCCAAAAGGCGAGTTGGCAATCGGCTGGTCCGATCCATAGTTCGCCTGACGCGGGCAAGACCGCCGCGCCGGCGATGGCATACACACCGCGATTCAGACCCTCTTCGTTCGCGTAAGCTTGGGTCGGCCAATGCGCTTCCACTTCGTCGGCCACCTTGGGTCCTGTTCGTCCACCTCGCAGCGCCAGCGTGAAAGGGTTGCCGTACCTTCATCCGACGCGACTGCCATGATCTCAGGTGACGACCACTCCGAGAACGTGAACGTCTTCCCGTCTGAGCGGGTAACTGACACAGGGGCGCACAGACCTGAGGTCCCGAAAACGAACACTCCCGCCAGCACACCAATGCCGGTGATTCTCACCATCTTCACGAATCCCCCTACCCATTCTGGCATACCGTTTCGCATACAAGGTGGGGCGACCTCTCCGAGGGCGCCGAAGGACGGCGGATCAGCAAGTCGGCATGTCGGCGAGTCAGCACGGGAGGACGCCAGCCGTTGGCTACTTCGCTTCGGCGCGATGCGGAGACCTGCTCGCGAGCTTCGCTCGGAGTCCGCTCGCGAGTCTTCCTCGGAGTCGCGCGCTGCCAGTTCCCAGCGCGCCGTTGTCGGCTGGTGTACGACCGGGCGGCACAGCCAGCCATGAGCATCACACCGGTAGGCAACGCCTCTCCGACTGCAGATGTTCTTTCCCGTTGCTCATGCACGCTCCCTGATCATGCCACAGGAGATGTCGTGTCGGTGTAAAGCGTCTGTAAAACCCGCAAGGCACAGGGTGCTCACCCGGATCCTCGTCTCAGTGGCGCCAAGGGTTCCGTCGTCCCCGGTTCACGCGCGATTTTCGCCCCTGCGGACGAGTGCGCTGTCGGCTCCACGAAGATCCCGCCAGGTTTCGGACCGCGGTTCGTCCCCGGCGCGCCGTAGCCTTGGCGGAGGCGGCTGGAGCCGCAGCAAAGGGCATGTGCGCTCTGCTGCGGGTCAGAAGACCCGCGGTCCGGAAGGGCCGGTACCGACTTCTCGCGGCGCCGGCGGAGAGGTCGCCCTGCCCGCCTTCGCGGTCCTTTGCGGCCTGACCCTGGGGCACGGCCGATCACCGCCCGAGATTCAGCATGTTCCGCAGGAGCCGCTCGGCAACCGGGTGGGAGGCTTTGGCGGAGAGGTTCTCGCGGAGGAGCAGCGAGTTGAGCACGATCCGCCCCGCGCCCACTCGGTGCACGCTGACGGTCAGGCCGGAGTTGTAGCCGATCGAGGTGTTGATCATGCCCGCCACCACTTCCGCCGGCGGCGTTTGCCCCCGAAAGAACTTGTCGCCCAGGATTTCCCGGTAGAACTGATAATCCATCAGGCCCGTAGGGAGTCCTTTGAAGATGGGGTGGTTCATGGCCCAGTCGTTGTTCTGGTAGAGCCAGTCGTGACCGGTCACCAGGCTGCCCTGCTCCGGCAACGGCAGCAGGGCCAGCGACCGGTCGCCCTTCGCAAAGACCGCGGGACAAAGGAACACCGCCGTCGCCCCAGCCTCGACCCGCGCGGTGAGCATCGCGAAATCCTCGCCGGGAACGTTCCCCACCAGGATCACCTCCCGCGCGCCGGCGTTCGGACCGAACGGTTGCGTCTTGATCCCCTTGGACTCGAGCCATTGGGCCAACTCCAGGTCCGGCCCCCACAGGGTCACGGTCGATTCCACCCGGGGCATCGCCGTCGGGTCATCCGCCCAGAAGGTGTATTCGCCGCCCTCCGCCGCCGCTCGTTCCTCGAAGAAGGCAAAGATCTGGCAGGCACCCGCAGGCCCATCGAGTTTCACGTCCTGGGCGAAGACGAGCTTCGCGAAGGGCGGCTCCGGGCGGGTGAGCGTTTCGGGGATTTCAACCGTGATGGAGGTGTCGAGCGCACGATATCCTTCCGGGCCCAGCACCTGCACGCGCACCGGATACCGCCCCGGCCGGAGGACATCCTCGTTCACGAGCACCACTTCAATGTGCACCGACCCGCCGCGAACGGCCTGGACGGGTTCGGCGAACACGCAGAACCGCAGCGGCGACCACGCGTCCGCCATGGCGTCGACCACGCCGGGCTTCAGTTCGCGGAACGAGGTGATGAGCCCTTCCGCCGCGAGCACGGTGTCGTGACAGGCGGTGAGGCTGTGGGAGATGACGTTCGGATTCGAGCGGATCGCGCTCGTGCCCAGCAGCCGGCCGCCGGCCTCCAGGGCCACGCATTGGCGGAAGTAGTTCTCCATGTTGCCGAACAGGTCGGCCAACTTCCAACGACGCCAATCATCGGAGAACCTCCCGAAGTACTCATCCAACAGCTTGCGATCGAAGGCGTATCCGGCTGCGGCCTGCTCGTAGTGCCCGCGCAAGTGCAACAGGTTGTTCGCGCTCCCAAAGCCGTATTCCGAAATGAACAGCGGCCGTCCGCCGCCATCGATTGTGCGCAGCGTGCGGATGATGCCCGCCGTATGCGGGCAAGCCTGGTACGGGTGCTTGTCAGCCAGGACGTCTTCCCAGACCTTCGAGCCAGGATTGCTCAGGCTGCCGATGCTCCTGCGGACGCCGTCGAAGGCACGCGCCAACGGCGTGAATCGGCTGGAGTCGACCACTCCGGCGGGCATGGAGCCGTAGGCCCAGACGCCGTTGGGATTCCTGTTGGCGATCGACCAATCCCTGGTGGCGTCGTAGGTCGTGCCGTCCGGCCCAGTCACCACCAAGTCCAACCTCGTGGTGTCGCTGTTGAACGTCGCGTTCCCGGAGCCGGAGACCGCATCCAGGGCTTCGCCTTTCCGGAGAGTGAGCCGACCTTCGTAGGCGACTTCGTTGGGGCGCCCGTCGCAGTTGATCTTGTCCGCGAACACCCTCTCGCCGCGCGCCAGAAGAGAGCCGGCACCGGTCGTCACCGGCCCGTTGGCCGGAGGCCCGGCGATTCCCCGGAAGCGCGCGCTCACCCGATACGCGCCGTCGCTGGGCGCTAAGAACCGGACCACCGCCGCCTCCCCACTTGTGCCCACGTGCAGCGCTAGAGCGCCCGCTGGGAAGATCGTGCCGTCGTGGTTGATGTCAGCGCCCGACGCATTGCGGCAGACAAACGGCACCCGGAACGTCCGTCCCATCACCCAGGCTTGCGGCAGGGCCGGTTGGGCCCCAGCCGCATCGTCGAAGATCATCCCGTCCCAGCGGCCGCTGTTCAGCATCACGACGCGCGTGTCGTCGAGCTGTTTCACGAACTCGAGAGAGTCCACGGCATGCGCGAAGACGGCTTCATTCGGCATCTCGTTGAGCAATCCCCATATGACGACGGCGGGATGGTTGCGGTCGCGCCGGATCATGCCGGCCACGGTGCGATTCCAGCGTTGCCCCATTTGGGGCGACGGCGCCACGCACCAACTCGCATACGACTCGTCGTAGATCATCAGCCCGATCTCGTCCGCCAGGTCCATCATGAAGCGCCGTCCCAGACCCGCAATACAGCGCGCCATGTTGAACCCCATGAGCTTCATGCTCAGGAAGTCCTTCCGCAACATGCCCGGGTCCAGCGGCACGATCCCCGTCATCGGCGAGTCGCCCCCGAAATGCGCGCTCTTCAGAAAGATCCGTTTCCCGTTCAGACGGAAGTAGCCATCCGCAAACCGGAAGTCACGGAAGCCGCACGGCGCCGACTGTTCGTCGACGGCGTCGCTGCCTTCGCGGCTTGCGCGGGCAGTAACCCGGTAGAGCACGGGATGCTCGACGTTCCAGAGGCGGAAGTCGGGCACGCGCAGGCGGCCGCGGACCAGGGTGTCCCCGGCGGCGAAGTCGACGTCGGTGGTGGTGAGGTCGAGCGTCTCGCCCCCGGCCGCCGGGGCCACGCTCAGGGCCAGTCTGCCGCGGACCGCTTGGCCGGTGGCGTTGCGCACGTTCGCCTCCATCTCGATCGCGCCGCTCTGCCAGTCCGGCTTGAGGTAGAGCGCCTCGATGCGCACCGGCGCCGCCAGCAGCAGCTCGACCGAGTCCAGGATGCCGCCCTGGTTATAGCTCGAACCGGGAGCCCACGGGTCAGACTTGTTCCGGCCGGGGCACTCGCGGATCTTGAACCCGTCCACCGGCGTGTTGCCGGGGTTGATCAAACGCACCGCCACGAGGTTGTCCGCCTCCGGCCACACCGCCGCCGTCACGTCAAACTCCACCATTGTGTCCACCCCCTCGTGGCTGCC